>NZ_CP104007.1:1192500-1492500 GCF_029201545.1 Devosia sp. FJ2-5-3 | reverse complement strand
CTGATCAGCTTGGTGAGGCTCGGATTGCACTGCAGCAGCCAGCGCCGCGGCGTAATGCCATTGGTCTTGTTGTTGATCCGCTCGGGATAGAGCCTGTGCAGATCGGCAAAAACCGTCTGTTTCATCAGCTCCGTATGCAGCGCCGAAACGCCATTGATCGAGTGCGAGCCGACAAAGGCCAGCTGGCCCATGCGGACGCGCCGCCCGCCATGCTCGTCGATCAGCGAAATCGCGGCCACCTGCTGGTCGTTGAAGCCGGCCTTGACCCGCGCTTCGGTCAGCACTTCGGCATTGATCTGGTAGATGATCTGCATGTGGCGAGGCAAAAGCCGCTCGAGCAGCGCCACCGGCCAGCTCTCCAGCGCTTCGGGCAGCAGGGTATGGTTGGTATAGCCGAACGTGCCCTTGCACAGCTTCCAGGCCTGGTCCCAGGCGAGCCCATTGTCATCGATGAGAATGCGCATGAGCTCGGCGACCGAAATAGCCGGATGCGTGTCATTGAGCTGGATGGCGACCTTGTCCGGCAGCGAGCCGAGATCGCCATATTGCTGCAAATGCCGCCGCACGATGTCCTGCAATGACGCCGATGAGAAGAAAAACTCCTGGCGCAGCCGCAATTCCTGCCCGGCCGGGGTCGAATCCGCCGGGTAGAGAACCCGGGTGATCGCTTCGGCCTTGGAGCTTTCTTCCAGCGCCCCGATGTGGTCGCCGGAATTGAATTTGTCGAGCAGGATCGGGTCGATCGGCTGCGCGCTCCACAGCCGCAGCGTGTTCACCCGCTTGCCGCGCCAGCCCACGATAGGCGTGTCATAGGCCACGGCCAACAGGTGCTCATTTGGCTCCCATTCCTGGCGCACGCTGCCATCAGGGTCCTGGACCGGGTTCACATGGCCGCCGAAGCCGATTTCATAGGTGCTTTCGCGCCTCTCGAATTCCCATGGATTGCCGTGCGCGAGCCACTCCTCGGGCAGTTCGACCTGCCAGCCTTCGCTCATCTCCTGGCGAAACAGCCCATGCACATAGCGGATGCCATAGCCATAAGCTGGGATATCGACCGAGGACATGGATTCCATGAAACAGGCCGCCAGCCGGCCGAGGCCGCCATTGCCTAGCGCTGCGTCGGGCTCGAGATTGATCAGATCGCCCAGGTCGACATTGAGGTTGGCCAGAGCCTGTTGCACCGGCTCCATCAGGCCCACATTGCTCATCGCGTCGCGCATGAGCCGGCCGATCAGGAATTCGAGGCTGAGATAGTAGACGCGCTTGTTGGCGGTGCGCCAGGTCTCGCGCGAACTCTCCATCCAGCGATCCATGACACGGTCGCGCACGGCCAGAATGGTAGCGGTCAACCAGTCATGCGGGCGGGCAACTATAGGATCCTTGCCTACGGAATAGATCAGCCTCTCGAGGATTTCGGCCTGAATGGCTTCAACAGTAGTGGCACGGGGCTCGTGGGTTGGAGCATCGTAGACGATCGGCTTTTGCGGCATATCGCAATCCAGTTTTCATGACGATGTTCCCCTCGGACAGGGGTACTGTTGCACTTAATTTCAGCATCGAAAAGCCCCCATCCGCGCAGCCACGTTTTGTTAGTGGCTCTGCGTGCTGGCTTTCGCATTTGCTTCGGCGGCCTGGGGGTCGACATCCACCCCGCCTTCCCGGGCCTGGTCGATGGCATTTGAAAGCAGCAGGTCCTGCTGGCGCAGATCGCCCAGCAATTGCGCCTCGAAGCGCATCCGGTCGCGCGTCCGCACCCCCTCTGTCGCATCCTCGATTTCCACTTCCGTGGCTCCCATGATGCGGATCGCCTGCGCCCCGAACCGAACCGCCGATTCGAACGTCTCGCGCAGTTCGTATTCGACGCCGATCTCGCGCAATTCGATCGCGTGTCCCCGGTCGAAGGCGCGCGCCATCACCTTGGCGATCGGAAAATGATCCCGGATCAGCTCGGCAATCAGAGTGGCGTTCTTGGGTTCGTTGACGCAGATCAGCACCAGTTCAGCTCTGTCCGCCCCGGCTGCGTGCAGCACGTCGAGTCGCGTGCCGTCGCCATAATAGACCTTGAACCCGAATTGAGCCGCCGCCCGGATCATCTCCACGTCATTGTCGATGATCGATATTCTGTGCCCCTGCCCCAGCAAAGGCTGGCTGGCGATCTGTCCGAAACGCCCGAACCCGATAAGCAGCACCCGTTCGCTGAGGCCGTTCACCTCCTCGATCCCGTCCATCGACATGACGCGCTTGGGTGCAAACCGCCGCATCGGGATGACCAGCAGCGGCGTCAGCACCATGGAAAGAATGACCGTGGCGGTGAATATGGCGTTGGATGGCCCGTCGATCAGCCCCGCACTGGCGGCGGTCGTATAGAGCACGAAGGCAAATTCGCCGCCCTGCCCCATCAGCACCGCCCTTTCCAGCGCCTCGCCATGGCTCGACCGCATGAGGCGCGCAATGATGTAGATCGCCACCGCCTTGACGGTCATGGCAGCGACGACGCCGGCGGCGATGACCGGCCAGTTCTCGGCGACCACGCCAAGATCGAGAGACATCCCCACCGCCAGGAAGAACAGCCCCAGCAAGAGCCCCCTGAATGGCTCGATATCGGCTTCGAGCTGGTGACGGAAAGTGGATGTCGAGAGCAAGACGCCGGCCAGAAACGCCCCCATGGCCATCGACAATCCGGTCGCCTGGAACAGCAGCGCCGCGCCGAGCACCACGAGCAGCGCCCCTGCGCTCATCACCTCGCGGACCTTGGTTGCCGCCAGGAACCCGAAGAACGGGTTCATGATCCGCCTGCCGAGGAAGATCAGCAGCGCGACGGCACCCACCGCGACCCCGATGGCGGCAAGGCGCGTGGCCCAGCCCGTCTCGCCCGCGCTGGGCGCCAGCAGCGCCACCACGGCGAGGAGCGGAACAATGGCCAGATCCTCGAGCAGGAGGATCGACACCATTTTCTGCCCACTTTCGCTGGCCAGTTCCCCTCGCTCGCCCAGCATCTGCATGACGATGGCGGTCGAGGTCAGCACAAAGCCCATGCCGAAAACGAAGGCGACGACCGGCGCAAAGCCAAGCAGCATCCCCACGCCCGTCAGCAAGGCGCCGCACACCCCGACCTGGATGACGCCAAGGCCGAAAATCTGCCGCCGCAGCGCCCACAGGCGCGAAGGCTCCATCTCCAGACCGATGATGAAGAGAAACATGACGACGCCGAGCTCGGCCAGCTGCAGCACCGCCGAGGGATCGGTCACGACATCGATTCCGGAAGGCCCGAGCAGGAGCCCTGCGGCCAGGTATCCCAGCACCGAGCCCAGCCCCAGCCGCTTGAACAGCGGCACCGCGATAGCCGCGGCGGCCAGCAGGATGACAATTGGGACCAGGTCAACTCCGTGATGGGCCGCGTGATTGACGCTTTCCAGCAATTCTTCGGCCATCGCATACTCCTTGGGAATCGGAAATTGTGCCCACGGAGAACGGGCGTCAAGAATTTCCATTGCATGGCTGCCTGTCGCCTTCGGCTATGCAGGCTTTTCGGCTGGCTTGGCGGGCGCGGATTTGCCGTCCTGCTGGTCCTCTCGCTGCTCCTTGATGGCTTGGGCCGCATTGGCCAGCAATTCCTCGCGCGGTGACATGGTCCCCGTTCGCCGCACCGGCCGCCTTGGCGCAATCGGCTTGCTGGGCAAAATATGGGCCAGCAAGGAGCTTGCGATCAGCAGCGTCGGAACCGCGACAAGCCCTCCGATCGGCCCCCAGGCCCACAGCCAATAGGTGATCGACAGGAAGATCAAAAAGGGATTGAGGGTCATGGTGTGGCCGATGAAATGCGGCGTCGCGAACTGTCCCTCGATGAAGTTGATCGCCATGTAGCAGAGCACGGGTAGCACGATCTGCTGGAGACTGGTCTCGGTGGCAAGTCCCACGACGAGCAGGCAGGCAATCATCACCGCCTGCCCGATATAGGGAATATAATTCAGTACCGCCGCGAGCGCCCCCCAGAGCAGGGGTGATGGCATGCCGATTGCCCACATGGTCAGGGCCACCACGCATCCGAGGCAGAAATTGATCACGCTGATCGAGAGCAGGTAGCGGCTGACCTTGTGCTCCACATCCCGAAACACATGTGCGGTGCGCCAGCGCATGCGCCGGGTGACGCAGAGCGAGAGGATGGACACGCGGATCTGCTCGCGCGTGGCGACACAGAAGTAAAGGCTCGCGAGGGAGATCAACACCTGCGCCAGGATGGCCGGGGCGATCATGGCGAGATCGGTGACCGTGCTGCCATCGTCGACCTTGACGGTCATTCCCTCGCCGTTTCCGAAAATAGAGGACAATTGCCCCTGGAGGTCACCCAGGCTCTCCAGCGGTTCGCGGAAATTGGCAATCTGGTGCTGCAGCCTTTCCCAGATGACGGGCACCCGCGCCGCCCACCCGCTCAGCGGCACGGCGAACATCGCAACGCCGAGCGCGATCACGCCGATGAGAAGGAGCACCACCAGTGCCGCGGACACGACCGAGGGTATGCCCCAGGCCTCGACCCGGTCGGCCACCGGCCCGAACATCAACCCGACGACGATCGCCAGGGTTACCGGAGCGAGGATCACCTGCCCCGCCTGCAGCACAAGCAGGAGCGCCGCCAGCCCCAGGCCAACGATTGCCAGCTGCGCCGCATTACTCAGCAGGCGCTCGAACTGGCTTTCGCTCATGGCTTCGGCACGACCGGAATGACGACGGCTGAACATGACAATTCTGCGGGAATCAGGACACGATGAGAAACGCCCGGCTTCGGGGAATGTTCCTCGACCACGCCGCGCCCGACACCCTCTGGCCGCGCCCCCTGCGCGCCGGCCAGCTCTTCTCAAGGACTATAAATGTCTCGCAAGATCATCATCGACACCGATCCCGGACAGGACGATGCCGTCGCCATTCTTCTGGCTCTCGCCTCCCCCGAAGAGTTGGACGTGCTGGGCATCGTGGCCGTCGCCGGCAATGTGGGCCTTCACCACAATGCCAATAATGCGCGCAAGGTCGTCGAGCTCTCGGGCCGTCGTGATATCCCCGTCTATGCCGGTTGCGCCCGCCCCATGCGCCGCGAACTGGTCACCGCCGAACACGTCCATGGCGATACCGGCCTCAACGGTCCTGACCTGCCCGATCCCACCATTCCCCTGGAGGCCCAGCACGGCGTCGACTACATCATCGACACGCTGATGGCTGCCGAGCCGGGCACCATCACGCTGTGTACGCTGGGGCCACTGACCAATATCGCCATGGCGCTGGTCAAGGAGCCGCGCATCGCCGAGCGCGTGCAGGAGCTGGTCATGATGGGCGGCGCCTATTTCGAGGTCGGCAACATCACCCCGGCGGCCGAATTCAACATCTATGTCGACCCCGAAGCCGCCGATATCGTCATGCGCTCGGGCATGAAGATCACCATCCAGCCGCTCGACGTCACTCATATGATCCAGTCGACGCCCGCGCGCCTCGCCGCCATCAAGGGCCTCGGCAACCGCACCGGTGTGGCCGTCTACGAGATGCTGACTTTTTCGGAAGGTTTTGACCTGCAGAAATACGGCTGGACCGGCGCTCCGCTCCATGATCCGACCGTCATCGCCTATTTGCTCCAGCCCGACCTGTTCGAGGGCCGCGCCTGCCACGTCGCCATCGAAACGGCGAGCGAGCTGACCTTGGGCATGACCGTCGCCGACTATTGGCACGTCACCGGAAAACCCCACAACGCCACATTCCTCCGCACCGGCAATGCCGACGGCTTCTACAAGCTCCTCACAGAGAGATTGGCGCGCCTGCCGTGACGATCCCGGCGTGAACTGCAGGGAGCTCGCTGCTCATGAAGACCAGATTTTCGATCCCTGAAATAGGTCGCTTCCTGCGGGATGCCTACGGCCCCTTCCTCCACCTCTCGCAGCTGGAAGAAGGGGACGACAGCCAGGCCTTCTCTGCCAGTGTGGACGGCCGGGACGTTGTCGTTCGGGCCGCCTCCACACGTGACGGCTTCGACAAAGACCGGCTGGTGGCAAGCCGCTGGCCGACCACGCTGGCCCCAATCGTGCTCGACATCTTGCCCATCGGCGATGGCTGGGCCTGCATTTCCGAGAAGGCCCCTGGCCGGACGCTCCAATCCTTGGGAACTGCTACGAGGGAGATTGCTCCGGCTGTCTGCGCCATGATGGACGTCATCGCGGCCTCGGACATCAGTCCTGTCACCGGCTATGGCCCTTTCAGCGCCCAGGGCAAGGCCGGATTTTCATCCTGGCGCGACTTCATCCTGAGCATAGAGGGCCCACCTCAATGGCTCGCCCTGCTGGAGGCATTCGACTATGGCGCGCCCCATGGCCTCGTCCATGGCGATTTCGGGTCCAACAATGTTCTCGTGGCCGATGGCAGGATCAGCGCCGTTCTCGACTGGTCCGAGGCGATGACAGGCGATCCCGCCTACGACCTTGCCAATCTCTTCTTCTGGCGTCCCTGGCTCGACTGCATGGAGGCCCAGTGCAGTTACATCGAGGTCAACGAACCCTATCGTTCGGCCGATGCCGCGCGTCTTCTCCGCTACCAATTGCGCATCGGCCTCCAGATCCGCGCAGAAGCCCAGGCCGATGCAGATACCCGGCTGGTTGAATGGGCCACCCACCGCTGCGCTACCATCGCCGCCGCCTTGAGCGGGCCCCAGGAACAAAGGCTCCGCCCACCGCGCTTGACCGAAGGTCACGATCCATCAATTGTCAGCCGCAATCCTGGGGAGCGGAGCCGATCTGATGCAAGGCATAGAATTATCGCGCCGCTTCTACGCCGAGATCGTGCGGCCCTGGCTCGCCAAGGCCGCTCCGGACCTGCCCCACGCGGCTGCCCTCATCGGATACGGATCGGAGCTGCTGGGCTTCGACGATGAAACGTCGCGGGATCACAATTGGGGGCCCCGGGTCCATCTGATCGTGACAGCCGAGGACTTTGCCACCCATGCCAGGCATTTGGTCGATGCCTTTGCCGAAGTCGCGCCACAGACCTATCTCGGTGAGCCCATCGGCTGGCGCAGCCGGCCCCATCCTGCCGCCAACGGCCCAGAATCCGCAGGCGCCATAGCCCATGGCCTGGAAATCCACACTCTCGAAGCCCGGCTCGAAGCCCATCTCGGCTTGCGTTCCCTCGACGCAATCACCGCCCGCCAATGGCTTGGTTTTGCCGAACAAAAACTCCTCGCCTTCACCGCCGGCGCCGTGTTCCACGACGACGATGGCCGCCTGAGCAAAGCGCGCGACGCCATGGCCTATTTCCCGCACGATGTCTGGCTCTACAAGCTCGCGTGCCAATGGCGGCGCATCGCCGAGGAACAGGCCTTTGTCGGCCGCACCGGCCAGGTCGGGGACGATCTCGGATCCCGCATCATCGCGGCCCGTCTGGCGCGGGACATCATCCGCATGGGCTTCCTGCTCGAACGAAGATATGCCCCCTATTCCAAATGGATCGGCAGCGCCTTCGCCAGGCTCCCCATCGCCGCGCGCCTGTCCCCGCATATGCATGCGGCGCTCACCGCATCCGAATGGAAACCGCGCGGCGAAGCCCTCGCAGCGGCCTATCTCGAGCTCGCCCACAGCCAGAACCGGCTCGAAATAGGCGTCTTCGAGCCCATCGTCGGCCCCTATCACGAGCGCCCCTTCGCCACCATCAATGCCGACGATGCCATTGCGGCACTCCTGGCGGCCATCACCGATCCGGAACTCGGAAATTTGCCCATCATGGGCTCGCTTGACCAAGTCACCGATCTCACGCCCCTCCTCGAAGACGCCGCCCTGTCCCAGCGCATCATGGAGCCGCTCCTTGCGGGCCCTAGCGGCCCTCCCCCAGCCGCACTTCCCGCGTGATTCCGATGGCCTCGAGAAACGCCCGGTCGTGGCTCACCACCAGCAGCGCCCCGTCATAGGCCCGCAGCCCTGCCTCGATCTCCATGATCGCGTCGATATCGAGATGATTGGTGGGCTCATCGAGCACCAGCAGGATCGGCGGCGTTTTCCCGCCGACGGCGCAGGCCAGCCCGGCCCGTAGCATTTCCCCGCCACTCAGCGTTCCCACCTCCTGCAGTGCCGCATCCGCGCGAAAACTGAATGCGGCGAGCAAGGCCCGGCAATCATTCTCGCTACTCTCCGGATTGAGCCGGCGGAAATTGTCGACGATGCTGGCCTCCCGCTGCAAGAGTCCCACCTGTTGGTCGAGCAATGCAAAGGGCCCGCCCATCTGCACGCTCCCCGCGCTCGGTGCTAGGCTCCCCGTCAGCAGCTTCAGCAGCGTCGTCTTGCCAGTTCCATTGTCGCCGGTGATCGCCACCCGCTCCGGCCCGACGATTTCAAACGACACATCGCGGATGACCGGCTGCTCAGGGTCATAGCCCCCGCTCAACCCCACCGCCCGCAGCACGACCTTGCTGCGCGGCAAGTGCGTCGGCGCCAGTTTTACCGCGAATGGGGTGAGGATTTCGATTCTCTCCCGCGCCGCCCGGGCCTGCTCCTGCGCGGTCTCGGCCTGCCTTTCCGCGAGAGTATCGAGCCCTCCCGCCGTCTCCTCGGCGCGACGCTTGAGCCCGCCGAGTACGATTTTTGGCATATCGCCCTTCGCCGCCTTGCGCCGCCCGCCGGCATCGCGCTGGGCCTGCTTTTCGCGCGCCTCCTGCGCCTTGCGCGCCACCTCGCGCACCTCCCGCTCGGCCACGTCACGGTCCCGCTCTGCCGCCTGCAGCTCGAGCGCCCTGCGCTCCCGATACTGGCTCCAGCCGCCGCCGTAATATTTGGCGCCGAGGCTTGTCAGCTCGACGATAGCATCGACATTTTCCAGCAGATTGCGATCATGGCTGACGACGATAGCCGCCCCCCGCCACCCTGCCAGCATATCGGCCACTGCGGTCCGTCCCTCGGCGTCGAGATTGTTGGTTGGCTCATCGAGAAGGATCAGATCCGGCTCGGCAAACACCAATGCGGCCAGCGCCGCCCGTGTCCGCTGCCCACCCGAGAGCGTCGAAAGTGCCGTGTCCGGCCCCACCGCCAGGCCAAGTTTTTCCAGCGCCGCCTCCAACCGCGGCTCCAGTGTCCAGTCGGCATCGGCAAGCTCATCGACATCGGCGGTGCCATTCGTCGCCCTTTCGAGCAAGGCCAGGCCTTCTCGAACACCAAACAGATCGGCGATGGTTTCTCCCGCGGCCGGTTGCACCTGCTGGCGCAAAATGCCCAGCCGGCCTGTAAGGCTTACCGTGCCGGCGGCAGGCACGAGTTCACCCGCAATCAATCTGAGCAGCGTGGTTTTGCCCACGCCGTTACGCCCCACAAGGCCTGTGCGCCCTGGGCCAAAAGTCAGATCGAGATTGGAAAAGAGCTTCTGGCCGTCAGGGCCGATATAGGAAAGCTGCGAAATCGTCAGGGATTGAGGCATGGAACGAGAATTCTCCAAGGGCAAGGCAGGTCGGCATTGCGGTGGAGAAGCGTTCCATTGGGCACCATCCGGTCGAATTGCGGTTCATCATAGATAGCGCAGCCGAAACCAGCGTCAACCGGCCTCTGGCCAATCCGGTCAGTCGGGAGTAGGAGTGTGGCCATTCTGCCCAGCCGGACGCCGCCAGATGGACCTCTTCACCCTCGCCGCCTTCACCATCGCCTATGCTATCGCCGTGCTGGTACCCGGCCCTGGCGTCGCTGCGGTCGTTGCCCGCGCTCTGGGCGGCGGGTTCAAGGGCGCTTTTCCAATGGTGCTGGGCATCCTCGCCGGCGATCTCGTCTATTTCGTCTTCGCGGTCTTCGGCCTGGCGGCCATCGCCACCTATTTCGCGCCCATCTTTGTCATCGTCCGCTGGGCGGGCGCCGCCTATCTCCTCTTCATCGCCTGGAAGTTCTGGACTGCCCGTCCCGGCTCCGAACAGATGAAGCCCAAGAATGAAGACCCCTGGAAAACCTTCCTGGCCGGTTTTTCCCTGACCATGGGCAATCCCAAGACCATCGTCTTCTATCTCGCCATCCTCCCCACCGTGATCCCGCTCGACCAGATGAACCCCGTCGCCTTCATCGAGCTGACGATTATCGTGGTGGTGGTCCTGCTGCTGATCGGCTGCGGCTATGCCTGGCTCGCCTCTGCCGCGCGCGAAATGTTCAGGAGCGAAAAGGCCCTGGGCCGTCTCAACAAGACTGCCGGCGCCATGATGGCCGGGGCCGCCGGCCTCGTCGTCTTCCAGCACTAGCCCTGTTAAATCCCCGCTAACTTTTGCGCGCCAGACTGTGCTCATGGCAAGCATCAGTAAAATCTCCCAAATGACGCGCTGGCAGCAGATGGAGTACTACCGAAGTGCCCGCAAGGAAGGCTTCGCGCGTGTCCAGCAGTTTTCCGCCACCGCCAATTCGATGATGTCCATCAAGACCAATGAGGCCATTGGCAAGGGCAATGTGGTGGCAAAAGTCGCCTTTCAGCGCATGTCCAAGACCGCCTGATCGCCCCTCGCGAGCGCCCAGGGCGAGTGCCGCGAAAAACCAGGCAAGATTTCCACCAAACCCTTTGACACCACCCACGCCCCTGCTAAGAGGCTACCTAGGGGCCTATAGCTCAATGGTTAGAGCCGACCGCTCATAACGGTCTGGTTCCAGGTTCGAGTCCTGGTGGGCCCACCATTTTCCAAGCGCGCGCCAAAACATGCCCTCGGAGCCGGGTGCCGGGAGCGCTCTACGTCGTTCCGTTGAGGAACAGGACGCGGGTCATCTGCGTGTAGGTGGCCTCCAGCGACATCAGTGCCACGAACACCAGGATCAGGACCGGCGGAACGAGGATGGCGTAGCTCAGCGCCAGCCGCTCCCAGCGCATATGCATGAAGATCGAAACGATCAGCCCCGCCTTGAGCAGCATCAGCGTCAGGATCAGCCCCCAGCGCAACAGGCCCTGGAACTGCAGGATATCGACCATGTAGGAGCCGACGCTGAGGATGAACAGCCAGCCCCACACCACCAGATATAGCCGGATCGGATGCTGCTGGGTGTCGGTGTGGGCGGAGGCCGGGGGTGCGGCGGCAGTCGCGTTATGTGTCATCGGGCTCACCACAGGTAGAACAGGGCAAAAATGAAGACCCAGACCAGATCGACGAAGTGCCAGTAAAGGCCCATGATTTCGACCATTTCATAGCGCCCCTTGCGGGACGTGAAGAAGCCGGGGCGCCCGGTGTCGAAATCGCCGCGCCACACCTTGCGCGCCGTGATCAGCAGGAAAATGACGCCGATGCTGACATGGGTGCCGTGAAAGCCGGTGATCATGAAGAAGGTCGCGCCAAACTGTTGGGCGCCCCAGGGATTGCCCCACGGACGAACGCCCTCGCTGATCAGCTTGCTCCATTCGAAGGCCTGCATGCCCACGAAGGTCACCCCGAGCGCAGCGGTCAGCAGCAACAGTACCGCGGTCTTGAGCCGGTCGCGCTGATAGCCGAAATTGACCGCCATCGCCATGGTGCCGCTTGAGGTGATGAGCACGAAAGTCATGATGGCGATGAGGAGGAGCGGCATGTGGGTGCCGCCTATCTCGAGCGAGAAGACCTCGCTGGCATTGGGCCAAGGCACGGTCGTCGACATGCGGGCTGTCATGTAGGAGAGCAGGAAACAGCCGAAGATGAAGGTGTCGCTCAAGAGAAACACCCACATCATCACCTTGCCCCAGGAGGCGGTCTTGAAGGAGCGCTGGTCGGAGGACCAATCGGCCACGATGCCGCGCCAGCCGGGAGCCTGGACCGTGGGTGCGTGCCCCGGGGGCAATGCTGGATCGCTCATGGGACACCTCCATCGAACAGGATCTGGCCGCAAAGGGCAAGGAATTCGGCCGCCCCGCCGGAGAGGACCATGAGCAGCAAGACCCACACGAACAGCATGAACAGCAGGTAGATAGTCGATAGCTCAACGCTGATCTGGATGCGGTCGAGCCTTTCGCCGCGCAATATCCGGTCATGGCTGCGCGCCAGGGCGACCATGCCCCCGATGATGTGCAGGCCATGGGCCGCGGTCATGAGATAGAAGAAGCTGTCCGCGGGGCCGGAATTGACGAAATTGCCGCTGGCAGCAAGCATCCGCCAGGTGACGAACTGGCCGACGAGGAACAGTGCCGTTCCGGCAAGGGCCACGAGGACGCCGCTGCGCGCCTTGTCGAGCGCCCCGGCCCGCGCCGCCGACAGGGCCCATTCGAGGGCTGCGCCACTGGCCACAAGGGCGAGCGTATTCGGCCAGACGAGCCACGGCAGCGGCATGGCCCGCCAGTCGCCCCCCTCCGAGCGCAGCAGATATCCCGTGATCAGCAGCGCGAACAGTGACCCGACCACCGCCAGGAACACCCCCAGTCCGATTTGTGCCGGCACATAGCGCGGGCCGTCCCGCTGGATTGCTCCGGCGGGTCCGTCCACCTGCAACCACGGTTTGACCGCCAGGCCTTGCTGGGCGAACCACCAGCCGACGATGAGTGTCATGATGGCGATGAACCCGAGGACCGCGCTCATGTCGTGTCTCCCCTCGAAAGGGCGCCGGGCACGTTTTGCGGGATGAAGTCCTCGGCGGCGCCGGGCACGCTGTAGTCATAGGCCCAGCGATAGACGTTTGGCAGTTCATCGCCCCAATTGCCATGCGCCGGCGGGGTTTGAGGCGTCTGCCATTCGAGCGTCGTGGCGCGCCAGGGATTGGGACCGGAGGCCTTGCCGTGGCGCAGGCTCCAGATGAGGTTGAACACGAAGACGATCTGCGCAAAGCCGACGACAAAGGCCATCACCGAAATGAAGACGTTCAGCCCATGCGCCGAAGCCGGCATGATGTCGATGTCGGAGGACTCGAAATAGCGCCGCGGCACACCCATCAGGCCCAGATAGTGCATGGGGAAAAAGATGAGATAGGCGCCCAGGAACGTGACCCAGAAATGGAACTTGGCCATGGCGTCGCCCAGCATTCGGCCGGTGACCTTGGGATACCAGTGATAGATGGCCCCGAAGATGACGAGGATCGGCGCCACGCCCATCACCATATGGAAATGGGCGACGACAAACATCGTGTCGGAGAGCGGCACATCGACGACGACATTGCCAAGAAACAGGCCTGACAAACCGCCATTGACGAAGGTGACGATGAACCCAAGCGCGAAGAGCATCGGCGGGTTGAAATGGATATCGCCGCGCCAGAGCGTCAGCACCCAATTATAGACCTTGATCGCCGTCGGCACCGCGATGATCAGCGTCGTGGTGGCAAAGAAGAACCCGAAATAGGGGTTCATGCCACTGACATACATATGGTGCGCCCAGACGATGAAGCTCAGCGCTCCGATGCCCACAATGGCCCAGACCATCATCCGATAGCCGAAGATATTGCGCCGCGCATGGGTGCTGATCAGGTCGGAGACGATACCGAAAGCCGGCAGGGCGACGATATAGACTTCCGGGTGGCCGAAGAACCAGAACAGGTGTTGGAAGAGGATCGGGCTGCCCCCGCCATAGCTCAATTGCTCGCCCATCTCGACCAGCGTCGGCATGAAGAAGCTGGTGCCAAGATATTTGTCGAACAGCATCATCACGGCGGCCACGAACAGCGCCGGAAACGCCAGCAGCGCCATGACGGTGGCGACGAATATGCCCCAGATCGTGAGGGGCAGCCGCATCAGCGTCATCCCGCGCGCCCGCGCCTGCAGGACGGTGACAGTGTAGTTGAGCCCGCCCATGGTGAAACCGATGATGAAGACGATCAACGACACCAGCATCAGCATGATGCCCCATTGCTGGCCCGGGGTATTGGAGAGGATTGCCTGCGGCGGATAGAGCGTCCAGCCGGCGCCGGTCGGCCCGCCCGGCACGAAAAAGCTGGCCACGAGGAGCAGCACCGCGAGCAGGTAAAGCCAGTAGCTGAGCATGTTGGCGTAGGGGAACACCATGTCCCGCGCCCCCACCATCAGCGGGATCAAATAATTGCCAAAGCCGCCGAGGAACAGCGCGGTGAGAAGGTACACCACCATGATCATGCCGTGCATGGTGATGATCTGGTAGTAGCGGTCGGCGTCGATGAAGTCGAAGACGCCGGGAAAACCCAGCTGCAGCCGGATGAGCCAGGACAGGACCAGCGCCACAAAACCAATTCCCAGCGCCGTCGCCGCATACTGCACGGCGATGACCTTGGCGTCCTGCGAGAAGACATATTTCGTCCACCAGCCATGCGGGTGGTAGAGCTCCATCTCCTCGACTTCTGCGGGCGGGACGATGTCGCTCGCGTCATGGGGGATGTCGGCCATGCGCTCCTCCTCAACACTGATCTTCCCGGCGGTCTTCAAGCCGCCCTTATAGGCACGACCCTTCGCTTGCGACGCTCACAACGAAGTCCCGGCGAATGTCGCCTGTGACGTCAGCCAGTCCTGGTATTCTGCATCGGTGACGACGTTAACGACGCCGCGCATATAGGGATGCCCCACCCCGCAGAGTTCGGCGCAAAGGATCTGGTAGCTGCCGGTTTGGGTCGGCGTTATCCAGAAATAGGTGACCGAGCCGGGGATCATGTCCATTTTCGCCCGGAACTGGGGCACGTAGAAATCGTGCAGCACATCGATCGAGCGCAGCAGGAAGCGCACGGGGCGATCGACCGGCAGCATGAGGTCCCCGCCTTCGATCAGCACATCGTCCTGACCGAACGGATCGTCGGGGCTGACGCCAAGCGTGTTATCGGCGCTAACCAGCCGGTTGTCGGCGGCGCCAAGCCTGCCGTCGGCGCCGGGCAGTCGGAAGCTCCAAAGCCATTGCTGGCCGATCACTTCGACATCCGTGGCCGTTTCCGGAACCTGGACGAACTGTGCCCACACGAAGAGGCCGGGGGTCAGCATGGCGATGACGCCGCCGGCGGTGATCGCCGTCAGCCAGCCTTCGAGCCGCTTGTTCTCGGGTTCATAGGCGGCCTTTCGACCTGGCCTGTGGCGGAAGCGGAACAGGCAATAGGCGACGAACAGCAGCACCGCGGTAAAGACCAGCCCGGTGATCCAGAATGTCAGCACAGTGGTGTCGTCGATATAGTTCCAGTTCGAGGCCAGCGGGGAAAACCACCAGGGGCTGGCGAAGTGAAACACCAGCGACCCGACGACAATGAGGATGAAAATGACAGCGACTACCATCGCGCTCTCACCTCGCTTCGGGAGGAGGAGCTTGGGGGCGCGGAGACCAGCCCGATCAGGTGATGTCCCCGCCGGCTTGAGCAGCCGTCATGTCGCGGTTTCGTTCGCATATCCACGCTCCGGGCGAGTGAATGCAGAAACAGAAGCGACACAAGACAAATGGGCTGCAAGCAATGGGGCCAGCAACCCACGCAATCGAGGCTGTCATTCGCCAGCGAGAATGTCAACTTGCTTTGCGAATACCAAAATTTTCCGGGCGCTTGTCTGCAAGTAAACGCCGGACGACCCAACCCATCCTTCATCCCAAAGCAATGCCCGCCGCAACCAGCGATGGACTGTTGCGGGATAGAATAGTCGTTCAGTGTCGCCGCGCCCTGGCCCGGCGGCACATGGCGATTATTGGGGCGTCGCCGGCATCGTTGCCAGATAGGCTATGACGTTATCGATATCGGCCTGCTCCTTGAGCCCGGCGAAGGACATCTTGTTGCCCGGCACGAGTTCCTTGGGAGAATGCAGATATTTGGCGAGATTTTCAGGGGTCCAGGTCAAGCCGCCCTCGCCGGCCTTCACCATCGCTTCCGAATATCGGAATTCAGGGAATGTGCCGGCAGTTCGCCCCACGACGCCGTTGAGCACCGGCCCGACCTTGTTGCGCGCGTTATCGCCGACCGCGTGACAGGTTATGCACTTTTTGAACACGGCCTCACCGGCCGCAGCGTCGCCCACCTCCTGGGCCGAACTCGCGCTCGTCAGGAGCACGCCAATCAGGATTGCAAGAGTGCGGATACCCATTCAAGTCCTCCACCATTGTCGCTTGTGCAACCGCCGTCGGTATCTCTGCCGCAAAACGGACTACGGCCGAGCGACGCATGGCCATCTTGGTGACGGCGCATAAGGCCACAATAACACAATTGCAGCCACATGCACGCTGGAGAGACAAGAGCGGCAACGACACGGATCGGCCACGCATGAAACGCCGCAATCTCACGCCCTCCATGCTCGTCTAGGTCTGCACGCGACAGCTGTCGTTGCTTTTGCCCGCTTGAGCCTGCCCCGCCCCACCCTGGCCACACCGCGCGGGACCTGCCCGCCGGCGCGCAGCCTCAGGCTTCGCGCGCCCCGCCCGTGCTCTCGCGAATGACGAGTTCAGGTTCGAACAGGGTCACGCGCGGGTCGGGCAGGTTTCCGGGGCTGTCGATCAGGCGCAGCAGCCTCTCCACGGCCATCCGGGTAATATCCTCTGTCTTGTAGCTCACGGTCGAGAGCGTGACGCTGAGATATTCCCCGGCCTCGAGATTGTCGAAGCCGATGATGGCGACATCTCCAGGCACCGACAGGCCATGCTTGAGGCACCACTTCATGACGCCGATGGCGATGTAGTCGTTGGCGACGAACACTGCAGTCGGCCGCCGCCGCGCGCTCATCAGCGCGTCCATGGCCCAATAGCCCGATTTTGGCGTAAATCCGCGCGGGTCCACCTGAAAGGCGGGGTCAAAGGGAATGCCCGCGCTGGCCAGCGCCTGCAGATAGCCGTCGAACTTGTGGCGATTGCCCCTGGGATCGCTGCCGTCGATCGTCCCCACGCGCGTGTGTCCGAGATCGATCAAATGGCGAACTGCGATATAGGCGCCGCGCTTTTCATCGACACTGATCATGTCCACGCCAATATTCTCGCCGGGGATGAGCATGACCAGCGGAAAGCCGCTTTTGCGCATCTCCACCAGGTGCTGATAGTTGCGGTGGTCGCGCGTCGGATAGACGAGGATTCCATCGACCTGGCGGGAGCGGAACATCTCGACGGCCGCGACTTCCTCGGAGAGCGTGCTGTTTGCCGTGGCAAACAGCGTCCCGTAGCCATGGGTGGCCAGCTCGGTTTCGAGCGATTTGGAAGTCTCGGTCAGGATGGGATTTGAGATATCGGCGAGCAGCAGGCCGATGGTCCTCGACGTCCGGCTGCTCAAGGACTTGGCGAAATAATTCGGCCGATATTGAAGCTCGTCGGCGGCCTGCCGGATAACGAGGCGCGTCGCTTCCGATATTCGCGGACTGTCGCGCAGGGCGAGCGAAACCGTATTCTTGGAATATCCGGTTCGCTCGGCGATGTCCGATAGCCTGTAACCGGACTTGTTCATCACTACCTCGTCGAAAATCCGCCGGCCTGGCCGGCGGATTGCTTATATCCGGCCAACGCGCCGCACAAGACTTAGACAGTTTCCGCGTGGAGACGCCTGATGGCCTGCAATTGCAGGCAATCGGGGGACATTTCCATCAGCTCGATCCGGTTCCCGTCGGGATCCTCGAGCCAGGCCTGGCGATTGCCGTCGAGGCCATCCTTGATCGGGGAGAGCAAGGTGATGCCCGCCGCCTCGATCCGCGCCACGGTGCCGTCGAGATCCTCGATGGTGAAGCAGATGTGGTTGACTCCATTGGCATTCCAGCCCGGTGCTCTGTCGTTTTCCGCGCCCGGGAAAATTTCCAGATATTGCTCGTCCGTGATCCGCAGATAGACCAGCCATGGCGTGCCGTCATCGTTGAACAGGCGCAGCATTTCCGGAAACCCCAGCCGCTTCTGATAGTAGTCGAGCGACCGATCCAGATCGGTGACCTTGATGGCGACGTGACCGACGCCCACAATTCCCTGCATTTTCTCTTCCCTCTTGTGCGGTTTTGTCGGCGACCTGTTCTCCGCTGGCCTGCCAAACTGCGATACCGGTAATACGACTAACGTCGCGGCGTCAATCGGTCTCGATCAATCCCATTGGGGCGCCCAGTCGAAGTCGATATAGCGCGTGCCACGCTCAACGCCGCCGATGATGGCCATGTCCGCCTCGGTCAACTCCAGGGCCTGCGCCGCGAAATTCGTCCTCAGCCGATCAGGGTTTGCAGAGGCCGGAATGACGCTGAGCCCACGCGCCATATTGTAGGCAAGGGCGAGTTGTTCGACACTGCAGTTCTTCGATTTGGCCAAAGGCTCCAGCACCGGATCACCGGCAAGCTTGCCCCGCGCGATGGGCAGGTAGCATGTCACCGACACACCTGTCCTGCGGCAGTGATCGACCAGGGCCTTGTTCTGGAGATAGGGGTGGCATTCGAACTGGTTGTTGACGATCCGAATGTCTCCCAACAGTTCTTGCGCCGCATCGAGCAGAGCAATCGGAAAGTTGGAAACGCCGATATTCCTGGTTAAACCAAGCATTTGCGCTTCCCCGATCTGCTCGACATAGACTTCCAGCGGCACCTTGCCGCGCGGCGATGGCCAATGAAGCAGCGTCAGGTCCACCTGGTCCTGGCCCAGCCGATCGAGGCTCCTGCGCAGCGACGGCACGAGCGCGCCGGGGTCAAAATTCTCGGTCGAGATCTTGGTCGTGAAGTGGATATCGGACCGCTTCAAACCCGACAGGCGGAACGCCTCGCCGCATTCGCCTTCCGTCTCGTAAGTCTGGGCAGTGTCGATGTGCCGATAACCGATTTCGAGCGCTGCCAGGATGGCGTCACGCCCTTCGGCACCGGTTCGCCCGAATGTTCCAAGCCCCATCAGCGGCATGCCGTACTGCGTCGTCTTCAATAGTCTTTCCTCCCTCATTGCCACCCCGGCGCCCGCCGTCTCGCGACGTTGGGACCACCACTAAATTGTGGGTTGACGCCGTGCTTTGGCTATACTTAGATTACCGGTAATACGTCTTTGTTGCAACAAGCCGGATCAACCGGCGCAACTGGGAGCGCTTCACCTGGAGGAGGTGGAGTGAAAGGAGGACCAATGCGCATTCGGTGGAGCCGATGGGCGCCAGAGCTCGCCCTTACGCCGGCTGTGGCCATCACCATGGTGGCCTTTTTGGGGTCGATGGTCTGGACCATTTATATCAGCTTGACGCGCAGTCGCCGCTTTCCCGACTACGAGATCGACTGGTCCGAATGGGGACGGCAATATGCGCGTCTGTTCAACGACGACGCTTGGCTGATCGCCCTCAAGAACCTGCTGATCCTGGGCGTTGGAAGCACGCTGGCCATTGGCTTCGGGTTCATTCTCGCCTGCCTCATCGATCGCGAGAAGCGCGGCGAGGGCTTCTTCCGCACCGTATTTCTCTATCCCCTGGCAGTTTCGCTGATTGTTACGGGCGTGGCCTGGCGCTGGCTGTTCGATCCCAATCTCGGGCTACAGGCCTTCTTCCACTCCATCGGCCTCACCTGGCTGCGCTTCGACTGGCTCGCGAGCGGCGACACCGCCATTTACGGCATCATCCTCGCCTCTGTCTGGCAGGGCTCGGGCTTTTACATGGCCCTCATGCTCGCAGGGCTCAAAGGCATCAATACCGAGATCTGGAGCGCGGCGCGCCTCGACGGCGTCTCGACCTGGAAATTCTACACCGAGATCGTCATTCCGATGATGCGGTTCACCTTTCTGACCTGCGCCATCCTGCTCTCGCTGGGCGTGGTGAAGGCCTATGACATCGTCGTCGCCATGACCAATGGCGGCCCGGGGCAATCCACCTGGGTGCCCGCCTATTTCACCATCAGCGCTTACTGGCAGAAGTCGAACCTCGGCTACGCCTCCGCCGCTGCAGTCATCATGCTGCTGATCACGGCGGCCGTCTTCCTGCCCATGGTCCTCCTGACCGTCTGGCAGCAGCGTCGCAGCGGGAGGGTCGCCGCATGAGCCAGATTTCCGTTACCGGGCGAACCGCCATCGAACGTGCCACAACCGAAGCCAGGCCGGTCTATTTCCCGCGCCGCAAAAAGGGCATTCGCCCCCGCTCGATTGCCATCCTCGTCTTCCTCACCATGTGCGCCGCCTTTTTCTGCGTGCCGCTCTATGTGATCGTCGTCACCTCGCTCAAGACCATGGACCAGATCCGGCTCGGGGAAATCTTCTCCCTGCCCGAAGTCTGGACCGTCCAGCCCTGGCTCACGGCCTGGAACGACGCCTGCTCGGGGATCAACTGCAACGGGCTCAAGGTCGGTTTCGTCAATTCGCTGGCGATCCTCTTTCCCTCGCTGATCCTCTCCCTCGCCATCTCCTCGGTCACCGGTTATGCGCTGGCGCTGTGGAATGTGCGCTGGGCCGGCCCCTTCATGTTCCTGCTCTTCATGTGCGCCTTCGTGCCCTTCCAGATCATCATGATCCCGCTGATCGTGCTGTCCGGCATGCTCAAGATCTACGGCACGGTCTGGGGTATCGCCATCGTCCACGCGGTCCTCTCCATGCCGCTCCTGACGCTGATCTTCCGGAATTACTACAAGGACATTCCCAACGAGATCATGCGCGCGGCCATGATGGACTCAGGCTCGTTCTGGCGCACCTTCTTCGAGATCATCCTGCCGATGTCGGGCAATATCCTGATCGTCGTCCTGATCATGCAGATCACCTCGATCTGGAACGACTTCCTCGTCGGCCTCACCTTTGGCGGGCTCGGCACGCAGCCGATGACGGTGATCCTGGCCAATGTGGTCATCACCACCACCGGCGAGGTCGTCTACAACGAGAACATGGCGGCCGCGCTGCTCACGGCCATCCCGCCGCTCGTCATATACTTCTTCCTCGGCAAGTTCTTTGTGCAGGGCATCACCGCCGGCGCGATCAAGGGGTAAACCATGCCAAGTGTCAGCTTCGAGCACATCGTGAAGTCTTATGGAGCGATCACGGTTCTCAACGATCTGAACCTGTCCATCGACGACGGCGACTTCCTGGTTCTTCTCGGCCCCTCGGGCTGCGGCAAGACCACGCTCCTGAACCTCCTGGCCGGGCTCCTCGAGGTGACGGACGGGCGCATCACCATCGGCGATCGCGACGTTACCGATCTCGATCCGAAGGACCGGGGCCTCGCCATGGTGTTCCAATCCTACGCGCTCTATCCGACCAAGACTGTTCGTGGAAACCTCAAATTCGGTCTTTCCGCCAGCAAGCTGCCCCCGGAAGAAGTCGAGCAGCGGATCGCCTGGGCGGCGAAGCTCCTGCAGATCGAGCCACTGATGAACCGCAAGCCGGCCGAACTCTCGGGCGGCCAGCGCCAGCGCGTCGCCATCGGCCGGGCGCTGGTCAAGAAGGTCGGCGTATTCCTCTTTGACGAGCCGCTCTCCAACCTCGACGCCAAGCTGCGCACCGAAATGCGGCTCGAGATCAAGAAACTGCACGACGAACTCAACCCCACCATCGTCTATGTGACGCATGACCAGATCGAGGCCATGACCATGGCCACCCGGATCGCCGTCATGGATGGCGGGGTGATCCAGCAGTTCGGCACGCCCGACGAGATTTACGAGCGACCCGCCAACATTTTTGTCGCCGGCTTCATCGGCTCGCCGGCGATGAACATGCTGGACGCAAGGCTCAAGGTCGACGGCGCCCGCATCCTGGCCGAAGTCGAGGGTGCGGTGGGCGGCATCGACCTGTCCGACTACCCGTTCATGAACCGCCCGAATGATGGCGCCCAGATCGTCCTTGGCCTGCGCCCGGAGCATTTCGGGCCGCTTGGCGTCATCCTGCCCGATGCCGCCGGCACGATTGCCCTGCCTGTCCAATATGGCGAACGCACCGGCTCGGACGCCACCGTCTATTTCCGCACCGGCGGCAAGCTTCTGGCCGCAAGGCTCGACCCCTCGCAACTGCATGCGGCACGGCAGGGCGAAACCATGTCGGTCAGCTTCCTGAAGGGCCGCGCCAATGTCTTCGACGCCCGCACTGGGCGACGCCTGTAAGCACGTCATCACAAAAGGGAGGAATGACAATGCTTCGTACATCCATGCTCGGCCTCACCGCCGCGCTGCTCATGGGGGCCGCGCCTGCGGTGCTCGCCCAGGAGCTGGTCGTCTATCACGGCTGGTCGACCCCGGCGGAAGTCTCGGCGCTGGGCAGCCTGCGTGATGCGCTGGCCGAAAAGGGCATCAGCTGGAAGGACCTGGCGATCCCGCACAATTCGGGCGTCAATGTCAGCCTCGTCAACATGGTGACGGGCGGCAATCCGCCGAACGCCTTCGTTGAGTCTAATCCCGGCGTTTATCGCGACCTCGCCAATATCGGCCTGTCACTCGACCTCACCGAGCTCTACACCACAACCGGCATTGCCGATAACCTCGCCCCGGTCGTGCGCGAGCTCAGCCAGGTCGATGGCAAGTTCGTCAAGGTGCCGGTGGCACTCCATCTCGACGGCATGGTCTATTTCAGCAAGGAAGTGGCCGAAAAATCCGGGGTCAATCCCGAGAACTGGACCTCGATCGACGAGATGCTCGCCGATTTCGACAAGGTGCGCGCTGCCGGCTTTGCGCCCGCCGCCGTCGGCAGCCAGGCCTTCCAGGTCGGCTACCTGACCCACGCCATGACCGCAGCCATCGCCGGCCCGGACATTTACAACCGCATCTATGGCCCCGAGCCCGATGTCACCGCCTTTGACACCCCCGAATTCCGCAAGGTCATCGACGTCGTGCGCGCCTTCTCCAAGGAAGCCGGGCCCGAGGCGCAGAACCGCCCTTGGAACGAGACGACCAATACCGTCATCACCGGCAAGGCCCTGATGCACATCATGGGCGACTGGATGAAGGGCGAATGGAAGGCGGCGGGCAAGGTACCGGGCGTCGATTTCGGCTGCATCCCGATCCCCGGCGCCAAGGCCATTCCGGTGACTTCGGACGCCTTCGGCCTCCTCGGCGGCCAGTCGGAAGAAGCCACCCAGGCCGAACTGACCTTCGCGGCGACCGCGCTCGACCCGAAGGTTTCCGGCACCTTCGCCATGTATAAGGGCGCCACGCCGGCGCGCCTCGATGCCCCGGCCGATGTGCTCGACCCCTGCAATGAGGTGGTGATCGAGCTGCTGCAAGTGCCAGATGGCACGGTGCAGAACCCCTTCAACATCATCGACTCCGATTGGAACCAGGCTCTCTGGAACACGATGTTCTCGTTCTGGAGCGACCCCAATCAGACCGCCGACGACGTCATCGACACGCTCGTGGACGAACACGACGCCATCTTTGGCTAACGACCAGGTAAAGGACCAGGCAATTGGATAAACGTCTGCTCGACGAGGATGCCGTGATGCAGCTCTGCTTCATCACCGACAATCTCGAAAAATCAGTGGCATGGTTTGCCGATCTCACCGGCAAGCAGCCGGCCCATCAGGGCAAATCGGCTGAAGCCGAAATTGCGCAGGCGACCTATCTCGGCAAGCCCGCCACCATCACCTTCCGCCTGGCCCTTTTCCGCTTTGGCAATATCGATCTCGAATTCCTCGAGCCGGGCCCCGAGCCCAGCACCTGGCGCGACCAGCTCAACGAAAAGGGCCCGGGGTTCCACCACTTTGCCTTCCGCACCAGGAACATGACCAATCGTCGTGCCTTTCTGGAGGAGAAGGGACTGCCCATGATCCAGCATGGCGAGTTCGAAGGCAGCGACGGGCGCTACGAATATTTCGACAGCACCGCGCAATTGGGAGCAATCATAGAGCTCCTCGAATGGGATAAGGACAAGGAGCCGCAGACCTAAGGCGGATCCTCCCGGCGGCGCCGCTTATCCCAGAGCGGCGCCGCATCCACCAATTATGGAGACAGGCATGATCAGGCTGGGTGGGCACGGACTTCCCGTGGGATCAGACGACCCTGAGGCCTTCGCGCGGGCCCATCGCGATTTCGGCTATTCCGCCGCCTATTGCCCGCCCTGCGATCTCTTTGACACGGATCGCCAGCTTGCCATCGAAAAAAGCTTTGCCCAGGCCGACGTGATGATCGCGGAGGTCGGCATATGGTGCAATCTGCTGACCCCCGAAGACGACGTTCGCCGCGCCAATATCGACCGCGCCTGCAATCTCCTGGCGCTCGCCGATGCTGTCGGCGCCAAATGTGCGGTCAATTATATCGGCTCCTTCGCCGCCGGCACCGACTACGCGCCGCACCCCAAAAACCTCTCCGCCGACGCCTTTGACGCAACCGTCGCCACGGCGCGCGACATCATCGATCGGGTAAAGCCGACGCGCGCCCGCTTTGCGCTCGAGATGATGCAATATGCCCTGCCCGATAGCGTCGACGCCTATCTCGACCTCATCCGCGCCATCGATCGCCCCGCCTTCGCCGCCCATCTTGACCCGGTCAACCTGGTCATGACCCCGCGGACCTATTTCGACACCGGCCGGTTGATCCGGGAGTGCTTCGAAAAGCTCGGGCCCCATATCGTCAGTTGCCACGCCAAGGACATCAAGCTGCACCATCAGGCGGCGCTCCATCTCGACGAGGTGATGATCGGCGAGGGCAATCTCGACTATCCCACCTATCTCCGCTGCCTCGACGCCATGCCCTTCGAGGTTCCGCTGATGCTTGAACACCTCGATGGACCCGACTACGCCACCGCCCGGGACCGGCTCTTCGGCATCGCAGCGGGCGCAGGCCTCCGGTTCAGATGACGCAGCCTTCCCGTGATCAGCATGTCTGGCGGGACGAGGAAGAGATGGCAGCGGCCATCTGCGAACTCTATCCGGACACGGACCGCCAGAACCTTCGCTTTCACAGAAGCGGCTGGGATTCCGTTGCCATCGAGACTGCCGGGCGGTTGTTCAAGTTTCCGCGCCAGACCAACGCCCTCGCAGCGCTGCGGCGCGAAGTGGACATCCTTGCCCTCGTTCGTCCTTTAAGCCCCCTCCCCGTCCCCGATATGCGGCTCCATGGCCACCCGGCCCCGTTCAGCGAGCATCTCGTCCTGCCCGGCGAACACCTGGTCACCGCTCAATACGAAAGGCTCTCCGAAGCCCGGCGCGATCGGCTGGCCGCCGCTCTTGCTGACTTTTACGCGGCCATTCACGCCATAGACCCCGCCGCCGCGCGGGCTGCGGGCGCTGTCCCGGTCGAGGCATGGCTGCCCGCGCAAACAGTCGATAAAATCGCGCTGCCGCTTCTGCCGGTGCATATCCGCGCCGAGGCGCGCCAGATCATCGAAGTCTATGCGGCGACTGCCAGTGCCGAACCGGATGAGATCTATGGCTTTTTCGATGGCCACGGCTGGAACATGGCCTTCGACCACGCGACCGGCACGCTTAACGGCATGTACGACTTCGCCGATTCCGGCATCGGGCAGCGGCATCAGGAGTTCGTTTATTCGAGTTTCATCAGCTGGGACCTGACCGAGCGCATCATCGGCCATTATGAGCGGGTGACCGGGCTGTCGATCGATCGCGAGCGCGTCCGTACGCTGACAGGCTATCATCGCCTCTGGGAACTCGCCGTCTGCGCGCAGAGCGGGAACAGCACCGAAATCGAGGAAATGCTCACCTCCGCATTGTCGTGGCTGGAGAGGCCTTGACCCCTGCCGGCGGCATCGACCGATACGGCCCAGCCCATGGTCACGGAGGGCACTACCCGTCCTGCACCACGATTGGAAATTTGGGTCCGGTTGGCCAGCCGGCACGTCGCGAAACGCCTATGCTGCAGCGCCCCTATCCCCGGTCTCGCTGATCACGGCAGCCACAAGCCCACTGGACACGGGCTTGCCGTCGACATAGCCACAGCCCACTCCAGAAGCATAATTTGCGCAAGCGGCTGCCGCTCGACGTTCCGCCGATCGCATCCTCAACGGGCGTCTTGGACTTGTCCGCTGGCCAAAAGAAAAGGGACGAAGCGCGCGCCTCGTCCCCTTGGTCTCTCTGGCCATGAAGGGGCAATGCCCCTCCCCGCTTGCCTCAGAGGCTGGCGAGGAACGCGTCGATACCGGCCTGGGCCACTTCGGTGTCCTGCGCGGGCGAACCCGAGCTGATGCCGATGCCGCCAACGACTTCGCCATCCACGATGATCGGCAGGCCACCGGCCACCACCATCAACCGGCCATTGATCGCCGAGTTGATGCCGTAGGCCGGCGAACCGGGCTGGCTGGCCGTACCATAATCGCCAGTCGCCTTGCGTGCGCCGGCAGCGGTAAAAGCCTTGTCGATGGCAATGGTGATGGACGTGATCTTGCCGCCATCCATGCGCTCGAACGCAATGAGATTGCCCGATTCATCGGTGATGGCGATGCACATCGGCACGCCGATCTGCCGCGCCTTTTCCTGTGCACCCTTGAGCAGCACCTGCGCGTCCTGAACGTCGATCCGCTTGAGCGTCAGCATCGATAGTCTCCTGTAATACAGTTATACAATATGCCCTGGGCCTTAGCTTGCTCCTAGGCCAACAAGGGGCCAATGAGCAAGGGCCGCGTGCCCCCGCGAACAGATTGTTTGCGCTGCCTTGTTCTGCGCTTATGCCTTGCCGCCATAAGGCACATTGCGCCCGCCATAGCGCCGCACGCGAATATTGGCCTGCTCGGCATGCCCAACGAACCCTTCGAGCATGGAGAGGCGCGAGCCATACTCGCCCACCATCGCCGAGGCCTCGTCGGTCTTCACCGTCTGCCAGGTGCAGGTCTTGAGGAATTTGCCGACCCACAGCCCGCCCGTATAGCGCGCCGCCTTCATCGTCGGCAGCGTGTGGTTGGTGCCGATCACCTTGTCGCCATAGGCCACATTGGTGCGCGGCCCGAGGAACAGCGCCCCGAAATTGCGCAGATTGTCCCGGAACCACATGTCCCTGTCGGTCATAACCTGGACGTGCTCGGAGGCAATGCGATCGGCTTCGGCCAGCATTTCCTCATAAGACTCGCAGACGATCACCTCGCCATAATCGGCCCAAGACTTCCGCGCGATATCGGCCGTTGGCAGGATTTCCAGCAACCGCTCGATTTCCGCCATCGTCTCCCGCGCCAGCTTTTCGGAATTGGTCAACAGGATTGCCGGAGACGTCGGCCCATGCTCGGCCTGCCCCAGCAGATCGGTGGCGCAGAGCTCGCCATCCACCGTCTCGTCGGCAATGACCAGCGTCTCGGTCGGCCCGGCGAAGAGATCGATCCCGACGCGCCCGTAAAGCTGCCGCTTGGCCTCGGCCACGAAGGCATTGCCCGGCCCCACCAACATGTCGACGGGGTCGATGCTCTCCGTCCCGATGGCCATCGCGCCAATGGCCTGGATGCCGCCGAGCACATAAATTTCGTCCGCCCCCGCCATGGCCTGTGCGGCAACGATCGCGGGAGCCGGCTTGCCGTTGAACGGCGGCGCGCAGGTGATCACGCGCGGGCATCCGGCCACCTTGGCCGTCAGCACCGACATATGCGCCGAGGCCAGGAGCGGATATTTGCCCCCCGGCACATAACACCCTACCGCGCTGATCGGCACATGCTTGTGCCCGAGAATAACGCCCGGCAGCGTTTCCACCTCGAGATCGAGCATGGTGTCCCGCTGCTTCTGCGCAAAATTACGCACCTGGGTCTGCGCAAACTCGATGTCGCGAATATCCTCGTCCGAAAGCTGGGCGATGCACTCGTCGATCTCGGCCTTGGTCAGCCGAAAATCTTTCCGATCCCATTTATCGAACTTGATCGAGAGGTCGCGGATCGCCGCATCGCCGCGTTTTTCGATGTCCGACAATATGGCCTCGACCGTGGCGCGCACCTGCCGGTCGGCATCGGCCCGCTCCTCGACATTTTTACCGCGCTTGAGCCAAATCGGCATGAACTATCCTCCAGCATGGAAAGGCTGCGTCCGGCCCCTGGGGCCATCCGTGAAAAGAAACAATAGGGGTCAGTACCGCGCCTGCGGATCGACCACACCCTCGAGGGGCTCGCCGGCGAGATAGCGCTCGAGATTGCGGCGGAAAAATTCCGTCACATTCTGGTCGCTCTGCGGCGAACTGCCCGAAATATGCGGCGAAATCCGCACCTTGGGGTGCGCATAGAGCCAGTGCCCGTCGGGCAGCGGCTCCGGCACCGTCACATCCAGCGTCGCTGCGCCGAGCTTGCCGTCGAGCGCGGCCTTGAGGCCATCCTCGGTGATCACCTGCCCCCGGCCGATATTGATCAGATGGGCGCCCTCTTTGATCCCCGCCAGGGTCTCGACATTGAGCATGCCCGCCGTTTCGTCGGTGAGCGGCGTCGCCACCACGATATGGTCCGAGCGCGATATCAGCTCGGCCAGCGAGACGATCTCGACGCCGTCCATCCCGCTCGGCCCGTTCGACCGCTTGGTGCCGATCACCGCCATCCCGAAGGTCAGCGCCTTTTCGGCAATCGCTTTGCCGATCTCGCCAAAGCCGATGATCCCGAGCGTTTGCCCGTTGAGCGTTCCGAGCTTCGGGCGCGGCTGCCATTCGCTCCCCGCCTTCACCCAGATTTCCGGGATCAGCTTCACCTGCGCCAGCATCGCGGCCAGCACATATTCCGAGATCGGCACGGCATAGCCGCCGCGCGTGACGCAGACCTGCGGCACCTCGAAAATCCAGTCCGGATATTTGTCGATGCCGGTCGAACGCAGCTGCACAAATTTGAGGTTGAACGGCCAGCCCTCGGGCTTTTCCATCCCCCGGTGCAGCCCAATATCCGGGCTGTTCTGGTTGATGAGCAGAATTTCGGCCTCCGCCGGCACCCTCCAGGCCGTCTCCACACGCGCCCCAAGGGCGCGAAAATCCACGCCCTCGGGCAACACGGCCGCGACCTTGGCCGCCAGCCGCTCATCATAATTATGCGCGATCACGACCGGCATCACGTCTTCCCCTAGCGCAGCTTGACGATGGTGCGCCCGCGCACCTGGCCGGCCAAAATCCGCTCCGCCGCATCCGGCAGCGCGTCCAGCCCGATTTCCTCGACCAGCGCATCATAAGTCCCGAGATCGAAGATCTCGGCAATCCGGTTCCAGGCCGGAACGCGATTGGCATAGGGCTGCATCACGCTGTCGATGCCCGCAAGCGTCACCCCGCGCAGGATGAACGGCAACACATTGGTATCGAGCCCGATCCCGCCGGCATTGCCGATAGCCGTGGCGATGCCATTATACTTCATCTGCTTGAGCGCCTTGGCCAGCATTTTGCCGCCGACATTGTCGATCAGCCCCGCCCAGCGCGCCGATTCCAGCGGCTTGTCCGGCTGCCCCAGGAAATCATCGCGCGCGATGATCTCGCTGGCGCCAAGACCCTTCAGCGTCTCGGCATGCTCCGGCCGCCCGGAAACCGCCACCGCTGTGTAGCCCAGCTTGCCCAGAATCGAGAGCGCGATCGAGCCCACGCCACCAGCCGCGCCGGTCACCAGCACCTCGCCCGCTTCCGGTGTCAGCCCCAGCTTTTCGAGCCGATCCACCGCCAGCATGGCCGTCAGCCCGGCCGTGCCCACCACCATGGTATCGCGGGTGGAGAGCAGTTCCGGCACCGACACAAGCCAGTCGGCATTGACCCGCGCCCGCTGCGCATAGCCGCCCCAATGGGCCTCACCCACGCGCCAGCCCGTCAGCAGCACCTTGTCGCCCGCCTTGTAGCGGTCATCACTGCTTTCGGCGACGGTCCCGGCAAAATCGATGCCCGCCACATGCGGATAGTTTCGCACCAGCCCGCCAGCCCCGGTCAGGCACAGCCCGTCCTTATAGTTGAGCCCCGCCCATTCCACATCGACCGTCACATTGCCTTCTGGCAAGCGATCGTCACCGATCGTCTCGACCCGCGACGAGACCTTGCCAGCCTCGTCCTTGCTGGTGACCAATGCCTGAAAACTCATGAAACCTGTCCTTCTACTCTCGTCATTGCCACCAGGGCCCTAAACCTTCCAGTCATCGCCCCACGCCTGCACGATATGGCCCGGCGAGACTTCGCGGTACTCCCGATTTGGCGGCACATAGTCCACCTTGCGGATCGGGCTCTTGATCTCATCATTGCTGACCGGCCGCAATTGCGTGCGCCGCGCCGGATCGGGCACCGGCACCGCCGCCATCAGCCGCTTGGTATAGGGATGCTGCGGATTGCCGAACACGGACGCCACCGGCCCGCGCTCGACGATCTCACCCAGATACATCACCGCCACCTGATGGCTGATCCGCTCCACCACCGCCATGTCGTGCGAGATGAAGAGATAGGACAGCCCGAACTGCTCCTGCAGATCCATCATCAGATTGACCACCTGCGCCTTGATCGAAACGTCGAGCGCCGAAACGCTCTCATCGGCCACGATCACCTTGGGCTCGAGCGACAGCGCCCGGGCGATGCAGATGCGCTGCCGCTGCCCGCCCGAAAACTGCGAGGGATAGCGCCCGGCCATCTCGACATTGAGCCCGACCCGCTCCAGCAGATCCATCGACTTGTCGCGCGCCTGCTTCTTGGTGCCCAATTTGTGCGTCAAAAACGGTTCGGCAATGGCATCGCCGATCTTGATGCGCGGATTAAGGCTCGCATAGGGGTCCTGGAATATCATCTGGATATGCCGGCGCATGTCGCGCATGCGCTCCTTGTCCAGCGCGCGGATATCGGTGCCCCCGAGATTGACCTCCCCGCTCTGCGGCTCGATCAGCCGCATCACCGCCCGGCCCGTCGTCGATTTGCCGCAACCGGACTCGCCCACCAGCGACAGGGTTTCCCCTCCGCGCAGGTCGAAGCTCACATTTTCCACCGCATGCACGCGCCCGACCGGCCCGCTGAAAAGGCCACCCGCAATGTCGAACCGCTTGATGAGGTTCTTCACCCGCAGCACCGGCTCGGCCTTGTGTTGCACCGTGTCTGGCCGCTCGCGCCCCGTCACCACGAGGCCCGTGGCCCGGTCGAGGATCGGGAAGTGCTGGGGCCCCTTTTTGTTGCCTTCACCCAGCCGCGGCACGGCCGCGATCAGCGCCCGCGTATAGGGGTTCTGGGCATGAGCAAAGATGTTCTCGGTCTTGTCGGACTCGACCGCCTTGCCCTGCAGCATCACCACGGTCCGGTCGGCCACTTCCGCCACCACGCCCATATCGTGGGTGATGAACAGAACGCCCATCCCCTCTTCCTTCTGCAACTGCTTGATCAGCTGCAGGATCTGCGCCTGAATAGTCACGTCGAGCGCCGTCGTCGGCTCGTCGGCGATGAGAAGCTTGGGCTTGCAGGCCAGCGCCATGGCAATCATCACGCGCTGGCGCATGCCGCCCGAAAGGGCATGCGGATAGTCCTTGAGCCGCGACGCAGCCCCGGGAATACGCACGCGTTCGAGCAGCCGCTCGGCTTCCTTATAGGCCTCCTGGCCCGAATAGAGCCCGTGAATGGTCAGCACTTCGGCGATCTGCTGGCCAACGGTCTGCAGCGGATTGAGGCTGGTCATCGCCTCCTGGAAGATCATCCCGATCTGCCGGCCGCGCACCATGCGCATCTCGTTGGGCCCGAGCGAGAGCAGTTCGCGTCCCGCCAGCTTCACCGAGCCTTCGACCCGGCTCATCTCATAGTCGAGCAGGCGCATCACGCTCAGCGCCGTCACCGACTTGCCCGACCCGCTTTCGCCCACCACGGCGAGGGTTTCCTCCGCCGCGATGTCGAAGCTGATGCCCTTGACGATTTCCACCCAGCCCTTCTGGGTCAGGAACGAGGTCTTGAGGTCGCGAACCGACAGCACCGGCTCTGCGCCGGCCTTCGGAGATTTCTGGTCGGCAATATTGTCCATTGCGCTCATGGCCATCTCCTAGCGTGCCGTCGATGGGTCGAGCGCATCGCGGATTGCGTCGCCGACGAGGTTGAACGAGAGCACCACCAGGGTAATGGCAATACCGGCGCCGATGATCGGCCAGGGCGACCCGAAAAGACTGTTGAGCCCGTCGCGGATGATATTGCCCCAGCTCGGATTGGGCGGGCGCGTGCCGATGCCGAGAAAGCTCAGCGAGGCCTCGATGCGGATCGCCGAAGCCACCCACAGCGTCATCAGCGCCACGATCGGGGCCATGATATTGGGAATGATGTGGCGGATGATGATGATCGGGGTGCGCACGCCGGTGGCGATGGCCGCCTCGACGAAAGGCTCCTGCTTTATCGAGAGCGTCTGCGCCCGGGCCACGCGGGCAAAGCCGGGGATGAACGCCACGGTGATCACGGTGATGATGTTCCAGAAGCCGCCGCCGAGCACGGCCGCGATCAGGATCGCCAGCAGCAGTTCGGGGAAGGCGAGCAGGAGATCGATGACGCGCGAGATCAGCCGGTCGACGACGCCGCCGAAATAGCCGGCGATCACCCCCAGCATGGTGCCGAACAGCGCCGCCAGCACCGGCGAGATGAAGCCGAACAGCAGCGAATTGCGCGACCCGTAGATCAGCCGGCTCAACACATCGCGGCCGAACTGATCGGTGCCGAGCCAATTGTCCGCACTGGGCAGGCGATTGATCTTGAGCACCGACTGGGCCAGCGGATCATAGGGCGCCAGCATCGGCGCAAACAGCGCCACGAGGATGAAGACCAGGATCATGAGCGTGGCAAAACCCGTCTCGGGCCGCCCGAACAATATCTTGCCAAGCCTTCTGAAAAACCCCGGCTCGACCGGCGGGACGCGAACGGTATCTTCGGTAATGACACTCATATCAGCTCACCCGCACGCGTGGATCGACAACGACATAGACAAGGTCCATCAGCAAATTGATGAGGACCACGAAACCGGCGAAGACCAGCACCCCGCCCTGGATCACGGCATAGTCGCGCTGGGCGATGGCATCGATTAGAAGGCGGCCGATGCCGGGGCGGTTGAACACCAGCTCCACCGCCACCGAACCGGACAGCGTCGACAAGAGGCTCAACCCGAGACCGGTCGTGATCGGCAGCATCGCATTGCGCAGCCCGTGCCGGTAGATGACACGGTTTTCCTTGGCGCCCTTGGCGCGGGCCGTGCGGACATAGTCCTTGCCCAGCACTTCAAGCAGGCTCGTTCGGGTCAGGCGCCCGAGAAAGGCGGCCTTGACGAAGGCCAGCGTCAGCGCGGGCAGGAACAGGTGATGCAATCGGCTGGCAAAATCGGACCCGGCCCCGTTGATCGGAAACCAGCCCATATTGAGCGAAAAGGTGATGAGCAGGATCGCGCCGAGGAAGAAATCGGGGATGGCATAGCCGATCAGCGAGAACACCCGCACCACCCCGTCCGGCGCCTTGTTGCGGTTGGTCGCCGCAATGACGCCCATCGGCACACCGGCAACGATCCCCATCAGCATGGCCGCCACGGTCAGCTCGATCGTATAGGGCAGGTTCTGCGCGATCAGCTGCAGCACCGGCGTATTGGTCAGCAGCGAGCGCCCGAAATCGAGCGTCAGCACCCCGCCGATAAAATTGAAATATTGCTGCCAGAGGGGCACGTTGAGCCCCATCCTTTCGCGGAATTCGGCCAGCTGCTCTGGGAGGGCCGCGTCGCCGAGCGCCGCCAGCGCGGGGTCGCCGGGCAGGATGCGCATGGCGATGAACACCAGTGTCAGCACCAGGAACAGGGTGGGGATCGCGTCACCCAAGCGTAAGAGCAGATATCTGGCCATTTGCACCGCCTTTGAGAGTCCGGGCTCCCGCTCCTGGGAGCCCGGGTTTTTTAAGATCAGACCGTCTTGGTCGCGCGATGGAACCGCCAGCGCGCATAGCCGCTCTCGACTTCGTAGCCGAGATCGATCTGGGCGCGGCGCACCGCCGTGAAGCCGAGGGTCGACAGACCGATCAGCGGCAGGTCACGCAGCACCTGCAGCTCGATCTGCTTGCAGAGGTCGAGATAGGTGGCGTAGTCCGAGGCGGTCAGCGCCTGCGCGAGCAGGTCATCGATGCCCGGCATGGCAACGCCATAATGGCTGTAATTGCCACCGCCCGAGCCATCGGCCTTGACCTCGGAGCCCGAAGCCAGCTGCTGGAAATAGATCTGCGTCGGGATCGGCGGATAGCTCGAGGAGTGCATCGCCAGGGTGTTTTTGTCCGAGCGATTATCCGCGTGATAGGCGGTGTGGTCGATGATCTGCAAATCCATGTTGAACCCGGCCGGACGGATCAGTTCCTGCACGATCAGCATGGTCGAGGAATAGTCCTCGCGCTGGCTGCACAGCGCGCTGAAGCTGATGCCATCCGGGAAGCCGGCCTCGGCCAAGAGGGCCTTCGACTTTTCCGGGTCATAGGGATATTGCAGCTCTTCGGGCAGGTCTTCCTTCTTGAAGCCGGCCGGGAAGAAGTCGGGCTGCAGGCCCGCCATCGTGCCACCCATCGGAGCCAGTGCGGCAGCCACGGCTTCGCGGTCGATGGCATGCATCAGCGCCTGGCGGACCAGGAGATTGTCGAACGGCGCGCGGGTCAGATTGACGTGCAGCGTATTGAACGAGCCGGGGGTCGTCATGTCGATCTTGAGGGTCGGGTCGCGCTGCAGGATGGAGTCGATCCAGCCCGGGGCTCGAACCGCCTCGATGCAGTCGACTTCCCCCGAGAGCAGCGCCAGGGTCCGCGCCGTCGTATCGGCGATATAGACGCATTCGACATTGGCGATCTTGGCCTTGTCGCCCCAATAGCCCTCGTGCCGCGTCATCCGCGTGCCGAATTCGGGGTCGAACTCCACCAGTTCATAAGGGCCGGTGCCCACGGCGTCGGTCACGAACGCGTCCGCACCGATTTCCTCGAACGCCTTCTTGGAGATGATCGAGGTATTGTTGTTGAAAATCGAGGTGCCAAGCAGGTTCACGTCCGGCTGCTTGAGGGTGATCGTCACCTCATAGGGGCCGTTGGCGACCACGCTTTCGATATTGGAGAGGATAGTCTTGTTGGTGCCCCCGGCCATGGCGCGCTCATAGGAAAACACCACGTCTTCCGACGTCATCTCGCCATAGCCGCGATGGAATTGCACGCCCTCGCGCAGTTTGAAGGTCCAGACCTTGGCGTCGGCAGACTGCGTCCATTCGGTCGCCAGCGTCGGCAGATATTCCTCCGGTGTCAGCGCGAAACGACCGTCATCGGGACGCACCAGCTGCTCATACATCTGCTCGGTCGCCCAATTGTCCGACCCCTGGGTCGTCAAATTCGGGTCCGAATGGCGCGGATTGTTCGCCGCGATGCCCATGCGCAGCGTGTCGGCGCTCTGCGCCCGTGCCGAGCTGACACCGATTGCGGTCAGGGCAGTCGTTGCTGCCGCCAGCTCCATGAAGTTCCGTCTGTTCAAAGTCATGGGGTCTCCTCCTCCCATTTTGATGGGGGCGCCGACCCCTCGCCGGCGCCCCCACACACTTACGCCTTGGTGGCGCGGTGTAGTCTCCAGCGCGCATAGCCGCTCTCGACCTCATAGCCGAGGTCGAGGCGCGGATTGCGCACCATGGTGTATGACAAGGTCGACAGGCCGATCAGCGGCAGGTCACGCAGCACCTGCAGCTCGATCTGGCGGCAAAGGTCGACATAAGTGTCGTAATTGGTGGCGGCCAAAGCCTGCTCGAGCAAATCGTCGATACCCGGCATGGCAACGCCATAATGGCTGTAATTGCCGCCACCCGAACCGTCGGCCTTCACCTCGGCCTTCGAATAGAGCTGCTGGATATAGATCTGCGTCGGGATCGGCGGATAGCTCGAGGCGTGCATCGCCAGCGTGTTTTTGTCCGAGCGGTTGTCGGCGTGATACGCGGTGTGATCGCCGATGATCAGGTTCATGTTGAACCCGGCCGGGCGGATCAGTTCCTGCACGATCAGCATTGTCGAGGAATAGTCCTCGCGCTGGCTGCAGAGGGCATCGAAGCTGATGCCATCCGGGAAACCGGCCTCGGCCAGCAGGGCCTTCGACTTCTCCGGATCGTACTCGTAGCGCAGCTCTTCGGGCAGGTCCTCGGTCTTGAGCCCCGGCGGGAAGAAGTCCGGCTGCAGGCCGACCAACACGCCGCCCATCGGCGCCAGCGCCTCGGCGACGAGATTGCGGTCAATGGCATGCATAAGTGCCCGGCGCACGAGGATATTGTCGAATGGCGCGCGAGTGAGATTGACGTGCAGGGTGTTGAACGAACCCGGCACGGTCATGTCGACCTTCATGTTCGGATCGCGCTGCAGGATGCTGTCGATCCAGCCCGGCGCACGCACGGCCTCGATCATGTCCACCTGGCCGGAAACCAGCGCCAGCGTCCGCGCCGTGGTATCGGCGATATAGAGACACTCGATATTGGCGACCTTGGCCGGCTCGCCCCAATAATCGGCGAAGCGGGTGAGATAGGTGCCGCTCTCGGCATCGTACTTCGTCAGCTCATAGGGGCCGGTGCCCACGGCGTCGGTGGTGAACTTCTCCACCCCGATTTCCTCATAGGCCTTCTTGGAGACGATGTTCGCATTGAGCGAGAACACCGTGGTGCCGAGGAAATTTACGTCCGGCTGCTTGAGCGTGATCACCACCTCATAGGGGCCATTGCCCACCGCATCCTCGATATTGGCAAAGATCACCCGGCCCGTGCCGAATTCCTTGGCCTTGAGGAAGGTGAAGACGACGTCTTCCGAGGTCATCTCGCCATAGCCGCGATGGAACTGCACACCCTCGCGCAGCTTGAACGTCCAGGTCTTGGCGTCTTCCGAAACCGACCATTCGGTGGCCAGCACAGGCTTGTAGTCGTCCGGCGCCAGCGCAAACTTGCCGTCATCGGGACGCACGAGCTGCTCATAGAGCTGCTCGACCGCCCAGTTATCGGGGCCCTGCGTCGTCTGGTTGGGGTCCGAATGGCGCGGATTATTGGCGGCGATGCCGATCCGGATCGTGTCGTCGCCCTGCGCGCTGGCGGCGCTGACGCCAACTGCGGTCAGGGCCGTCGAAGCTGCAGCCAGCTCCATGAAATTGCGGCGATTCAAATTCATTGATAGTCCTCCAATGCGCGCTTAGCGAACGCGTCTGCTTTCGAGTATTTCTTCGTTCAGCTCGAGGCCGAGACCGGGGCCGTCGGGGATCTGGAACTTGCCGTTGACGGGTTTGGGGGGATTGACGAAGGCCGGATGCATTCGGTCGTCCGGATCGGCGAATTCGGCCGGCTTGGTCAGGTGCATGATGGTGGCCAGCACATGCAGATTGGCCATGTGGCCGATCGTAGGCTGGGTCTGGTGGGGCACCAGCTCAACCCCATGGGCGTAGGCGATTGCCGCGCACTGCATCAGGCCAGTGATGCCGCCCATTTTGACGATATCGGGCTGCACCATGCGCACCCCGGCATTGATGATGTCGACCAGCGCCTGGGTCGTATAGGTCTGCTCGGCCGCTGAAACGGTGATATCGAGACGCTGGGCGACCTCGCCCATGGCGCGCACGTCATAGTGCTGCACCGGCTCCTCAAACCAGATATAGCCCAGCTCCTCGAGTGCCCGGCCGACCCGGATGGCGCCGCCGACCGAATATTGGTTGTTGGCGTCGAAGGCGAGCGGGAAGTCGTCGCCCACGAGCTTGCGCACGGCCTTGGCCTTGGCGATATCGCCAGGAATGTCATAATCTTGGCGCGTCCGGTCCCCATCCCAGCGGATCTTGATCGCGGCCGGCTTTTCGGCCAGCCAGCGCTGCTCGACCACGCGCACGGTTTCATCGACTGTCCGGCTCGCATTGCCGCCGATCGAGGCATAGAACGGCACTTCTGTCCGCCACGCCCCGCCCAGCAGCTTGTAGATGGGGAGGTTGAAGAGCTTGCCCTTGATGTCCCAGAGCGCAATGTCGAGCGCCGCCAGCGCCCCGGTCACCGCGCCTTCCGGCCCCAGCTTGATGTAGCGGTGCAGCAGCCGATCATAAATCACCGAATGGTCGAGCACGTCGGCGCCGACCAGCGAGGCCGCCGCATCGCGCAGCACCCACAGCGAGTGCTCGCCGCCGAACATGGGCGAAGCCTCGCCATAGCCGACCAGGCCTTCCTCGGTGGTAACGCGCACGAAGGCGCTACGCCGACCCGGCGGATCCTCTGGCCGCCAGGCCAGCTGGAAGGCATCGACCGACTTGATTTTGGACGCTTTGGACATTGGCGGCCCCTCCTCAGGCCGGGTCTGTCTGGATGGACGAAAGGTGGTTCCGCACGGTCGCGCTGAACGGCATTGGCCGCTTGCTCGCGGGGTCGACGAAGACATGGATGAAGTAGCCGTCCGCGGCCGCGCTGCTCTCGCCATTGACGAAGGCGGCCAGCCCGTAGCGCACCGATGACGTGCCGATATGTTCGACCCGCAGCCCCATCTCGAGCGTGTCGGTGAATTTGACCTCCCGGTGGAAACGGCAGCCATTTTCGGCCACCACCATGGCCGCCCCGCCCGTACCGAGCCCCAGATCGGCCTCATGCAGGAAACCGACCACCGTGGTGTCGAAGAATTCGTAATAGCGGGCATTGTTGACGTGCCCGAAAATGTCGATGTCGTTCCAGCGCAGGGTAATGCCGGCAAACCAGCCGAAATCATCGCGTTTGGCCGGCGGCAAACGTTTCGTCATGACAGCCGTATCCGTGGCGCGAAATCGCGCAGACGGTTCCCGAGCATGTTGATCCTCTCCCGATCTGGCGAGCGGGCTATTCTTGCACCGACCCAGCTCTCCACAGACTTAACCTTGCACCCTTTGCATCCGCATGCAAGAGTCAATATATCCTATATTCTACTCGCTTTTCAGCCATTTCATGATGTGATCGGCCACAGCCACCACACGGCCCGACTGGTTGGTTATTTCGATCCCCGCCACCGAGCGCCGACGCTCTTCGTCGATCGTCTTGACGCTGTAGGACACGCGCAGCGCGTCGCCGGGAAAGACGGGCGCCACGAACCGCATCCCCTCATAGCCGAGCGCCACGGGCGCGCAGTCATTGCCCTTCTCCCGGGCCTGCCGGATCGCTTTCGTGCCTGCTGCAGACATATAGCCGACCAGCAAAGCCCCATGGGCGATGATCCCGCCGAAACTCGACTGCGCCATGATGGCGGGATCGGTATGCGCCTCGTAATCGTCGCCGCTGAGGCGCGCGAAAACCGCGATATCCTCTGCGCTCACCGTCACGTCGTAAAATGCGACCAGTCCATCGACCGATTGTGTCCAGCTGCTAGCCATAGATCTGGGTCCTCCGGAACCGGGCAGCAGGCTGCCCATCGGCCAGCAACACCTCGTCCGAGACGAAATAATGCTTGCCCTTGCGCTCATAGATTTCGGCGATGGTGCCGGCGGTGCGGATGGTCTGGCCAGGGTAGACCGGCCGGAAATGCTGGGTTTCGGTCTCGACCAGCACCACTGCCGCCGGGAATTTCCAGCCCGAATTGACATCGCCCATGGCCGTCCGCATCAACATGCCCGAATGGACGAAGCCGGGATCTTTATAGATCGGATGGTTTTCGGCGAAGGCCGCCAGGGATCCGGCAAAATCCTCCGCCGTAAGAACCCTTTGGCGGCTGTGGAGGAAAGCGCCGACCGGCAGTTCGCCGGCCTTGACCGGCGGCGGCGCCTCCGGCGAGGGCAGGAGCGTCAGGCTCGCCGGATCGGGAGGCGTCAGCGCGTGATGCGCAAGCGCGATCCACCCCGTCGCCACCTCCTCGCCATCGCCATTGACCACCCGCGCCTGGCTGCGCGCAAACGCCCCGTCATCGATCAGTTCGCTCAGGAAGACCGTGATGACATCATGATTGTAGACCGGCCGGCCAAAGCGCGCCGACATGGCGCCGCGCTCGGCCCAGTCCTGCCCCCAGCTCTCGATCGCACCCCGGCTGATATGGCCGTAGATAAAGGCGCCGGGGATCAACGCGGCCTTGTAGCCGCGTGCCCTGGCAACCGCGTCATCATGGATGGACCCCTTGTAATGGGGTTCGTCATTGAGAAGGATCCTGACCTCATAGCTGCGCGGAAACTGCGGGGCCATGCTCAGTGCCCTTCGAGAGGTTCGGTCGCCATGGCATCGCTCGCCTCGATGGCGGCAATTTCTTCGGGCGACAATTTCAAAACATTTTCAAGCACATGCCGGTTATGCCAGCCAAAGGGCGGCGCCGACCGCACCTGCGCACCGGGCGTGGCGCTGAGATGCATCGGCAGGCTCGGATGCTTGTGCCGCCCCGCATCGGGATGCTCGAGTTCGGTAAAGAACCCCCGATGGGCGAGATAGGGATCCTCGGCCACATCCTTGGGTGTCTGCACCGGCGCCGCTGCCACGCCCGCCGCCTGCAACCGGCCCGCCAGCTCGTGCTTGTCCTGGCCCCGCGTCCAGTCGCCGATGATCTTGGTCAGCTCATCCTCATTGTCGCGCCGCCGTCCAAGGTCGGCGAAGCGCGGGTCGGACGCCAGTTTCGGCTGACCCATTTGAGCGCACAGCGCCTGCCACTGCCCTTCGTCCAGCGCCGCGATGGCGATCCATTGATCGTGCCCGCTGGTTGGAAACGCATCGTGCGGACTGGCAAAACTGACGCGATTGCCATTGGGAGCCGGATCGTTCCCGGTCTCCCCCGCCTTGAGGATTTCAGCGCCGATCAGCTGCATCGCCGCCTCGACCTGGGGCACTTCCACATATTGCCCCTCGCCGGTCCGCTGCCGATGCACCAGCGCGGTCAGGATTGCCGCCGCGGCATTGAAGCCCCCGATCGGGTCGAGATAGGATGGACCTGTCACCTCGGGCTGACCGCCGGGATAGCCGATCATCGCCGACATGCCCGCTGCCATTTCCATTGTCGGACCGAGCGCCGCATAGCTGGACATCGGCCCGTGCACGCCGAAGGCCGGCAGTTCGGCGACGATGATGTCGGGCTTGATCTTGGTGAGGCTGTCGTAATCCAGCCCCAGCTTTTTCAGCGTCCCGGGCCGGAAATTGCAGATCAGCACATCGGCCACTTCCACCAGCCGCCGCAGGGTGTTGCGCCCCTCCTCGGTCTTGAGATTGAGGATGCAGCTCAGCTTGTTGACGTTCTGCGAATTGAACAGGAAGGAGCGGTCATACCAGCGCGCGCCCGGCTCCCGGTCTGGGAAATTGACCGGATTGGGCCGGTCCTTGTTGAGCCGCCAGGAATTGACCCGGTTGGGCGCTTCCACATGGATGGATTCGGCGCCGAGATAGGCCAGCACGCGCCCGGACATCGGCCCGGCCCATGCTGTCGTCAGCTCGATGACCCGCAGGCCTTCGAGCGGCGGACGGCCCGCCGAGGCCGCCCCAGTTGCGGTCTGTGCCGGCCAGGCCAATTGCTGGGCAGAGCCGAGCGCCGGCGCGGCCCCCTGCACCCGGCGCGGCGTCCGCGTCAGGCGGAAAGCCGGCCCCAGAATGCGCTTGCCCTCGATCTCTTCCCAATAATCCCGGGCGTCGAGGTGTCGGTTATGCATCAACTCGGAAGGGCGATAGGCCTTGGCCGCTATGACTTGCGCCTGCTGCAGGATTTCGACCAGGTCTTCTGCCGACATGTCGGCAACCTTGGCCTGGAAGATCGCGAACAGCGCATCCCAGTTCGTACGCCGCTCCGCCGGATCGGCGAAGCGTGCATCGTGCTCCAGTTCCGGCAGATCGAGCGCCGCCAGCAGCGCCTGCCAGCGGAAATTGTAGATCCAGATGCAGACCCAGCCATCCCGGCACAGCACCTGCCCCGCCTGCACCGCCTGCTCGGTCCGCTGCCGCACCGAACCATTGTAGATGTGCTGCATCACATAGGGGAAGCACATGGTCGCAGCGGTCTCGGCGGCATCGATCCTGACCACCTGCCCCGCCCCGTTCTGCTCGCGCGCAAACAGCGCCGCCAGCGTTCCGACATAGGCGCCGACCCCGCTCGCCATGGCGGCGCGATTGGCAACGCCGAACAGCGGCTCGCGCCCGGCGGCGCCATTATTGTGCATCATGCCCGACAGCGCCTGCAGCACGATTTCCGGTCCCTGCCAATCGGCGCGCGGCCCGTCCGTCCCGAAGGCGCTCGGTTGCACGACGATGCAATTGGGGTTGGCCGCGCTGACCGCATCGGCATCGGCATCGGCCGGCAATACGGCGATATCGGCCCCGCGCAGCAGCATGGCGAAGCGCTGGGCATCCGCCGGCGCAGCGCGGTCGAGCATCAGCGACTGCTTGCCGTGGTTGAGATGAAAAAACTGGAGCGACTCGCCTGCCTGCCCCATGGGCTCGCGCAAACGCAGCGATGACCCGCCCGGGGGTTCGACCAGGACGACGGAGGCACCGAAATCGGCGAAAAGCCGGGCGCAATACTGACCGGCAAGACTGTCGGAATAATCAACGACACGCAGATGTGCCAAGGCGCCGTCCATAGGCTCCGCTCCTCTCAAATATGCTGTCGTCGGGGCTTCTCAACCGGCTCCCTTACGACAGCGCCTCGAATACGATAGGATATGTTTGCATCCGTATGCAATATCATTGTGCATCCGTATGCAAGTTTGTGGCATAGCGCCGAAATCCAGCTATGATGCGCATAAGAAGAATTGTGAGGTGCCATGAGCACACCGCCCGATGCTGCCATTGCGCCGCGCAAGACGCCCATCACTGCCCGCGATCTTGCGCAGATGCTGGGCGTCAGCCAATCGGCCATTTCGCGCGCCTTTACCCCCGGCGCGTCCATCTCGCCCGAATTGCGCCAGCGCATTCTCCGCGCCGCCGAGGAGCTCGACTACCAGCCGAATGCCATCGCCTCGATGCTCTCGACGCGCCGCAGCAACATCGCCGGCATCGTCGTCTCCGAGATGCGCAATCCGTTCTATCCGTTCCTGATCGAAAAGCTTTCCCGCGAGCTCCAGCGCGTCGGCATGCAGAGCCTGATGTTCAACATCACCCGCGGCTCCAATATCGAGGAACAGCTCGTCGCCCTGCGCAAATACAATGTGGATGCGGTGGTCGTTATCTCGGCCACCGTGCTCTCGGGCGCATCGTTGCGCTGGGCCACCGAGGGCCGCGCCGCCGTCCTCGTCAACCGCACCGTGTCCGAGCAGAGCCTCACTTCGGTCAGCTGCAACAATGTCGAGGGCGCCCGCGCCATTGCCGATCATTTCCACGCCATCGGCAAGCATCGCGTCGCCTTCGTGGGCGGCCTCAGCCACACCTCGACCAATCTCGAACGCCAGAACGCCTTCATCACCCGCGTCGCCGAACTGGGCATGACCCTCACCCATTCCGTGCCCGGCGGGGAATATAGCTACGAAGCCGGCTATCGCGCCGGTCTCGAGATCGGCAGCGCCAATCGCACCGACGCCGTCTTTTTCGCCAATGACGTCATGGCCTTTGGCGGCCACGATGCCCTCTGCGACCGGCTCAAACTGCGCATCCCCGAAGACATCGCCATCGCCGGCTTCGACAATATCCCGATGGCCGAATGGCCGCGCTATTCGCTGACCACCTTTCGCCAGCCGGTGGACGCCATGGTCGAAAAGACGATTTCGCTCATCGGCGAGCAATTGTCCGGACAGCCCTTCACGCCGACGCAATACGCCCTGCCCGGAGAGCTGATCGTCCGCCATTCGACGCTGGCCGAAACGCCCCCCGAACGGATCGACCACCCTTATCTGCCGACACAGTAGACCGCGGGCGATCAGCCGCCCGCGGCCCGGAAAACCCTACCAGCTGACAGCGATATATTTGGCTTCGCAGAATTCGAGGATGCCGTGATGCGCGCCCTCGCGGCCCAGCCCGCTCTGCTTGACCCCGCCAAATGGTGCCGCCGGGTCGGAGGCCAGCCCGCGATTGAGCCCGATCATGCCCGCCTCGATCTTCTCCGACACGGCCAGCCCGCGCTTCAGATTCTCGGTGAACACATAGGCGATCAGCCCATATTCGGTGTCATTGGCCCGCGCGATCACCTCGTCCTCGGTCTTGAAGCTGGCGAGCGGCGCGATGGGCCCAAAAATCTCGTCGCGCACCAGCGGCGAGTCCACCGGCACATCGGTCAGCACGGTCGGCGGATAGTAAAATCCGTCTCCGCCCGGCGCCGTACCCCCGGTCAAAACCTTGGCGCCCTGCCCCTTGGCATCCTCGATCCAGCCGCTGATCCGCTCCAGCGCATCCTGGTTGACCAGCGGCCCGCACTGCACGCCCTTTTCATAGCCGCGTCCGAGCTTCATCGCGCCCATGCGATCGGCGAGGCCCTTTGAAAAGGCCTCCATGATCCCTTCCTGCACGAAGAAGCGATTGGCCGCGGTGCAGGCCTCGCCGCCATTGCGCATCTTGGCGATCATGGCGCCATCCAGCGCCTTTTCGAGATCGGCGTCGTCAAAGACGATGAAGGGCGCATTGCCCCCGAGCTCCATCGAGCAGGAAATCACCTGGTCCGCCGCCTCGCGCAACAGCTTGCGACCCACTTCGGTCGAGCCGGTAAAGCTGAGTTTTCGCACGCGCGGATCATGCAGCATGGCGCTGACTGTCGCGCCAGACTTCGAGGTAGTGATCACATTGACCACCCCATCCGGCACGCCCGCCTCGGCATAGATCTCGGCCAGCGCATAGGCGGTCAGCGGCGTTTCGGTGGCGGGCTTGAGCACCACCGTACACCCCGCCGCCAAGGCCGGCGCGATTTTCCGCGTGGCCATCGCCGCCGGGAAATTCCACGGCGTCACCAGCACGGAAACGCCAATCGGCTGGTATTGCACCACGATCCGGTTGGCCCCGCTCGGCGCCGTCGATATCTCGCCATTGAGCCGCACGGCTTCCTCGGAAAACCAGCGGAAGAACTCGGCGGCGTAAGCCACTTCGCCCTCGGCATCGGGCAGCGCCTTGCCGTTTTCGAGGCTGATCAGTTCGGCCAGCATCTGCTTGCGCTCGATCATCAGCTCGAAACAGCGCCGCAATATGTCCGAGCGTTTGCGCGGTGGGGTCGCCGCCCAGCCCGGCGCGGCGTCATGGGCCGCGGCGACGGCTGCCAGCGCATCCTCCACCGAGGCATTGGCGACGCTGGAAATCACCGCGCCGGTGGACGGATCGACCACGTCGAGACGCCCCTCGGCGCTTCCCTCGCGCCATTGCCCGCCAATCCAGAGATTGCTGGGGATTTTCGCCGGATCGAAGGAAAGGGAGAAATCGGTGGTCATGTGCGCACCCCTTCAAGCTTGGGATTGATTTCGAGCATGCTCCGGTCGCCGGCAAAGGCGGCGGCGACCAGGAGGTCCATGCCTGCCCGGTCGACCGGGCGCGGATTGTTCTTGATCAGCCTGTTGGCGCCCAGCGATTGCTCGGCGATCCAGGGCAAGTCCTCGGCCTTGACCCCGATTTCGGCCAATGTCGAAGGAATGCCGATGGTTTCGAGCAGTGCCGCGACCCCGGCAATGCAGGCATCGGCGGCCTTGGCGTCCGTGTCTTCCGCTTCGGCAAACCCCATCATGCGCCCGATTTCGGCGATATCGGCCAATGCGTGGCCGCGATTGAACGCCAGCGCATAGGGCAGCATCAGCGCCACGCCCAGCCCGTGGGCCGTGTGCGTCAGCGCCCCCACCGGATATTGCACCGCGTGGGAAATCGAGGTGCCCGCGGTGCCGAAGGCCAGCCCGGCCTGGGTCGCGCCCAGCATGACATCGGCACGCGCCGCCGCATCACTGCCGTCCGCAACCGCCCGCGCCAGGCTCCGCCCGATATTGACGATCGCTTCCCGCGCAAAGGCGTCGGTCAGCGCATTCTTGCCGACGAACACATGCTCGAGCGTGATCCTGGGATCTTCCGCACGCGTCGCGGTGGTGAACGCCTCGATGGCATGCACCAGCGCGTCGGCGCCCGAATAGGCGGTAAGTCCGGGCGGGCAGCTGGCCGTCAGGTCGGGGTCGCAAATGGCGATCTGCGGCAGCAAATGCGGGCTCGAAAGCCCGACCTTTACGGCCTTTCCCGGGTCGGCAATCACCGCCACCGGGGTCACCTCCGAGCCGGTTCCCGCTGTCGTCGGCACGGCGATGACCGGCAGGATCGGCCCCGGCACTTTCAGCTCGCCATAATAGTCCGAAATCTGTCCGCCATGGGCAGTGATCAGCGCGATGATCTTGGCCGCATCGATGCAGCTGCCGCCACCAATGCCCACGATGACATCGGCGCCGAAGTCCCGGGCGGCGGCAATGCCGGCCTCAAGGCAATGGGCCGGCAGCTCTGCCTCGACCTCGGAAAACACTCCGACTTCGAGACCGGCCGCGATCATCGCGGCCTTTACTCCCCCAAAAACGGGGTCCCCGGCAAGCCGCTGGTCAGTCACCAGCAGCGGCTTTTTCCCCAACGTCGCCACATGGCCTGCCAGCGAGCCGATCTGGCCATGGCCGAACACGACGGTTCGAGGCGAACGAAATGCACCAAACATGATCTAGTCCTTATTCATCTCGGCCTATGCGGCCAGTTCCTGCAGGCGCGACCAGATCACGTCGGCAACATTGATACCGTCGAGGAGCGCCTGGGCCGCCAGGGCCCTTCCACGTTCCCCGGGAATGCGAACGCTCTCGACCCCTTCGGCAGGCGCCTCCGCCCGCAGCAGATCGAGAAAGCCGGCGACCGGCGACAGATACTGGTCGATGACGATAAAAAGGTCGGCCTTGTTGCAGGGCTCGGTGGAATCGAGCGTTCCCTTGACCTCCCGACCAATCGCCGCCCCGGCCAAAGCCGTCAGCAAGAGTTCGAAGGCGAGCCCCAGCGCATAACCCTTGGCCCCGCCAAAGGGCGAGATCGCGCCGCTCCGCGCCGCCGCTGCGTCCGTGGTCGGATTGCCCTCGGCATCGATCGCCATGCCGGGCGGCAGCGCCACGCCACGATTGGCGTGGTCATGCACCTCCCCCATGGAAATGATGCTGGTGGCGGTGTCCATCATGAAGATGCCCTCGCCCGTCGGCATGCCGATGGCGATGGGATTGGTGCCGATCATGGCCCTGCGTCCACCCCAGGGATGCACGAGGGCCTCGCTGGTCGAAAACGCGATCAGGCACTTTCCTGCCGTCGCGACGCGGTCGGCGTAAAAGCCGAGCATGCCGATATGATTGGCATTGGCCACCGCGCCCACGGCGACACCCTGTATCGCGGCGCGCTCCATCAACGCATCGATTGCGGACTGCGCCACGACCGGCCCAAGGCCTTGCTCGCCATCGACTCGGAGAAATCCCGGCGCGGTCCACTCATGCCGCCCCTTGGTCACGGGGTCGGCCACGCCATTGGCGATCCGTTCGACAAGCCGCGGCAGGCGCAGAAGACCATGCGAGGCGATCCCGCGCATCTCGGCGTCCAATAAGAGCTCGCGCTGCAATCGAGCATTGTCCGCTGGCACGCCGGCCGCCGCCAGAACCCGGTCCGCCAGATTCCGAACTTCACTGACAGGCACTAAGGGCATGTCTACTCACTCTCCAAATCCAGACTTCCGCTTTGGGACAGTCGGCGATGATCTTGACCGGGACCATAAAACAGCGCCTGATATATCCTATACGATTTCGCCAAAGCACTATGCGCCTTGTGCAGCGATGTCAAACGCAAGTTCACTTTTCGCCGCGTTTCCAAATGGAATACGATAGGATACAGCTCCCCGGCCCCTCTCAACCAGGAAGGATTCCGCGCTATGGCGCCACCGGTCAATCAGATGCCGACCAATCCGATCAAGCGCCCGCCGCGCCTTGGTGATGAGGTGTACAACACCATCTACGCCCAACTGATGAGCCAGAGCATTCTGCCCGGCTCGAGAATATCTATCGACAATCTCGCGCGCGAGCTTGGCGTTTCCCAGACCCCCATTCGCGAGGCCCTCTCCCGCCTCGAGGCGCAGGGGCTTGTGGTCAAGACCCACCTCATCGGCTTCAGCGCCACCACACAGATGGATCGCGGCCGTTTTGAACAGCTCTATGAACTGCGCCTGCTGCTCGAACCCTATGCGGCCCGCAAGGCGGCGACCATGATCACCGAAGAGCAGTTCGCCACCCTCGAACGGCTGGCCGAGGAAATGTCCGGGACCGGCCAGGGCAAGGTCAGCTACAGCGAGTTCGCGCGCCTCGATGGTCAGTTCCATGATCTCATCGCCCAGGCCAGCGGCAATGATCTCGTCCAGGAGACGCTCGCCAATCTGCATATCCACATGCACCTGTTCCGGCTCTTCCACCACCACCAGGCTGCCTCCACCGCCAATATGGAACATGCGGATCTGATTTCCGCCCTCAAAGCCCATGATGAGGACCGGGCCGAAGCGGCCATGCGCGCCCACATCAAGCAATCCTACGAGCGCTTCAACACCTTCTTTTCCTGAGGGAGGGGCCGGCGCCCGTCAGGCCGGACCAAGCTTCTGTGACTTGCCGGGCGGACCGGGCCCAGCCAAGATGCAGGCATGGCGCAGTTTTTACGGACATGGCTGAAGCGCGTATGGCTCTTGCTGCTCCTCATGTCCCCTGCTCTTCACGAGGCCCGCGCCCAGACGAAAGCCGAAGAAGAACCCGGCACCTGCCACACAATCGGTCAGCAGGAGATCTGCATCACCGAGGCCAATTACCGGGCCGATGTCTGCGCCGCCATCGCCGCCTATGCCGCCAACTGGCAATTGCCCGCCGATTTCTTCGCCCGCCTCGTCTGGCAGGAGAGCCGCTTCGATCCCGCGGCCCTCAGCCCGGCCGGTGCTCAGGGCATTGCCCAGTTCATGCCCGGCACGGCGCGCCTTCGCGGCCTCGGAAATGCCTTCGACCCTGCCGAGGCCCTGGCTCGCTCCGCCGAATATCTGCGCTTTCTCGAAGAAAAATTCGGCAATCTCGGCCTCGCCGCCGCGGCCTATAATGGCGGCGAGGGACGGATCAGCCGCTACATCGCCGGTACCGGCGGCGGCCTCCCCCTCGAAACCCGCAATTATGTAATGATCATCACCGGCCACCCCGTCGACATCTGGCTGGCCGACATCGCAGGGGACGTCGACTACACGCTCGACAAGGAGAAGGACTTCCAGGCGGCCTGTCTCGATATGGCCCGCTCCGTCCGCCGGCCCGACCTCGTCGCCAGTCCGGCTCAATGGCAGCCCTGGGGCGTCCTCATCGCGCAGAACGCGTCCGCCGACACCGCCCGCTCCCGTTTCGCCTCCGCCCAGGCCAGTTTCAAAAATGTCCTCGGTCCCGAGCAGCTCATGTTGATCTCGGTCCGCAATCCGAGCTTCGGCAATCGCATGCGGTTTTCCGCCATGGTCGGTCGACAGACGCGGCAGGAAGCACAGGAATTTTGCCAGCGTCTTCTCGCCGCCGGCGGCAATTGCATCGTCCAGAAAAACGCACCTTGAGCCGCCGCGGCGTTTTCACAGGCGCCGTCCGCAAATGCTAACGTTCTGCTAGCGAACTCGGCCCGTTTGCGACTGCAATGGGGCCACTCTGAGCGCCGCAAGATCGACCGATCCGGTGCAGAAACAGGCCACCCGCAACTGCCCGATAATGGCCGAAAAATGCTCGACCACCGCCTCGGCAGACTCGGTCGCGGCGGTCAGAACCCCCGCAGCCTGGCCCACAATATCGGCGCCAAGCCGGATCGCCTTGGCGGCGTCGACCCCATCCCGGACGCCGCCTGAACCCACCACGATCGCCTCCGGACAGGCCGCCCGCACCGCTTCAATCGCCGCCGCAGTCGGCTGTCCCCAATTGACGAAAGCCCGGGCAATAGCGGCCTGCATCGGCGATTGTGCCCGCTCCGCCTCGACCGCCGCCCAGCTCGTTCCACCTGCTCCGGCGACGTCGATTATGCTTACGCCTGCATCTACCAATCGGCGCGCCGTAAGGCCGGAAATGCCCGAACCGACCTCCTTCACTGCCAATGGCACCGGCAGTGTTCGCGCCAGGGTCTCGATTTTTGCGAGCAATCCCAGCCAGTTACGATCGCCCTCCGGCTGCACCGCCTCCTGCAGGGGATTGAGGTGGATGATCAGCGCGTCCGCCCCGATCATCTCCACGGCCCTCAGCGCCTGATCGGCGCCATAGCCCAGATTGAGCTGGGCCGCCCCGAAATTCGCGAGCAGAGGGATGGTCGGCGCATGCCGCCTTAGGTCCTGCCCCAGCCCCCCATCGGCGGCGCTGTCTATGGCCACGCGCTGCGACCCGACGGCCAGGGCGATCCCCAATTCCTCGCAGGCCACCGCCAGATTGGCATTGATCGTTTCCGCCCGCGCCGGACCACCCGTCATCGAACTGACAAGAAGCGGTGCCCTGATCCGCTTGCCGACAAACTGCGTATCCAGATCGATAGTGTCCATGTCTATTTCTGGGAGGGCAGCGTGCTCAAATCTCACATCGTCAAAGCCAGTCGAAATCGAGGACGCCCCTCGCCCTCCCAGGACAATATCCAGATGCTCGTTCTTACGGTTGATGGTCAATGAGGGGCCTCTTCAGCATGACAGCCTGCGATAGATTTCGAGCGGGGGCATCCGATTTCTTGTCCCGGCCAGATAACTTTGGCTCTTACGTTGTAGCGGCGTTTCTGGTTCACTTCTCCTGCATTTCCAAGCCGGGGTACGCGGGATGATCCCTAGGAATTGCATCGAAGGGGCGCGCACGGGTGGACAAGCCGTTGAAGACGCACGCTCAATTCGCGATCGCGTCGACGCCTGTCTTGAGCGGATGATCGAGGGTTCGGAGGCGATGCCCGCAAATCTGGCGGCGGCAATGAGGCATGCTCTTCTGGCGCCGAGCAAGCGTCTTCGCCCCGTCCTCCTCTACATGATCGCCGATCCCGATCCCGATCTGGAAGAGGCCGCCCTGACCTTGGGATGTGCTGTGGAAATGGTCCATACCGCCTCCTTGGTCCTGGACGATCTCCCCTGCATGGACGACGCTCGCATGCGACGCGAACGGCCATCCAGCCACGTCGCCTTTGGCCAGGCGACGGCCATCCTGAGCGCGATAGCACTCCTGAGCCGCGCGTTTGGTGTGATCTCGGAGCTCGAAATTCCGGCCGCCGCCCGGACCCGCCTGGCAGCAATTCTCTCGGATGCCGTGGGGCAGAACGGGCTCGTCGCCGGCCAGGAAATCGACATCAATGGGCGGGCGAGCCTCGTGGGCGAGCATGAAATTGAAAACCTCAACTGGCTCAAGACCGGCACACTCTTTGTCGCGTCCGCTGAAATGGGCGCCGTCCTTGCCGACATGCCGGAGGATCGCATTGATCATGTCCGCCGGTTCGCACGCCATCTGGGACTGGCGTTTCAGACCGCGGACGACCTTCTCGACAAGTCGGCCGACCCCAAACTCATCGGCAAAGACGTGAACAAGGACGAGGGGAAGGCCACTCTGGTATCAATATTCGGCGCCCGCCAGGCGCGCCTCACCTGCGAGGAACATCTTGCCGCAGCCGATGCTGCCTTGATCTCCAGCGGCGTCAACTCCGCACCCATTCAGGCCTTGATCGCGAAATACTTCAAGAGCAAGCTCGCCTCTGATGCTGGGTGATGCAAAGCCACTTGAAGTGGCCGATCTGTCAGTGCGCTACGGACAACGCGATGTCCTGAATGGCCTCAACCTCAAACTCGCCCGGTCGGAGATTTTTGGGCTTCTGGGGCCGAACGGCGCCGGAAAAACCACGCTCATCCGCACCATATGCGGGCGGGTTCGCGCCACCTCCGGACACATACAAGTAGCGGGACTAACCGGCAAAAAGAGCGTGCGCCATATCGGCCTCGTACCCCAGGAACTGGCGCTTTACCCACACCTCACCGTTCGCGAAAATCTCCAGGTCTTTGGACGCCTGTCGGGACTTTCCGCCGCAGACACGGAAGAAGCGATCGATTGGGCCGGCCATGCCACCGATATTGGTGGCCGTATCGACGAGCGCGTGGATATCCTTTCGGGAGGATGGAAGCGCCGGGTCAATATTGCCGCCGCAATTCTTCATCACCCTGACCTGCTCATCCTCGACGAGCCTACAGTCGGCGTCGATGTGGAGGCGCGAAATGTACTGCATGATGTTCTCGTCCACCTTAGCCACGCTGGAATGGGGATACTCTTGACCACCCACGACCTCGACCAGGCCGAGACCCTTTGCACCACGGTTGGCTTCCTCCGCGACGGCAGGATCAGCCCTCAGGGCAAGCCGCGGGACCTGATTGCCGAGGCCTTCGGCACGCGCCGGGAGGTTATTCTCGAGTTGCGCCATCAGGCGTCCGCGGATCAGTCGGCAATCCTGCACAAAGCCGGTTTCAGCCCCCTCAAGGGCGGCTATAGCTGGATCATGCTGACCGGAGCGAGTTCCCACTCGCTCGAGCGATTGTCGATTGCACTCAACAATGCGGGCATCGAGACCCGCGAAATCCGCTTCCGGGAGCCGGGCCTCGACAGCCTGTTTGTACGGCTGACGCGCGACGCGGGGGCAGCTCTTTGATCCTTTCCATGCTTCGCGTCATGGCGCTCAGCGTGATCCGCGATCGCGGCGCGCTCGCCCTGGCATTTCTCTTGCCCCCGATCATATTCATCATCTTCGCGGCCATTTTCTCCGGCTCGAACGGGGAAGAAATGCGCCTCCACGTCGCCTATGGCGCAGAGGCCGATACGCCTATAATTCAGCGGCTTGAAGCCGCCCTTCGCGACGACATCAGCCTTCGTGTGATAGCCGGACGCCTTAGCGATCGTGACGATGTCGCCCGCATGGTGGAGACCGGCCGGGCCGATGTCGGCCTGTTTGTGTCGGGTGATCTGGAGGATGGCGCCTCCTCCCCCATCATTGTTCTGGTCGACCCCGCCAAAGTGATCGCCGGGGCCAGCCTCTCGGGCCAGGTCCAGAACCTTATCGCCCTGAACCTGCCTGAGATCGGCGTTTCCCGCACGGCCCCGCTCATTGGCCAATTGGTCGGGGGCTTTCGGCCCGAGCAGCAGGCCCAGCTTGACGCAGCACTCGCGGCCATAAGCGACGATGCGGCGAGTTTTGATGCGGCACCGGGCCTCATCACCTTGCAGAATATCGGCTCGGCGACCTCGTCCGGCGCGACGATCAGCTATTATGCCGGAGCCGTCGCCATCCTGTTCCTGTTGTTTTCTGCAATGCAGGGCGCCGCCACGCTGATCGAGGAGAGACATTCCGGTATCGTGGACCGGATCGCTGTCGGCCCGGCAGGAACCGACGTTGTGGTGCTCGGAAAATTCCTTTTCCTCACGGTGCAGGGCGTACTCCAGGTGGGGTTGATCTTCCTCGTCGCGGCGATGATCTACCGCGTCGACGTCACCCACCATCTTGGGGAATGGCTGTTGACGACCCTATCGGCGTCTGCGGCCACTGCGGGCCTCGGCCTGGCTGTGGCTTCGGCCTGCACCAGCAAGCAGCAGGCGCAGACGGTCTCCACCTTCGTCGTTCTCGTCAGCTCGGCGATCGGGGGATCCATGGTCCCGCGCTTCATGATGCCGCCCTGGCTGCAGGATGTTGGCTGGTACACGCCCAATGCTTGGGCGATCGAAGCCTATCACGGCATTTTATGGCGCGGCGAGCCGCTCAAGACGGTGGCCCCGGAACTGGCATGGCTCATCTGCATCGCCATGGTGGGCGTGATCCTGAGCCTCGTCATATCACGCCTCCGGCTCCGCCTTTAGTGACCATACGGCACTGGCCCCGGAGGTCGGCGCCAATTATTCTGACGTTTCTCGAAGGAGGCCTGAATGGACACTGTTCTCTACTATCTGGTGCCAACCGGGCTCGTGGTTGGTTCCGTCCTGTTCATGGAGTGGTTCGCCACCTGGTCGCATGAGCACATCATGCACGGATGGGGCTGGGGGTGGCACAAATCCCACCATGAGCCGCATGACGACGCCCTGGAGAAAAACGATCTCTACGCCGTGGTCTTTGCCGGCGTCGCCATCGCCATGTTCGCCCTCGGTCATTTTGCCTGGTGGCCGCTGACCTGGCTGGGCCTCGGCGTAACGATCTATGGGATGCTCTACTTCTTCTTCCATGATGGACTGGTCCACCAGCGCTGGCCCTTCAAGCACATTCCGCGCAAGGGATACATGAAGCGCGTCTACCAGGCGCACAGGCTTCACCATGCTGTCCAGGGCAAGGACGGTTGCGTCTCGTTCGGCTTTGTTTATGCCCAGCCAGTCGACAAGCTGCTCAAGGAGCTTGAAGTGAACAAGCGCTCATATGACCCACAGGCTCTCAAGGACGAAGATCGCCCCGCCACGCACTAGGCGGGGCGCTGCCAGAGGCCGGTGCGCGGGCTCTGGCGCCTTGGCAGCCGCGTCCAGGCAACATCTCCCAAGGACTTGAGCAGAAGCGCCATCTTCTCATTGCGAGAGGTAGAGACGCGCTGCTCCCACGCATTCGGCCCGCCTGACCTCAATTTTTGCCCGATGGCGCGATAGACCCGCCGGGCCGCACCGATGGCCCAGGCCGAACGCGGCGGCAATTCGGCCATTCCGTGATAGGCAGAGGCGTAGTACGCCTCGGCGAGTTCCAGCAGTTCAAGCGCGGCGGCGTGCAGCTTTGGCCACTCTGCGCGATCGTCGGGTCGGATTTCCCGGATATCGTGCCGCGCCAAAAGCTCTCTGGGCAGATAGACCCGCCCCATGCGCGCATCATCGATCACATCGCGCGCAATATTGGTGAGCTGGAAGGCAAGGCCGAGATCGCTGGCGCGGTCGAGCACGTCGCGCTCCCGCACACCCATGATCATGGCCATCATCACCCCGACCACACCGGCAACGTGGTAGCAATATTCGAGCGTGTCCTCGATGGTTTCGTAGACACGGTCTTCCACGTCCATCTGGAAGCCGGTCAGCAATTCCTGAGGGTGGAGATGGGGGATCTCGTGCCGCTCCACCACACGCTGCAGGGCGTTGAAAATATAACTGTCCGAGACCTCACCCAACAAAGCCGCGCTTGTCTCGGCGCGGAGCTGTTCAAGCCGCGCCTGCTGGCCGTTTCGGAAGTCTGCGACCTGCTCGTGCCCCAGCGTCTGCCCATCGATCACATCGTCGCAATGGCGGCACCACGCATAGAGCATGACGGCATCATCGCGCGTCTGCCGATCGAAGAGGCGCGCCGCAGCCGCAAAGCTCTGCGACCCCTTGGCGATTGCCTCCTCGCTGCGGCTGATGATTTCGTCGCTCATGCATGGGCATCCGCGATCATCAGCCCCGCCGTGGCCTTCGCCGAACCGACGACGCCCGGAATGCCGGCCCCCGGGTGCGTACCGGCACCGACGATATACATGTTGTCGATGACGTCATCGCGATTGTGCGGCCGGAACCAGGCGCTCTGCGTCAGGATCGGCTCGATCGAAAACGCGGATCCCAGATGCGCATTGAGTTCGTCACGGAAATCAAAGGGCGTGAAGTGACGCACCGTCACAAGATCGTCCAGCAGGCCCGGGATATAGCGGTCGTTTATGTATTTGAGGATCCGGTCACGATATTGCGGGCCGACCACGTCCCAGTCGATATCGGCAGTTCCCAGATGCGGGACTGGTGACAGCACGTAATAGGCGCTCTGGCCGGGAGGGGCGAGACTGTCGTCGGTCACGGAAGGCGCGTGCAGATAGAGCGAGAAATCATCTGCAAGACCATCGGTGTGGAAGATGTCCTTGATCAGCTCGCGATAGCGCGGACCAAACAGCACCATGTGGTGCTTCAGCTCGGGATGCTCCGTCTTAAGGCCGAAATAGACGACGAACAGCGACATGGAAAAACGCTTCTTTTCCAGCGCCTTGCCCTTGGCGTCGCCACGCTGCGTGCCGCGCATCATGTCGCGATAGGTGTGGACCACATCGGCGTTTGAGGCGATTTGGTCAAAGCTGAAACGCCGCCCATCCTTGAGGGCAACTCCCGTAACCGTGTCGGCTCCACCCTCGATCCGGTCGATCTCGGCATTGAGTTCGAGCGTTCCGCCCAGATCCTCAAACAGTTTGACCATTCCGGCGATCAGCGCACCCGTGCCGCCCTTGGCGAACCAGACACCACCGCGCCGCTCAAGCGCGTGGATCAAGCCATAGATCGACGACGTTTCGAACGGATTTCCGCCGACCAGCAGCGAATGAAAGCTGAAGGCCTGCCGCAGCTGATCGTCTTTGATGAACTGGCTGACCTTGGAATAGACGCTCCGGTGGCTCTCGAGCCTCATCAATTGCGGGGCGGCCTTGATCATCGAGAAGAAGTTGAGAAAGGGGACAGTCCCGAGCTTCTCATAGCCCTCTCGAAAGAGGTCTTCCGAATAGGCGAGGAATTTACGGTACCCTTCGACGTCTTCGGGTGATTTGGCCCCAATCTGCCGATCGATCTCGGCCTGGTCATTGGCGTAGTCGAACCGATAGCCGTCTTCCCAGCACAATTGATAGAAGGGCGCGACGGGCAGCAGCGTGACATAGTCCGCCATCTTGCGTCCGGAAATCGTCCACAGCTGATCGAGGCAATCGGGATCGGTGATCACCGTGGGCCCGGCATCGAAGGTAAAGCCGTCGTCGGTATAGACATAGGCACGCCCACCCGGCTTGTCGCGTTTTTCGAACACCGTCGTCTTGATGCCAGCGCTCTGCAGCCGGATGGCCAGAGCCAGGCCGCCAAATCCGGCGCCGATGACTGCTGCGGTCTTTGATGTCGTCACGATGTCTCCGAAGATAGGAGGGGTTTTTCAAAAAAGCACGCCAGCGCGCGATGGACCGGCACCGGGGGCTTGCCGATCAGTATGCGAGCCATGTCTGCGGGAGTTGTTTGCCCGGCATAGAAGCGCTCGATCAGCGGCTGCGGGAGGCGGTAAAAACGCTGCAGGACGATATGTCGGCGATGCGGCTCGGCGGCGAGGAACAGCATGCGATTGAGCAGGCGATAAAAGCGCTGCGCCCGGTGCCGCGCGAGGGCGTGATCCCTGATCTTGACGGCAAGCGCCGCGCTGCTGCAGGGCCAGGCATCCGCAACCAGATTGGCGACGCGCACAGCCTCGGGCAGGCTGTATCCGGTGGTGGGATGAAACAGCGCAGCCCGCATTCCGGCCTGCGGCACGTCGGCCGGCGCTTCCGCCCAGAAGCGCTCGGCATCATGGGCAAGCGCAATCGGCAAAACCCCATGCTCGCGCCGAATGATCTCCGCAACAGTCCAACCCTGCTGGCGGGCATAATCCATGATGGCGGCTTCGAGCTCGGCCTTGTCGAGGTTTTCGCCATCGGCATAGCGCGTGTCCTCAATCAGCACGCGGGTGGGCGAAAACGGCAGGAGATAGACGAAACGATAGCCATCCAGCTGATCCACCGAGGCGTCCATGATGACGGGATCGACAAGGCCGTGCGGCTCTGCCGTCTCGACCTCAAGACCGACAAATTTCTGATAGCCGAGCACCAGTGAAGAGCTCTTGCGATAGCCGCGGGCATCGATCACACAATCGGCAGGCAGCTTTTCGCCTCCATCGAGCGTGACGCTGTCCGGCGAGACCTCCGAAACGGCTGTGCCGGCGCGAATTTCCACATTGCCGAGGCGCGACATCGCCGCCCGGGCAGACCGAGACGTCAGCGTGGCATATCCAGACTGAAGATGCCGGGAAAACTCCGGAAAACGCACCGATTGTCCGGCCCAGCGATGGGCAACAAGCGGATCGATCCAGTCAAGATCGGCCTTTCCGACATCGGCCAGGTGAAACGACCAGGTGTGTTCGCCAAAAGGCTCGCTGGCGGCCTCAAGAATGACGATTTCTAGGTTGGGAAAGGGGCTGAGCCGCTGCGCGATCAGAGCAGCGGCCAATCCGCCGCCGGCCACCAAAAGCCTCCTGACACCGCGCCCCGCAACCGCCAATTCCAGCCCTCCGCCTGCCGCATCGACGATGGTCGCGTCGCGTCCACACCATGCAAGTGCAATAGTCTACGCATGGCAAGCGATTTTGGATCGCCCAAGGCCGGGGCGTTCGTCATTCGTGACGCAAAGGGGCACGAGCGCGCCAGCGCCCGTGCCCCTCTCAAACGATTGCCGAATGCGTCCCTCAGCCCTCGTTGGCCATGGTCTTCTTGAACTGCGGCAGGTGCTTGGACTGCGCGTCGAGCATCTTCTCGCGATACTGGCCATAGATGATGTCGGTATCGTGCAGCGTAACGCCCGGAATGGTCGGGGACGCGAACACCGGCAACTCGATCCCCTTCTCGGCCAGCTTCTGCGCCGTGCGGGAAACCAGTTCATGCATCATGATCATGGCCAGCACCGTCGATGAACCGGAAACCGGACGGCTCCAGCCTTCGATGGCGACGATCGCATCTTCCACCGGCGCGCCGGTATCGATGACGATGTCGGACGCGTGCGGCAGGCGCTTGCCGGACGAATGGGTCGCCGGCTTGCTGGCGTTGGACTTGGCGGTGATCGCGATAACGGTCAGGCCGCGCTCCTTGGCGTAGAGCGCCGTGTCGATGCCCGATGCATTGCTGCCCGAATGGCCGAAAATGACGATCGTATCGCCGGGATTGAGCGGCTGGTGGTCGAGGAATTTCTCGGCGTATTTCTCGGTACGCTCGAGCCAGAGCAGCTCACGCACGCCGCCGGCGCCCAGAATATTGTGCCACATGACGCGCGGGTCGGTCAGCGGGTTGAACCCGAGATAGGACCCGTAGCGCGGGTAGGTTTCCTGCACGGGAAGAACCGAATGGCCCGAGCCGTAGAGGTGCACGAGGCCGCCATTGGCGAGCGTCTCGCTCATGGCCTTGGATGCGGCTTCGAAGGCCGCTTCGTTTTCGCCTGCAGCTTTTTCGGCAATGGCCGCAAGCTTGCTGATGAACAATGTCGACATGAGGGGTCTGCCTTTCAGACTATACGTAAAGAGTGGAACGGATTTCGTAGCGGTCGGCCCGCATGGTGGAGACCGCGAATTCAAAGGGACTTCGTGCGTCGAAGGTGATGCGCTCGACCTCGAAGGCGGGCGTACCCGCGGGCAGTTCGAGATCACCGGCGTCTTCCTTGGCGACGGCACCGACGCGGTAGACTTCCTTGGCCCGGACCGGGACGATGCCGGCATTGTCCTTGAGCCAGCGATAGAGTGAATTCACTTCCGAGGCCGCCTCGAAAAGGCCGGGAACGCGACTGGCCGGCAAATGCGTGGTCTGGATGCCGATAGGCTGGCCATTGCCCAGGCGGAGGCGACGCAATTGAACAACGTCCTCCCCCTCAGCAATTTCCAGCGCCTCGGCGGTCGCGCCGCTGGCCCCGATGATCTGCGCGGCGAGCAGGCGCGTGCCCGGAGACAGCGCCAGGGTCTGCATTTCGTCGGTAAAGCTCGTCAGCCCGCGAACGCCTGCGACCATGGTGGCAGATCGCACGAACGTGCCCCGCCCATGTTCGCGGCGCAGCATGCCGGCCTCTTCGAGGTTACGCAGCGCATGACGAAGCGTGATCCGAGAAATGCCGAGCATCTCGCAGAGCTTGTCTTCATTCGGGATCTGCATGCCGGGCGCCCACTCGCCCCGGTCGATCAAATAGCGCAGCGCCATTTCCGCCTGGTGCCAAAGCGGCTCGGGGCGACGTCTGTCCGGACGCACCAGACCAGCAGGATGGTCGGTCATGATGTCCTCCTCCAATTGGATCCAGACGCGCCGGCAAAGGCTGCGCCAATAAGTCCTGCACGCGACCGGTGATGGGCCGGTTTCAGGGCGACGCCGCGCAGATGCGGCGGCAGGCGGCGATCGACCGCCGGACGCAGCAGGGGCTCAAGAATATCGAAAGCGTCCGCCACCCCTCCGGCGATGATGACCATCGCCGGATCGAGCAGCGCTACCGCCGAGCCGATGGCCGCGCCCAGCGCGTCGATTGGATAGTGAAGAGCCGAAAGAGCCGCGCTGTTGCCCTTGCGGGCCGCTTCCATCAGGGCATGACCGTTCGGCAGGTTCAGCGAAGCCGCCAGATGATCGAGCGCCCTGCCAGCCGCCTGTCGCTCCAGCCAGCCACTGACCTCCTCGCCCGGATCGGCGAGATCAGCCGTGGCCCAGCCAAAGGAACAGGCACCACCGGCATGGCCAGCTATGATCGTGCCCGACGCAAGAACGGCGGAGCCGATGCCTGTCCCCACCGCGAGCAGGACGGCATCTGTCGTCCCGCGCGCCGCGCCAGCACGCACTTCGGCAAGCAGGCTGAGCTGCGCGTCATTGCCCAGCCCGATCGAAATACCCGGCAGCGCCTCGGCAAGGTCGAGACCATCGAGATAGGGCAGGTTCGGCACCCATCGGCATACCGATCCCCGCGCAAGGCCAGGGATGCCGAGCCCCAGGGCCCCTGCCCCGTGCCGCTTCAGCCGATCCTGGACCAGCGCCATAAAGTCATCGCGCGTTTTTGGCGCCGCCACATCCTCAAGCAGGTCCACACCGGCCGGATTGGCTCCTTGTGCCAGCCCGATGCGGCACCGTGTTCCCCCAAGGTCAATCGCGAGGATCGCGCTCATCCCTTCACCCCGGTCGCCATGATGGAGTCGACGAAAAAGCGCTGGAGGAAGACGAAGAGCACCACAGGCGGCAGCACGGCCAACGTTGCGCCAGCCATGACGAGGCCGGTGTTCATCGCCCCGCGATTATAGCTCAGGAGCCGGGAGAGCGAGATGACGATGGGGTATTGGTCGGTATTGCCTTGCAGGACCGTGAGCGGCCAGAGATAGCTGTTCCAGTGATAGACGAAGGCGAAGAGCGTCAGCGCGGCAATGGCCGGCATGACCGCCGGGGCCACGATCTTGAAGAGGATGGTCACCTCAGACGCCCCATCCACCCTAGCCGCGTCGATGAGATCGTTGGGAACGCCCTTGATATATTGGCGCATCAGGAAGATGCCGAAGGCATTGGCCAGGTGCGGCACCACGACGCCCAACAGATTGGCATTGATCCCGAGATAGCCGGTCATCCGATAGAGCGGGATCAGGGTGACGATGGGCGGCAGGAACATGGTCGCGATCAGCGCTGCGAACAGCCAGTCGCGGCCGGCGAAACTGTATTTGGCAAAGGCATAGCCGGCCATCAGGCTCGTCACCACGATGGCAATCGTGGTCACCAGTGCGATGAACGCCGAATTGAGGAAGGACCGCCCCAGGCTGACGACCTCGGAGACCTCGAAATAGGCGTCGAAATTGGGCGAGCCCGGCAGCCACACCGGCGGCACCTGCATGCTTTCGGCCGGCGTTTTGAGGCTCGAGAGCACCATCCACACCAGCGGAAAGGCAGCGGCAACCGCAATCACGAGGATAGCGAGCGACAGGAGCGACGACTTCCAATTGGCCGGATAGCGACGATAGGGACGCTTGGTGCTGCTCATCGTTGTTCCTCCCGATCCCGGAAGAAGGCGAAGAGCAGGACGATGACCACGATCAGCGACAGCATCAGCGTCACCGCCATGGCCGAACCAAGGCCACCCTGCGCCCGCTCAATGCCGACGCGGCGGATATGATAGGTCATGACATTGGTGGAATTGACTGGTCCACCCTGGGTGATCAGAGCCACCGGCTCGAACACCTGCACCGCATTGATGACCGCGATGACGGCCGAAAACAGCAGCGTATTGCGCATCAGCGGCAGGGTGATCTTCCAGAACTGCAACCAGGCCGACGCGCCGTCCACCCGCGCCGCTTCATAAAGCGTCGTCGGGATCTGCGTCAGGCCAGCAACGGCGAGGACCGTGAAGTAGCCGACCTGTTGCCAGACATTGAGGAGGACGATGGAAAAAAGCGCCGTATTGGGTGACGACAACCAAGTTTGCGGCGGTATGCCGACCCAGCCCAGCATCTGGTTGAACGGCCCTTCGGTCGGCGAATAGAGCTTGGACCAGACCAGCGCCACCGCGATCATCGGCACCATATAGGTCGAGAACAGCACGGTTCGCAGAACGATGCCGCCCGGCGCAAATGTCTGATGGACCATCAACCCCAGAATGACCGAAAGCGGCAGGATCAGCGCGACAGACAAGGCGGTGTAGAGCGCGGTGTTGGTGAAGGCCGCGCGAAAATCGCGCCCAATTGAGGTCGGCCCGAAGAGATCGGCGAAATTGGCCAGCCCGACAAATCGTGCCGTGTCGAACCCCGTCTGGGTCGACCATTGGGTGAAGCTCAGCCCGATGGTCAGCGCCATGGGAACGAAGACAAAGATGGCGATGAGCCCCGTGGCAGGCGCAAGCATGCCGATAGCGGAGCGGGAAGTGCGGCCAATCATCCGGAAACTGCCTGGGAAACGGACAGACGGGACCAGGGCCCCGCCTGTCTCAAATCATCGCCTACTGCGCGTTGCGCTCGAGGATTTCGGTCGCGTCGGCCTGGGCATTTGCCTGGGCATCGGCGGCGGAAACCTGGCCGAACTGCAGGGCCTCCAGCGTCTGCTGCAACGATTCCGAGAATTCCTGTCCGCCCAGCACCACCGGGAACGGCTTGGCGTCGGAAAGGGTCTGGGTATAGCCCTCAAGGAAGGGGTCGTTGAGACGCTCGGCGAAGGCCACGCCATCGGATGTGCGGGACGGCAGGATGCCCATCGACATGAGAATCTCGCCCATGGCCGAAGCACCATCTTCGCCCGAATCCGGCCCGTTCAGCCAGGACAGGAACTTCCAGGCAGCATCCTGTTCTTCCGCCGATGCCTGCGCATTGACGACAGTCATCCAGGAATAGGAAATCGAGCGCGCCTTGTCGCCCGATGGACCGACCGGGATCGGCGCCGTTGCCACGTCGGCAAAAGCATCGCCCATACCGGCCTTGAGCGCGGACTCCCACCAGTTCGCCATGATGATCATGCCGGTCTTGCCCGAGACGAAATTGTCGAGGAACGGGCCAGTGGTGTTGGCATCGGCGGTGGCCATGGCCGGATCGGCATAGCCCGAGGTGATCAGCTTTTCGTAGAGCTCGAACGTCTCCTTGGCAGCCTGGCTGTCGAGCACCGGCTTGCCGTCGACGATGAGATCACCGCCATTGGACACGAGGAGCGATGCGAAGGGGTGCAGCACGCCTGCCGCCCAGGAATTGATGAGGCCAAAGCCCTGCTGACCCTTGGACTTGTCGGTCAGCTTTTCGGCCGCTGCGAGGAACTCGTCCCAGGTCTTTGGGGGCTCGGCGATGCCGGCTTCCTCAAACAGACGCTTGTTGTAGTTCAACGCATAGACGTCGATTTCATTGGGAATGCCGTAGAGCGATCCACCGGCAGAAGCCGCTGAAACCACACCTTCTGGCCAGTTGGCCCTGGTATCGCTGGCGATCGCCTCGGGCGCTGCGCTGACGAGGCTGTCCCGCACCAGATCCGGCAGCCAGGCATCGTAGATGCCGGCAATGGTTGCGCCGCCCGCGCCACCACCCGAAGTGCGCAGCGTCGTCAGCAGATCCCCGAAGGGGACCGCGCGAACGGTAATGGTATCGCCCGGATTTGCGGCTTCGTACTTGTCGATCGCGGCATCCAGCTGCGCGACCGTATCCGGTCCCCAATGCGTCAGAAATGAAATTTCTGCGGCCTGGATCGGTGCGGTCGTTGCCATCAGCAGCGCGCCAAAAAGCGCCAGGTTCAAGCCCTTGCTTGCGTTCATCGTATTCTCCCATCCTCCGTGCGCGGCTTCTCCAAACCGCAACACGTCCTAGTGTTATGACGTTATAACGACTTGGGCAAGAGGTCTGTTATGTGAGTGGCGCTGGAATAGCGCGCACGCCAAGAATACGATTTGCACGCTCCAGGGGAGCCGAGGATTGCTCTGGTCTGCCGCGCTGCCCATAGCCTGGAAACGAGTTGTGACCGTCGATCCATGAGATGAACGGGAACGTCGGCTTCGCCTCACGCATTGGCCATCCAGATTCCTTTGGAGGCAGATATGACCGACCGTTTCACCATGCAGGACCCGCGCCATCAATATCCAGCCCCGCCCTTCCCCCGCCAGGAGCAGGAGCGTCCGGGCCTGGTCAACAAGATGAAACCGGCGCCGGACCATGGCGAGGAGAGCTATTCGGGCTTTGGCAGGCTGCTGGGCCGCAAAGCCCTCATCACCGGAGGCGACTCAGGCATCGGCAGGGCCGCCGCAATTGCCTTCGCGCGGGAGGGTGCTGACGTCGCGATCAATTTCCTGCCCGAGGAGATGGAGGATGCGGACGAGGTCATAGGCTATATCGAAAGGGCCGGAACCAAGGGGGTGGCGCTTCCGGGGGATATCTCCAAGGAAGAGACCTGTAACTCCATCGTTGCGGCTGCGGTCAAGCAACTCGGCGGCCTCGATATTCTCGTCATCAATGCCGCTCGCCAGCAGGCGCGGAAGTCGGTTGATGACGTGACCAGCGAAGACTTCGACAAGACGATGAAGACCAATCTCTATGCGCTGCACTGGCTGACGCGGGCTGCGGTTCCGCACCTGCCGCCCGGCGCATCGATCATCAACACGACCTCGGTGCAGGCCTACCAGCCCTCCGCCGATCTCCTCGACTACGCCACCACCAAGGCCGGCATCGTCGCCTACACCAAGGCGCTCGCCGAGCAGCTGATCGAAAAGGGTATTCGCGTCAATGGCGTAGCGCCCGGCCCGTTCTGGACCGTGCTGCAGCCCAGCGGCGGCCAATTTCCTGAAAAGGTGGTGAAATTCGGGGAGAACAGCGCCTTCGGGCGACCGGGCCAGCCGGTCGAACTGGCGCCGATCTATGTGCTTCTCGCCTCTCAGGAAGGCAGCTACATCACCGGTGAAATCTTCGGAGTCACCGGCGGCAAGGGCATCGCCTGAACACCCGATATGGCGGCGCTCACCGAGCGCTGCTGCCCTCCTGCCCCGGCTTCAGCACCTGATAAGCGCCTGACCAATAAAGCAAAGGCTGGCGTGCCGGAGATACTTTGACGCCCCTCACCCGTCCGAGAAGAATCGCGTGCGTGTGTCGTTCAATGGCCTCATCGAGTTCGCAATCGATGACTGCCACGGCGTCATCGAGTCCCAGGGTTCCGGTTTCCAGCCGGCTCCACTCCCAGCCCACATAGCGGTCATTGCCCCTGATGCCGCCTCGTCCGGCGAACCTGTCGGCCACCGCCGCCTGATCGTGTGCCAGAATATTGACCGCGAATGCCCCTTCGTCGCGCAGGGCTGCCCAGGAGGATGAGCCCATGTTCAGGCTGACCAAAAGCGTGGGTGGCTCGGTGGAAAAAGACGAGACCGAAGTGGCGGTAAAGCCGGTACGGCTGGGGCCTTTTCCAAGTGTTATGACGCTGACAGCGCCTGCCAGACTGCGCATGGCGCTCTTGAAATCAGGCACGGGAACAGCTGGGTTCCGATTGGGGAGATAGGCGGCAAGATCAACGACCGACATGGATGGCCTCCGTCTTCGTGATGATATGTCACCAGCTTAGGGGAGGTCCCGGGATCGGGGGAGCGGCCGACGAAACAAAGCTTTTCGAAGTTGCCGCCCCGCAGGGTAATTAAGTCTACAAAATTTATAGAATTAGGATCGGTTGGCATCTGTCGTTGGAACTGGGTCTGCTGGAGCGGCGATCACCGCACCCTTTGACCAGACGCGTCAAAGATCAGCGCCTCGGCCAGCGCAAACGGCGCGGTAAACTTGTCCTGTGCTCTGGCGCGGGTCTTACCCCTTTGTTCGACAAGAACAATTTGCCCTTCGTCGAGGCGGCCGTGGACGATAGATGTACCGCCGAGGTTTTCGACGACATCGACGGATACGGATAAAGTGCCCAATTCGCCTTCGGCACTGTCGAATTGTTCCGGGCGCAGGCCAATGGTTACCGGCCCCACAGGCAAGGGCCCGTTCAAAGCCGGCGCGAAGGTGAGATCGCTGATCGAAACGACCTTGCCGTCGCTGGTGCCATTGAGAAGGTTCATGCGCGGCGAGCCGATGAAGCCGGCCACGAAGACATTGTCCGGATCGGCATAGAGGTCACCGGGTGTGCCGACCTGCTCAATCCGCCCGGCGCGCAGCACGACGATGCGATCGGCAAGGGTCATGGCTTCGACCTGGTCATGGGTGACATAGATCATGGTCGAGCCAAGGTCTTGATGGAGCTTGGCAATTTCAACCCGCATGGCGACGCGCAGCTCTGCATCGAGGTTCGATAGCGGCTCATCGAACAGGAAAGCCTTGGGCTGGCGGACGATGGCGCGGCCGATGGCGACGCGCTGCCGTTGGCCACCGGAGAGCTGGCTCGGCTTGCGCTTCATCAGCGGCTCAAGCTGCAGGATCGCCGCCGCTTCCTTCACCCGCCGCTCGGTCTCCGCCTTGGAGGTACCCGTCATGCGCAGGCCGAAACTCATGTTTCCCGCCACACTCATGTGGGGATAAAGGGCATAAGACTGAAAAACCATGGAGAGCCCGCGCCTTGCGGGCTCGATCTCGTTGACCACTTCGCCATCGATGCGGACTTCGCCTTCGGAAATCTCCTCAAGCCCCGCAATCATCCTCAGAAGCGTGGACTTGCCGCAGCCTGAGGGGCCGACAAAGACGATGAACTCGCCCTTTTCCACACTGAGGTCGACGCCATGGATCACCGGCGTCACCCCATAGGATTTGCGCACCTGGCACAGTTCGATGGCACTCATTGCCGTACGCCCTCCCACCAATCGAGGATTGTCTGCCTTGTCACCTCCGGCGCCTCAATGGCCTGACCATTTAAATAGGATGCCAAGGCAGCGCGGAACGTGCGCGCCACCGGCCGGTCGTCGAGATTATGCTCGAGATCGAAGGCCACGAGGATAAGTCGGCCTTGGCCGAGACGCATTTCAGCGCAGAGAACGAGGTCTCGATTGCTATTCCAGTCATCGACAACACGAACAATCGCCTTGTTTTTGAGGCCTTGCATGTCGAAAGCCCGTCGCAGATGGGTCAATTCCCACCAATGCCAGTCGGTGTGATCTGCCGATGGAAACTCCTCAAAAAGTGGGTGCTGGCTGTCGACAAGCAGGCCAAGCGTATGCGGGGCCTGCCCGTCGGTCCAGAGCGTGTTCCAGAACGCCGCTGTGTGCCCCAGAATGCTGTTTGGCCTCAGGGTTTCGGGCGGCGGCGACAGCACAAGCGATTCCCCTGCTGCGATGCGGTCGAGGGCGGCAGCGTCGAGCGCAGTAACGATCGGCAGGGTATGTGTCCCGGCGGCGGCCGGCATGACCCACAGCCCCCAGCGATTGCGATATTCGGTGCCGTCGAGGGCCAGAACCAGTTCATATCGTGCCGCAGCCGGAAGACCTGTCGTATCGATGATGATTTCGCCGATATCGTGCAGCTGGCCGGTGGCAAGGCGGCCTGCCGATAGAGTGCCGCTGCGGACCACATGCCCTGCCCCATCCTGTAGCGACCAGGATAATTCAACGTTTTCAATATCCTCGCCGGCGAACTGCGCGAGCTGGGCAAGGCCGGTGAAACGAGCCCCTTGGGTCAGCACAAAACCGTCGGCACGCAGCAGCGGGACAATCGGCGCGCAGAATTCGCGGAATTGGGATGGCGTCACATAGGGCTTTTCATCCCAGAACGCGTCGACGACGCCGACAAGCGCCGTGCCCTGCCCGGAAAAATCCTGGAGGCCCAGCAATTGCACGCCCGCCATATCGCGGGTGCGGAGCGCGGCCTCCATCTCTTCCTTATAGAGCTGGGTCTGCAGCGTGCCGCTGGCCATAAGGTAGTCGTGCGCGAGATGGCCGAGCCCCTTGGCTTCCAGATCCTCCTTGATCGTCAGGAAGTTACGCGCTTCGAGGACGCCGGAATATTTCGAGATTTCCTCGAGATTTGGGAAGACGCACCACTGGCCGATCTCGTGGCTGACCAGCGCCATGGGCACGGAGGCCACCCAGTCGGACCAGTCGGTTCTTGTCTCCAGAGCGCGGGCGTTGAGGCGACCATCCAGCCCCTCGCCCCAGCGCTGATTGCGCGGTTCGGGCTTGGACACATAGTCGGCGCGTTGGGTGGTCGGCCAGCCGGAGCCCCCGGTATAAAGCCTTCTACTGTCAGCCTTTTTCCACTTGTCGATGAAGCGTTCGAGGAAGGCATGGAGGCCCCGCCCGTTCACCTCATTACCCACGCAAAGCATGACAAAGCTTGGGTGGTTGCCGTAGTCCCGGATGATCCGCTCGGCCTCTGCGTGGATATAGCGATCCAGCGCGGGATCGGCGCCGAGGACCGGCCAGACTGGGGTTTCGACGTGGAGCAGCATGCCCAGCCGATCGGCGACTTCGAAGGCTGCTTTGGGCGGGCACCAGGAGTGGTAGCGGATGTGATTGAGGCCGTAAGCCTTTGCAGTACCGAAGACTTTTTCCCAGCCGGCGTGATCGGGGGGGGGATAGCCGGTGAGCGGGAAAATGGCGCATTCGAGCGTGCCACGCAGGAAAACAGTGCGGCCATTGAGCTTGAGATGGCGGCCATCGCGGGTAAAATTTCGAATGCCGAAAGTGGTTTCGCGGCGATCTTGAGCGACGCCATCCCGCAGCCATTCGACGGTGAGGCGATGGACGACAGGGTCGAATTCGTCCCAGAGCGCGGCGTCATCGGGCAGCGTGATGGTCTGCTCAAAAGTCACAAATGCGCTGTCAACTGCTAGCAGACTGCTAACGTTGAGAGGCTCATTTCGGCCCGCAATGTGAAAACTGAGCACCAACTCGTCCTGATGCGTCTCGGTCCAGAAAGTAGGGAAGCGAATGTCGGGGTCGAAAGCATCGAGTTCGACCTTGATGGTGATATCGCGGCTGGGGGCGTAGACATCGACACGGGCGATGGAGGCGCGGGCGGCCTCGATGCGGAGAAAGCCGACGACGCCGTTCCAATTGGTCTGGGTGTGCTCGGTTTTGGAGTGGGCGACGTCGCCCATGAGGGCGTGATCCCGAATGATCGCCTCGCCCACGGCCTCGAAGCGAGCATTGTCGATCATCATGACGATCTTGTGCGGCCCCGGCGCGAGCTTGCCGATGAGCATGCGCACGGCCGTGGACAGGCTTTCGTCGCGCCCGAGCTTATAGCCATCGACCCAGATATTGACCTCGCCATGCGGGCGCTCGAGGGCGATGTGAAAATAGTGGTCGTCCAGCCCCTCGGGAATCTCAATGGTTTTGGCGTACCAGGCCTTGCCGACATAGGGATGGCGGCGGCTGAGATGGGCCATGGTGCGATTGGTCGAGAGTGGGGTCTTTTGCGCCTCGTCGACGCTGCCGGGCAGCTGGATGGTGTCGGAGAGATCGGCCTTGAACCAATGCTCGGCCTCCCCGCAGCTGTCGGGATCAAGTGCAAAGGCCCATTCGCCTTCGAGGGAGATAGAGGTGAGCATGAGAGCCTTCTTCTTGAAGTCGGTGTCTGGTTGCCAAGAGTAACCCCCACCCAACCTCCCCCTGAGAGGGGGAGGAGTCGTTCAGTGGGCGGGATGGTTTCGGCAAACTCGATAGGTCCCTCCCCCTGAGAAGGGGGAGGTTAGGTGGGGGTCGACGCCCCTACATCTGCGCTTCGACTTCGGCCTTCACGGCGGCGAGCGCTTCTTCGACGCTCTGAACGCCGCGGGCGACGTTGTTGATGGCCGTGCCCATGGCCGTTGCGGCGACGGGATCGAGTGCGTTGAGGGTGAACGGGACCATCTCGGCCTGGATCGGGGCAAAAACCTCGTTGACGTTCTGGCCGCCATAATAGGGATCTTCGAAATTGATCCACTCCGACTGCGTGGCCGGGGTGTAGGCGGGGAAGAGATCGTCGTTCTGGTATTGCTGCTTGAGGCTCTCGTCATTGGTGACGACCCAATGGATGAAGGCCCAGGCGGCTTCCTTGTTCTGGCTGCCCTCAAGAATACCGATATAGTCGCCGCCCGAGTTGAAGGAGCGATTGCCATCGACGCCAGGCACCTGGGTAATGGCCCATTTGCCTTCCTGATCGGTGGCATAGGCGCGCTTCAAGAGGCCGCCGAACCAGTTGCCGTAGAGAGCAGTCGCGAGCTGACCGCGCTGGAAGGCACCCTGCCATTCCGGGCTCCAGGCGGTGAAGGGCGAGATCATGCCCGCATCGGCGGCTTCCTTGACCTTTTCGAGGGCGGTCGTGAAGATCGGATCATCGATCTGGAATTCGCCCTCGGCGCTGAAATAGCTGACACCCGCCTGAGCCATCATGGCGCGGACGATTTCCTCGCCATTGCCGATCACCCAGCGCTCATTGGGAATGACCAGCTTCTGGCCCTCGGCAATAAAGGCGTCCCAATCGGCAAAGAGCGCGCCGACTTCGGCGGGATCGGTCGGGAGGCCCGCTTCGGCGAAAATGTCGGAGCGGTAGAACATGCCGCCCGGGCCGGTGTGCTTGGGGAGAGCGGAGATCTTGCCATCCGGCAGGGTGACATTGGCGACGGTGAAGCCAGCGAAATCATCGATGAACTCACCGGCATTATAGGGCGCCTGCGAGAGATCGACCCATTGGGGCTTGTCACGCAGGAGCGCCATCATGCCGATCTCGATCATGGCCACGTCGGTGCCGCCGCCGGCCAGCATGGCGCGCTGCACAGCGTTGAGATAGGCGCTGTTGGCCTGCGGAATGCCCTGAACATTGACGGTAATGTTCGGATAGACCGCGTTGAACGAGGGCAAAAGCGCCTGGAAGGTGCGGTCATTATTGGGCCAGGTCAGCACATTGATCGTGCCGGAAATGCTGGTATCCGGCGCGTCCTGGGCGATGGCAGGCAACGAGACGATGCTGGCCAGCGCCAGGGCCGCAAGTCCTTTCAGAATAGTCTTCATGGTGCAAATCCTCCCTTTGCAGTGTCCTGCCGCTCCCCGCGGCAATTGGTTTATTTGACCGACCCGGCGGTCAGCCCGGCGATAAATTGGCGGCTCAGCAGGCCGAACAGGATGAAGACCGGCACAAGGCCCATCAGCGTGGCGAGCATCACCGCCGGCATGTCGGAATAATGGGTGGTCGAGAGCGTGGTGAGCGCCAGCGGCACGGTGAACTTGCTGCCGTCGCTGAGCACCACGAGCGGGATCTGGAAGTCGTTCCAGGTGCTGATCAGCGTCCACACCGACAGCGCTGCAAGCCCGGGCCGGATGATCGGCAGGACCACGAAGAAGAAGGTGGAGAGCCCCTTGGCGCCGTCCATCTCGGAGGCTTCGTAAAGCTCCTTGGGCACGGTAGAGCCGATATAAGTGTACATCCAGACGACGCCAAAGCCCGAGGCCAGCGCGGGGATGATGAGCGGCCAATAGGTGTTGAGCCAGCCCAGAGCGTTCATCTGCAGAAAGAACGGGATCAGCGCCAGCGAGGGGGGAAAGAAGAGGGTCGCGAAGGTGACGACGAGGATCATCTTGTAGCCGGGCGCGCGCGTGTAGCGCGCGAGGCCATAACCGGCCAGTGCACTGACCAGCACGAGCCCGATGGTTTTGGGCACCGCCACGATGAGGGAATTGAGGATCGGCCGGAAGGGCGGGAACACCGCTTCGATGTTCTTGTAGTTCTGGACGATATTGTCGCCGAACCACAGGGGCGGCGGGAACTGGAACACCTCGTTGAGGGTGCGCGTGGCGAAAACGGCCGTCCAGTAGAGCGGCAGGATGAAGAAGATGCTGAGCGCCAGCAGCACCAGGGTGATGACAAGGTTGAAGCGCTTTTCGCGATTGCGGAGCATCTGGATCATGCGCTCGCCCCGCGCAGGCGCTTGAGGCCGGCCTGATAGACAAGGGTGAGGATGACGACCGCGGCAAAGATGTACCAGGAGACGGCCGAGCCCAGCCCGAAATTGAGGCGCGTGAAGGCAGTGGCGAAAAGGTACATGCCCAGCGTCGTCGCCGAGTTATTGGTGCCGCCCATGCCCTGGGTGAGAACATAGGGCTCATCGAACATCTGGAGGCCACCAAGGGTCGCGGTGATGGTGGCGAAGGCGATGGCGGGGAGCAGCAGCGGCAGGGTGATGCGGGAGAAGATGGCCCAGCGCCCGACGCCATCCATGCGCGCGGCCTCATAGATATCGCGCGGAATGGACTGCAGAGCGGCCATGAAGATGATTATGTACCAGCCGGTCCAGCGCCAGATGACGAGGAGGACCACCAGCGGCTTGATCCAGGCTTCAGAGCCCAGCCAGTCGAAATAGCTCGGCGTGCCGCTCATGGCGCCGGAGAGCAGATTGACGATGCCGCCATTGGCCGAAAAGAACATGCGCAGGACGATTGCCGCGATGGCCGGCGCCACCAGCAGCGGCAACAGGAAGACCATGCGGAAATAGCTTTTGCCGAAGGCGACGTAGTCGTTGACGAGGACGGCGATGACCAGCGCCAGGAGCACGGTCAGCACGGTCGACCAGAACCACATGAAAATCGTGTTGCCGATCGCCTTCTGGAACACGGGATCGCGCAGGGCGCGGGCATAGTTCTCGAACCCGACCCATTGCGGGTCGGAAAACCCATCCCAGCGATTGAAGCCGAGATAGAGCGAGAAGATCACCGGGAAGACCGAGAACACGAGGAAGACGAGCAGGAAGGGCGCGACCGCCAGATAAAAGGCGTTGTCGCGGCGCATGCGGTGCAGTGTCTTCCCAGCGTGGCCCGATGCCATGCCAATCCTCCGGTTTCTGGGATTAAATAATCTGATGTTTGATCCGCCTGTCAAGAGGCAGCGCGCGCTGTTGTGCCGGGCACGCTGATCGCCGTATATAGGCGCTCGAATACTGGATGACGGATTGAAAGCGGCACCCCTTGACCCCACCAAAACCGTCACCTAGCATCCAATCATCTGATTTATAGGTGCCGTGTGAAGATCACAGCGATTTCGACCCGTGTGGTCAATGCGGAAATGCGCAATTGGGTGTTCGTCAAGGTCGAGACCGACGAACCCGGCCTGTTCGGTTGGGGCGAGGCAACGCTTGAATGGAAAACGCGCGCTGTCGTCGGGGCCATTGATGATCTGGCGCCCCTGCTGATCGGGCGCGATCCTCGCGACATCGAGCAGGCTTATCGGGCCATGACCAAGCAGAGTTTCTGGCGGCTCGGCGCCATCGGCATGAGCGCGGTCTCGGGCATTGAAATGGCGCTCTGGGACATTATGGGCAAGCATTTCGGCGTGCCGGTCTGGCGACTGCTGGGCGGCAAGGTGCGCGACAAGGTGGCGGTCTATACCCATCTCGGCATGGGCGACATGCGGGCGGTCTATGAGACCGACGAGATCGATCCGCTGGTGGAGCGCGCCCGCGAAGTGGTCGAGAGCGGCTACAAGGCGTTCAAGGCCGTGTTCGTGCCCTATACGCACTATCACGCCCCCCTGCCCCAGATCGACAAGGTCGCCCGGATGATGGAAGCGATGCGCGCCGCCGTGGGTGACGAGATCGAGATCATGGTCGACTTCCACGGTCGTCCGGCATCGGCCGGTGCGGCGCTGGCCTATATCGAGGCGCTGGCCCCCGCGCGCCCCATGTTCGTCGAGGAACCGGTTCAACCCGGCGACTTCCAGAGCCTGGCCAAGCTGGGGCGGCAGACCAAGGTGCCGCTGGCAACCGGCGAACGGCTGATCGACAGGAGCGAATTCGACGCGCTCTTTGCCACCGGCGCCATCGACATCGTCCAGCCCGATATCTGCCATTGCGGTGGGCTGATGGAAGCCAAGAAGATCGCCGCCCGCGCCGAGGCGCTGGGCATCGGCGTTGCCCCTCACAATCCTCTGGGCCCGATCGCCGGCGTGGCGGCGCTGCACTTTGCCGTATCGACGCCAAACCATGTCATTCAGGAGGAGATGGTGGGGGCCGTGCCCTGGTATTTCGACGTGGTGCAGGGACCGATCCGGCGCGTCGACGGCTTCTGGCAAGTGCCTGAGGCGCCGGGCCTCGGAATAGTGGTTGACGAGGCGGAGTGCGCCAAGCATCCCTTTGCACAGGAAGTGATGCATACGCAGAACGCCGTCATGCCAGACGGGACAATCGTGGATTGGTAAATCGATGCGCCTTGGGGGGAAAATCGCCGTGGTCACCGGAGCGGGACGCGGCATCGGAGCAGCCATAGCCGAGGCGTTCATACGCGAGGGGGCGCAGGTGATCATCGCCGAGCGCGACGAAACAACCGGCGCCGAGACAGCCGCCCGCCTGGGCGACAATGCCTTTTTCATCCACACCGATGTGACCGACCAGGACTCTGTCGATACCGCCATTGCCGAGACCCTCGCCCGCAACGGTGGCATCGACGTGCTCGTCAACAATGCCGGCATCAATGTGTTTCACGAGCCACTGGCCACGACCGATGACGAATGGGCACGCTGCATGGCGGTCGATCTCGAAGGGGTCTGGCGCATGTGCCGGGCCGTGCTGCCGACCATGCTGGACCAGCAGGCGGGCAGCATCGTCAACATCGCCTCATCGCACGCCTCGACCATTATTCCGGGCACCTTCCCCTATCCCGTCGCCAAGCATGGGCTGCTGGGGCTGACGCGGTCGCTGGGCATCGAATATGCGGCGCAGGGCATTCGCGTGAACGCGATTGCGCCGGGCTATATCGAGACCGATCTGGCCGTCGAATATTGGAACACTTTCCCCGACCCGGCGGCCGAACGGCGGCGCACCTATGACCTCCACCCGCCCAAGCGCATCGGCAAGCCGGAGGAAGTGGCGATGACAGCGGTGTTTCTCGCCAGCGACGAGGCCCCTTTCATCAATGCGACATCCATTGCCGTCGATGGCGGACGCTCGGTGCTCTATCATGACTAGGGCGGGACCGGCGTGCCCGCCAACGCCCTAGCAACGCCAGCAAAGGAGCGCGTGCCGTGACCCTGGCCGCCACGACCAAGCCACTCCTCAAGCCGCGCGTGCATCGCCACGTGGTCAAGACACTGGCCCAGCGCATTCTGGACAATGAATTCCCGCCCGGCAGCGTGCTCCCCTCCGAACCGGAACTGTGCGAGACGTTCAATGTCAGCCGCAGCGCCGTGCGCGAGGCGGTCAAGGTGCTCGACAGCAAGGGCATGGTGACGACGCGACCGCGCATCGGTACGGTAGTGCGGGCCCGCGAAGACTGGAATTTGCTCGATCCGGACGTGCTGGCCTGGTCGATGGAGCTGCACCCGAGCGCCGAACTGGTGCTCAGCCTCATCGAAGCCCGGCAGGTGATCGAGCCAGCCGCGGCCCGCTTTGCCGCGCTCAGGGCCACCGCCAGCGACATCGCCCCCATGGAGGACGCGTTTGCCCGCATGAGCATGCACAAGGCCAGCCAGGATTTCGAGGCGTTCAACAAGGCCGATATCGACTTCCACACGGCCCTCCTCAGGGCCAGCGGCAATATCGTCTTCCAGCAATTGTCCAACACCATCGGGGCGGCGCTGGCCTATTCATTCCGCCTCACCATCGCCCGCGCCCGCGAGCCTGGCGCTTCGCTGCCAAACCATGGCGAGGTGATCGAGCGCATTCGCCTGCGCGACAGCGAGGGCGCGTTTGCCTCGATGGCGCGCCTGCTCAATATCGCACTGGTCGACCTCAGTCTCTCCGGCATGCGCGAAGAGCGGCAGTCGTAAGCCGCGCTGCTAGATCACCGCGAATTTGCCGCCTTCGACAAGCACTTCGACGGCGGCAGGGTGGCTCAGGAAATTGCCGGGGCTGGCGGTCGGCCCATAGGCGCCGGACTGCAGCACGGCGACCAGGTCCCCCGCCTTGAGCCCGGGCAGCTGGGCACTGCGCGCCAGCGTATCGAGCGGCGTGCAGAGCGGCCCGACAATGGTCATCGGATGAAGATCGGTTTCGTCCATCCGCGCCGGAGCGACGATTGGAAAATCGCGCTTGATGATCTGCCCCAGATTGCCCGACGCGGCCAGATGATGGTGCATGCCGCCATCGGTGACGACGAAACTGGTGCCGCGCACCGCTTTGACCGAATTGACCTCGGCGACATAGATGCCGCCCGGCCCGGCGAGGAACCGCCCCGGTTCGACAACGATACGGGCACGGGAGAGATTGGGGTCGGACTTCAGCAGCGAGGACAATTCGGGCAGGCCAGCCTTGACGGCGGCCAGATCGAGGGGCGTTTCACCCGCATAATAGGGAATACCAAGGCCACCGCCAAGATCGATGGAATCCAGCGGGCGTCCCAGCCTCGTGGCGATGTCGCCGGCGATGCGGATGCCGTGGCGCCATTGATTGAGCAGCGCCGCCGCATCGAGGATCTGCGTGCCGCCATAAATGTGCACGCCGACGAGATCGAGCTGGTGGCATTGGGAAAGCTGGGTAAAGACCGGCTCCAGATCTTCCTCGCAAAAGCCGAAGGCCGTGGGCTTGCCGCCCATGCGCATGGCGCCGGCCTGGGCCTCGGCCATGGGATTGATGCGGAGGGAAATCTTGACGCGCCAGGCCAGGGAAGCGGCGAAGGCTTCGATCCGCTCGATCTCCTCATGGCTCTCGACATGGATTTCACCGATGCCGGTGGCGATGACCTCCTGCAATTCGTTGCGGCGCTTGCCCGGGCCCGCAAAGAGGATGCGCTCCGGCAGGGCACCCGCCCCAAGGGCCGCCCGATATTCCCCGATCGAGGCGATTTCGATGCCGGCGCCTTCGGAGACAAAGAGCGCGATTACCTGCCGTGCCGGGTTGGCCTTGACCGAATAGTGGATATCGGCAAAGCCGCCCAGGGCCCCGGCGAGGGCGCGATAGCTCCGGCGCATGACGGCGCCGTCATAGAGGAAAGCCGGGGTCCCGACTTCGGCCACGATGGACCGCACGCTCACTCCGCCGAGGACGAGATCGGGCCCGTCGACGGTAAAGATCGAGCCGGCGATATCGGGCCCGTGCGGCAGCTTTGCGCTTTCAGGCCCCGACATTGTCGCTCCGCTCCCGCACGAGGCTCTTGTAGTCCACCTTGCCATTGGGTGTGGTCGGGAGCGCTTCGGAGAGCTCGAGGGCGCGCGGCAGCATGTAGCTCGCGAGCTTTTCGCCGAGGGTGCGCATCACCTCGCCGGTGTCGACGGTCTCGCCCACGGGAACGACTATGGCGTGCACCTTTTCGCCCGCAAGTGGATCCGGAAGCCCGATCACCGCCACATGGCGAAAACGACCGGTCGCCATCAGGGCTTCCTCGACTTCCGTCGGGCTGATTCGATAGCCGGAGGATTTGATCATCACGCCATCGCGGCCGACAAAGCTGAAATAGCCCTCTTCGTCTTCGACGACGATATCGCCGGAATAGCAGACGGTTTCCCCACCCTGCTCGGACGAGATGAATGGGTGGGGCCGCAGGACGCGGGCTGTTTCTTCAGGCCGGCGCCAATAGCCCAGCGACACGGTGGGCCCGCGATGGACCAATATGCCCGGCTCGCCCGGACGGGCGCGGCGGCCATCGGCAGTCACGGCAAAGATTTCGCATTCGGGAATGGCGCGGCCAATCGAGGTGGGACGCTTTTCGATGTCCTCGGGCGGCAGGAAGGTCGAGCGGAACGCCTCGGTCAGCCCATACATGAGGAAGATCCTGGTCTGACCCAAAAGGGCGCGAAGGCTTTCGACCGTCTCGGCCGGCACGCGGCCACCCGAATTGGTGATGTAGCGCAGATGCGGCAATTCGGTTTTACGCAGAAGCGGCGCGCCCTTGGTGAGGATCGCCCAGATGGTGGGCACGCCGGCGAGCGCGGTGATGGCTTCGTCGCGGAGCACCCGGACGATTTCATCGCCGAAGCGGAAACTGAAAATGACGAGGCTCGCCTTCTGTTCGACGGCGGTGAGCAATTGATTGAGCCCGTAGTCGAAGCTGAACGGCAAGAGAGACAGAATGCGATCGCTCGCGGTGATGCCGAGATAGGTGCGCACGATCCGCGTGCCGGCCAGCAGATTGCGATGCGACAGCATCACGCCCTTCGGCAGGCCGGTGGAACCGGAGGTGTAGAGAATGGCCGCGAGATCCTCGCCGATGGCGACCTCGCGCGGTGGGCGCGGCGCGGCGCGATTGTCCATGTCCTCGACATAGAGCAGGCGAATATTCTCCAGCCCCGCGAGGGCCGGCTCGATGGTTTCGGCAAGGCTGCGGCTCGAAATGACGATGGCCGCTTCGCAATCGGCCACGATGTGGCGCACCTGGGGCGCCTTCAGCAGCGCATTGACCGGAACGAAAACGCCCTGGGCCATGCTGATCCCGAAAATGGCCCAGCATTCCTCAACACCGCGCGGCAGGAAGATGACGACCCGCTCCCCGCGCTGGAGGCCAGCCTCGGCAAGATGACCCGCACACTTTTCGACGGCCTTGGCCAGCGCTGCATGATCGAGGCGGCGCGCGCCATGCACGATGGCTTCATCAGCGCAATCTGCGGACCCATCGAGCAGGTGATGGAGAAGATAGGGCGAACGGCTCAATGCGTTCCCCGCCGCACAAAGGCGATGATATTGCCGGGGGTTTCGAGATTGGCCGGATCGAAATCGTCATCGGTCAGTTCGATCCCGAATTTCTCGCTGAGAAACATCATGAGCTCGAGAAAGCCGAGGGAATCGAGGGCGCCCGACTCGATGAGCGGGGTATCGGCATCGCAATCCGCAAGCGCGGGAAAGCGCGCGCGCAGATAGTCGTAGACGATTGCTTCGACATCGTCGTTGATCAGCATGGCCGCAGCACTCAAAGTGTCCTCCAATTGGCCTCAGAGGCCCATAAACGCCAGTTCCGAATAGGCCGCGTCGATGCGCCCGTCATGCCATTCGCCCTTGACCTGCACCGGTGCGCCGCGGCCGAGCCATCCGCTCGGCACGGCCTCGTCTCGATTGACGAACAGGCAGAGCAGAAAGACGCCCCGGCCGATCAGGAAGCGCGCAATGGCGCCGCGAGCGGCCTGGGCAGCACTGCGATCGCGCGCATAGATCAGCCGCGCGAACGGCACACCGCGGCGCGAGGTCCGCGAAAAAATAAGTGGGGTCACACCCGCTTCGTCTTCGAGCACGGCACAGATGCAGTCCAGCTGTGCGTGAAATTCGAGCATCGCCCGGTCGGCTTCATCGAGCCGCGCCAGGGATCGCGCTGACACCGGCGCCACATGCGCGCCGGACCGGAAATTTGAAAGGGCGATCCAGGGCAGGAAAAGATAGGCGACCGTATCGGTAATGGTCCGGAAGCCGAGAAGCGTGTTGAGCTTGGCCGCCTCTTCGGACGCGGTGAGGTCGGTATAGGTGGTCGCGGGCTCGGAAGTGGCGCGCATCAGCATGCGCGGCGCCAGCCAGCGATATTTGGGGCGCACATACCAGCTGGAGAGATTGACCACTTTTGGTCCGTTGAAAGTGCGGCGCCCAATGGTGAGGAGCACGCCGACGGGCTCGCCATCAACGCTCATGACATGACCCGGCGCGCCCAGCTGCGAGGCCTTCGAATAGTCAGAAACCGCCTGCAGCGTTCGCGCCCAGAAGCCATCCTGGTGCCTGGGGAATCCCTCCTTCAGCAGCGCAGCAGCAATTGCGAAATTGCCTTCCCCGATGGGACTGAAAATGATTGATGCGCCGCCCATTGCCCTGCCATCGCGTAGAAAAATACATGTGCGGTAGAAACCCCATAATATTCCTACCCAATATCGATGCAATTTGCTGAAAGAACGCCGCAGATGGTTAAGCCGTCAGTATGAGGTGTGGGAGACGGGCAGCGCGCGGCCTCGACCGCCCTCCCTGCGCCCCCTATCATCGGGCCCCCAAGTTTTGTACGAGATTGATAGGGCGTTTGGTCCCGCACAGTTCCGGGATCCCCCTCATGAGAAAACCCGCGCCGCGCAATCAGAGCTTCAGTGAAGAAGTGGTGGAGCGTTTTGCGCGGGCCTGGGCGTCGATCGACGGACGGCTCGAGGATTTCGATCGCGAACGCAACAGGGCCCTGCCTCCCGCCGAGGCGTGGGAAACCGAAGAATGGACCGGCCACTATATCGGTTACATGGCCGAGGCGCGCGAGCTGCTCGAGCGCGCCGGGTGCTATGTGTCGGTACGCCCGCCGCCCCAGATCGTCAACGACGAACCGGAGCAGCGGGCCAAGCCGGATGGTGATCTAGACTTCGACTGAGATCGGCGCGTCGAGCTGGAAGAGGATGCCATCTTCCTCGCTCTCGGCCTTCCACATGATCATGCCGAACTGCGCCGGCTGATCCAGCACGGTGAGGCCGGCATGCCAGACATTCTGGCCGATGCAGATGGCGTCTTCCGGGCCGGCGAGGAAAGCCTTGGCGCCGGAAAGATCGGGGGAGCCATCGGCGGCAGTGGGTGCAACCAGCACCAGCCACCGACCTGCCTTGAGCGGGACAAAGCTCTGCGTGGAATGCGGGTGGCGCTCCAGCGCGGCGACCGAAATCGCCCCTGTGACGGGCTGCGGGCAAAGCACTGTGAAAGCATGGGCGCCGGAAACATCGCCCTTTTCCATCACTTCGGGGATGGCCCGGGCCTTGCCGTCGTCCGAGCCGAGCAGGGTGACATAGGGAGCAATGGCCGCAGCGGTGAGCGGCTGAGCCTTGAGTGTGATCGACATGGTCGTGACCTAGTTGAGCCGCTTGAAGCTGGCATGGCAGATGGGGCCGCGCAGCAGGGTCATCACATCGCGCCCCGCCTCGCATTCGGCGATCAATGCAAAGACCGGATCGAGCGCATGGAAATAGCCATCGACGATATCCGGCGTGTGGGCGGTGCAGGTGTAGACGCTGTTGGCAGCCAGATAGCCCTTATCCAGCATTTCCTGGCTGATCAATGTCTTGTAGGCGGCAGAATTGGGGCCAGCGAAATTGAAGCTGGTGAGGGCCGGAAGTCCTGCCGTGGTGAGCTTGAGGCCGTGCTTTTCAGCCAGAGTTTTCCAGCGGGCGGTAATATCGAGCCCTGTGCGGGTGATAGCGTCCCAGGACTGGGTTTCTTCCATGACGGCGAGCGTGGCGAGACCCGCTGCCGAGCCGATGCGCTCGGTCCAGAAGGTCGAGCTGATAAAGGTGGTCTGGGCAGATTCCATGACCGCGCGACGGCCAATGATGGCGGTGACGGCATAGCCATTGCCCAGCGCCTTGCCGAACACAGCCATGTCGGGGTCGACATTGTAATTCTTGTGCAGACCGCCAAAACTCTGTCGGAAGCCGGAGGTGCACTCGTCGAAAATCAGCACGATGCCATTGGCCGTGGCCAGCTCGCGCACACGCTCGAGATAACCCGCCGGCGGATCGAAGTTTCGCGAGACTTCCATCATGATGACGCCGACCTTGCCGGTAGCGATCACCGCTTCGAGGGCTGGAATATCGTCATAGGCAAAGGGATAGACGGTGCCGCGCAGATTTCCCGGCACGCCATTGGGATCGAGGCCGGGCAGCAAATGGCCTGCAAGGCTGTCGTCGGTGCCCAAGTTCGAGGCGAGGTACCAGTCGTGCCAGCCGTGATAGCCGCAGATGGCGATGCCATCGCGACCGGACGCGGCGCGGGCGATGCGGATGGCGATGGCATTGGCCTCGCCGCCGGTGCGGGCAAAACGGGCCATGTCGGCCCAGGGATGCAGCTCGATCAGCTTTTCGGCCAGCGCCACTTCCTCGGGGGCGTTGAGCGTGGACATATTGCCCTTGGCGACGACCTCGAGCACGGCAGCATCGACGCGCTCATCCCCATAGCCCAGCGTGTTGGCGCCGACGCCCATAATGGTCATGTCGATGAGCTCGCGCCCATCGAGATCCCACACGTGACAGCCCTTCGACTTGCTGAAATAGGCCGGCCACTGATCAGGCAGAAACATTTCCGGCCGCTTGGACAACAGCATATTGCCCCCCGGAATGACCTCCTTGGCCCTGCGCCACAGATCCTGCCCTTTTCCCACGCTCAACCTCCTGATGTCACTTGATTATATTGTTATCAGTGTAACATGATAGATCAAGCCTGAACGGAGGATATTATGGCTGATTTCGCGCCAACCGATCTCGATCGACGCATCTGGACCGAGGAGCTGGATGCCTTCGTTCCGGCGAAGGTGTTTGACGTGCACACCCACATCTATCGCTGGGCCTTCAACATCAACCCGGACAAGGAAAGTGGTCCCTATGCGGCCAGCATCGGCACGCATTTTCCCGAGGTCACCAAGGAACTCGCCGATGCTGTCGACGCGGCGATGATGCCGGGACGCGAGATCGAGAGGCTGGCGTTCCCATTTCCTTTTGCCGGCAAGTGCGATTTCGAGGCGTCCAATGTTTACGTGGCCGCCGAGATGCAAAAGGCCAAAAATTCGGCCGCGCTGATGATGGTGCATCCGACGATGACCGAGGATGACATTCTCGACACGCTGCGGCGCACCGGCGCCATCGGCCTAAAGCCCTATCTGGTCTACGCGACAAACGGGGATCCGCCGGAAGCCTCGATCACCGACTTCCTACCCGAGCACCAGATCGCGCTGGCCGACAAGCTGGGGCTGATCGTGATGATGCATCTTTCCAAGCGCAAGGCGATTTCGGACCCGGACAATATCAGCGAGATCCGTCGCCTGAGCGAAAAGTACCCGCGCGTGCGCTGGATCCTTGCCCATTGCGCCCGCTCCTATTCGTCCTGGGCCATCGAGAAGGCGGCGGCGAGCCTGCGCGGCCTGCCCAATGTCTGGTACGACACCTCCACCGTCTGCGAGTCCGATGCGCTCGACGCGCTCTACACCGGTGTGGGCGTCGACCGGGTGATGTATGGCAGCGACGACATGATCGGCCCGGCGCGCGGCAAATATATCGCCTTCGGCTATGCCTGGGCGTTCCTCTCGGACACCAATCACAGCCTCAATCTCAGCCATTGCGACAGCCGCATGACCTATATCCGCTACGAGCAATTGCGGGCGATGAAGCGCGGGGCGCGCCAGCTCGGGCTGACCGAACAGCAGCGCAATGCCCTCTTCCACGACACAGCGCGCGAGCTGGTCGATGCTGCGCGCGAAGATGTGCGGGCTTTTATGGGGTCATGATCTCCGGGATCATTTGATGGGCGATGGCGCGCAGCGCCGTCGCCGCATCCGGATCAATGGAACGATAGGGCCCGCGCAGGCGCGTGCCCACATCGGCCCAGCCGCCAATGGCGGCGAGCAGCTTGTCGAGCGCGGCATTGGAAAAACCCTGCTCGGCAAAGGGCAGGATATGGCCCATGACGAAACCCTTGATGCGCGTCTCGATATCGAGGGCGGTTGCTAGGTCGGTCTTCATCATCTCCGTCCAGCGCTGGGCGCCGATCGGAGAGAGACAGGCCACATTGGAAAAGGCACCAGCGGCGACGCCCTCACGCATGCCGGTCGCCAGATGGTGGCCGGGCACGAACACGCCGAGATGGGACAGATGCTGGCGCGCCTCCTCGTACCACCCTTCCCCACCCAGCGTCAGCTTGGTGGCGCTAACGGCAGTGCCGTGCGTCGCCTCGGCAATCTCGGCCGGCGTCAGCACACGCTTGGCGTGGGGCGGATTGTAGAGAATGAGCGGGATGCCGGCCGCGGCCTCCGAAGCCTGCATGAGGAAATCACGGGCTTCGTCGACGCCGACCGGCCACCAGTCGGGCAGGATCACCTGCATCGCGAGCGGCTTCAGGCCAACCGCGCGGCGCACGCGCTCGAGAGACTGGCGGGCATCTGTGTGGCAGGCACCAATGATGAAGGGCTGGCCTGCGGCGGTGCAGCGGTTCGCCAGCATCTCCTGAATCTTGTCGAACTCGGCTTCGCTCTGGGTGTAAAATTCCGAGGCCGTTCCGTTGGAATAAATACCATCGACACCGGCCGCGACGAGCACGTCCATGGCGTCGCCGAGCTGGGCATAATCGATGCTGTCGTCGCTATTGATGGGCAGGAGCAGGGAAGCCCAATTGCCCGAAATCCTGGTGCTGGCGGCGGTCATTGCGTTACCCCTTCCCAACTCTCGGCCCAGTCGCTCGGCCAGTGGAGCCCGGCAATATCCGTCTCGGGATGCCAAAGGTCGGTCGGCGCTTCGCACAGCCTCAGACTGTTGGGACGGTCGAGATGCGGCGGCAGGATGCGGCACTCGCCCTTCGGCCCGATCACGAGACTGCGGGGTGGCACGTCGCGCGTGACCACCGCCCCGGCAGCGACAAAACTGCGCTCGCCGATGGTGACACCCGGCAGGATAGTGACGCCGCCGCCAATCATGACGTCATCCTCGATGGTCGCGCCGCGCGGCGTCGGCGGATCGTCGAGACGCCCCGGGAGACGCTCATTGAGGAATTTCGTGCCCGGCCCGACAAAGACGTGGTCGCCGAACCAGGTGCGGGAGGGGATGTAGACATGGGACATGATGCGGACGCCCTGCCCCATCCGCACCAGCCCTTCGATGGTTGAGCCATTGCCGATGGCGCAGAAATCGCCCATCGCCACCTTGGCGCGGATCACCGTGTGGTGCCCGCTTTGGAAGTGATCGCCAATGCGGACATCGCCATAGATGATCGTGCCCTTGCGCACGATGCCATGGCGGCCGACAGAGGCAGGACCGCACTCGGGGTGGTAGCGGAAGCCGATGGAAACGTCTGGCTCGATGATGGTGTTCTCGCCAATATTGGCGTTGTCAAAAGTCACTTTGCGATCAACCAGCGTATGGCGTGCCGTGTCCGGCTGCGCTCGAATTTGAGGGTGTAGGGATTGCAGAGCCAGCGCTCGACCTCGCCATCGGTGCGGGCGACAAGCCAGCCGAAATCCCAGCCCTGGCTGGTGTAGCGCAGCGGCATGTCTGGGCGGACGCGGACGACCGGATGCGTGCCGGTGAGGAAGAGCTTTTGCTCGGTGTAGTAATAGCAGGAGCCGGCGTGGACGAAGACTTCGTGGGCGAGCGGCGCTTCCGGCGAGAGATCATCGCATAGGCCGGAAATGGCGAGCTTGATCGGGCAACCCTGCAGGAAGGCGTCGGTCAGGTCAGAGAGTGCACCAGAGACGGGACTCCCGGCGCTGTCATGGGCGTAGACCTCCTGCCAGCGGTCGTTGACGAGGAAGGTGTAGCTCTCGAAGTCATAGATGAAATTGCTGCTCGGCGCGTTGGTGCCGGCGTCCCAGCTGTCGAACTGGTGATAGCGCGGCATGGCGCTGTGATCATCGAGCGGGGATGGGCCAAGGGTGCCAGAAGCGGGCTGGCCATCGAGGAATGGCCGCGCGATGGCCTGATGCCCATCCTGATTGTAGAGAAAGAACGACATCGACGGGCGCGGCCCGAAGCCGGTGGGAATTTCGACCGGCATGCGCAGCGTCATGATCCCGGCAGACCAATGATCGTCGAGCAGCAACGTCTGGCGGAATTCAGCGACCTCATCGACCAGTTCCGGATTGGGTGAACTGGTGTCGATATGCTCGTTATGGCGAAAAGCGGTGCGGATGCGCAGATCGCCGCCGCGCCTGATGGCATCGGCGAGCGCCTTCGTGGTGCCGCTGCGCACCGAGCGGTCGCCATTGAGCGTCAATGGAGTGATTATTGGCAATGCGTGGCCCCCTCTCCTCGCAACGCAGACGGCCCACCGCCGGATAGGCCGGCGGTGGACATGCAGGAGGCTAGATGACGTCGAGGAAGTTGACGCCCGTGATCTTGCGTTCGGCCTTGAAGGCGCGGAATTCGGCCTTGAGCTGATCCTCTTCGGCCTGTGTGTAGAAATTGCCAAAGGGCTTGCGGCAATAGCCGGCATCGGCGCCCTGCCAGGTCACCATGCGCTTGAGGGCGGCCATGGCATTACGCGGCAGGGTGAAGAAGATGATGGCATTGCCCACTTCCTGCAGCTCCTTGGCCTTGGCCATGTCGCCAGCCTTGACCGCCGCGTAAAGCGCCAGGAAAATTTCGGGAATGGCGTTGTAGAAGCTGCCGATAATGCCGTCGGCACCAAAATGCAGGCCCGACATCGCCATCTCGTCGGCACCCGAATAAAGCACGAAATCGGACCCGATCTCGGCCTTGATGCGCATGATGTCGTGGTGGGTAGTGGCGGTGTACTTGATGCCTTCGACGCCCGGAATTTCGGCCAAACGCTTGATCATGTCGAAGCCGAAGAGCCCGGCCAGCGGCACGTTATAGGCGCACATCGGCAGGCCGGTCGAAGCCGTGATGTCGGTATAGTAGGAGAGAATCTGGTCCTGGGAAAAACCCCAGTAGAAGGGCGGCACGGCCGAGAGCGCATCGGCGCCGGCCTTTTCGGCGTGACGCGCCAGATCGGACGAGTGGTACGTGCTGATGGCGCCGACATGGGCGATGACCGGCACCCGGCCCTTGGTCTCGTCGATGACCACTTCGAGCGCACGCTTGCGCTCTTCGGGCGACATCATGAAGGCTTCGCCGGTGCTGCCGGTGACATAAAGCCCGTCAATGCCGCGGCCGATGAGGAAATCGACGACGGCGCGCATCCGCCCTTCGTCGAAATTTTCGTTCTCATCGAACGGGGTCACCAGGGCCGGCAGCACGCCGGTGATGGAAGCAAGCTTTGACGCTGACAATTTTGGCTCCGAATTGGAAAAATCAGGCCGGGATGGCGACGGGAGCATCCGTCGCTTCCGGCAAATCGATGAGGTGGCAGGAGGCGTAGTGATCGTGCCCGTCGACCGAGTAGCGCTTGAGCGGCGGCACGACAGTCTTGCAGACGTCCTTGGCGTAGCGGCAGCGCGGATGGAACGGGCAGCCCGAAGGCGGGTTCACCGGGCTCGGCACGTCGCCCTGGAGGACGATGCGATCGGTTTTCTTGTCGAGGTCCGCCACTGGAATGGCCGAGAGCAGCGCCTCGGTATAGGGGTGGAGGTTTTTGGCAAAGAGATCTTCCGAGCGGCACAGCTCCACCACCCGCCCCAGATACATCACGGCGACGCGGTCGCAGATATATTCGGTGACGCTGAGATCGTGGGTGATGAAGATATAGGTGAGGTTTCGCTCGCGCTTGAGCTTCATCAGGAGCTGCAGCACCTGGGCCTGGATCGACACGTCGAGCGCCGAGACGGCTTCGTCGCAGACGATCAGTTCCGGCTCGATGCTGAGCGCCCGGGCAATACCAATGCGCTGGCGCTGGCCGCCCGAAAACTCGTGCGGATAGCGGTCCATATATTCGCGGCGCATGTTCACCGCTTCGAGCAGGTCGCCGATGATCTTGCGGCGCTCCTCGCGCGTCTTGACCCCGTATTTCTTGAGCGGGTCTTCGAGCGAGCCGAAAATGGTGAAGGCCGGATTGAGCGAGGAATGCGGATCCTGGAAGACGATCTGCAGGCGCTTGCGGAACGGGGTCATCTGCTCGTTGTCGAGCTTGACCAGATCGGCCTCTTCACCCTGCGGCGAATTATAGACGATTTCGCCGTCGGTGGGCTTCACCAGCTGCAGGATGGCCTTGCCGAGCGTGGTCTTGCCGCAGCCGCTTTCGCCCACGAGGCCGAGGACCTCGCCGCGATAGACGTCGATATCGACGCCGTCGACAGCCTTCACATGGCCGACCGTGCGCTTGAAGACGCCTGCCTTGACCGGGAAATGCGCCTTCACCCCGCGCAGGCGGAGAATGACATCTTTTTCCTCATTCATGAGCGGAAAGCTCCTTGTAGCGCCAGCACATGACCCGATGGGTCGATGTCATGTGTGTCTCTGGGGGCATGGCCTTGCACTGATCGATTGCGAAATCGCAGCGATCGGCGAACTGGCAGCCCTTGGGTCGGTTGAGCGGATCGGGCGTCGAGCCGCGAATGGCCTTGATGTCCTGGCTCTTGCCCTTGCCCAGAACGGGCACGGAGGAGAGGAGCGCCTTGGTATAGGGGTGGGTCGGATTGCGGAGGACTTCGTCCACCGTCCCGGCCTCGACGATATTGCCCATATACATCACGGCCACATCGTCAGCGAGTTCGGCCACCACGCCCATGTCATGGGTAATGAGCATGATGCCGGTGCCGTGCTCGCGCTTGAGCTTGTCCATGAGCTCGAAGATCTGCGCCTGGATGGTCACGTCGAGCGCCGTTGTCGGCTCGTCGGCGATCAGAACCTTGGGGTTGCAGGCCATGGCCATGGCGATCATGGCGCGTTGACGCATGCCGCCCGAATAGCGATGCGGGAAGTCGTTCACCCGCTTTTCGGGAAGGGCGATCCCCATTTCCTTGAGGAGGGAAATCGCCTTCTGATGGGCCGCCTTCCCGACCATTTTGAGATGGTAGCGCAGGCTTTCCTTGATCTGGAAGCCGACCGAATAAACCGGATTGAGCGCCGTCATCGGATCCTGGAAGATCATGGCGATCTCGCCGCCGCGAATGCGGCGCATGTCGCGGCCGTTCTTCTCCAGAGCGTGGAGCGGAATGTCCCCGCGATCGGCGTGATAGATGATCTCGCCATCCTCGATGCGTGACAGATCGGGCAGCAATTGCATGATCGAGGCGGCGGTCACGGATTTGCCGCAGCCGCTTTCGCCGACGATGCACAGCGTCTTGCCCTTCTTGATGTCGAAGGAGACGCCGTTGAGAGCCCGGTTGCAGCGATTATTGGTGTAGAAGAAGGTTTTGAGATCGCGCACGCTGATGGCGATATCTTGCGTATCGGTCATCGCCTTATCCTTGCTGGGTCGGATCTGTCGCATCGCGCAGACCATCGCCAATGAAATTGACGCTGAGCACGAAGAGCGAAATCACGGTGCCGACAGGCAGCCAGATCCACCAATTGGTCTGCAGCACGCGAAGGTCCTGCGCCACGTTGAGAATATTGCCCCAGGTCGGGATGGAGAGCGGCACGCCGAGCCCAAGGAAGCTGAGGCCCGCTTCCTGCAGGATGAACGCCGCCGTCGAGAGGGTAATGTTGACCATGATCGGGCCGAGGGCATTGGGCAGCATGTGCTTGTAGGCAATGAGCGGCCGGGACAGCCCGAAGCTGCGCAGCGCCAGCACATATTCTTCTTCGCGCAGGCTGAGCATGCGCGCCCGGGCCATGCGGTAGATTCCGCCCCATCCGGTGAGCGTGAAGATCAGCATCAAATTGAGCAGCGACTGGCCAAGGATCGAGACCAGCATCAGCACGAGGATGATCTGCGGAAACGACATGAAGATTTCCGAGATGCGCATGGCGAGGGCATCGAGCCAGCCGCCGACATAGCCGGTATAGACCCCGATCAGCACGCCCACTATGGCCGCCATGATGGCGCTTCCCAATCCCACGAGGATCGAGATGCGGCCGCCATAGAGCACGCGCGAAAAGAGGTCGCGGCCGGTGCGGTCGGTGCCGAACCAGTGCTCCCAGGACGGGGCCTGCAGCATGCCACGCAAATCGATCTTGTTCGGATCGTAGGGCGTGAGGAGCGGTGCGAAGATCGAGGCGAGGATGATCACCGAAAAGATGACCAGTCCGACCACGGCAAGCCGGTTGTTGAGGAATTTGTTGAATGTTCGCGAGCCGCCGCGGGAGCGGGCCTCGCCGGCCTCCTCACGGGCGCGGATGCGATCGAACTGGGCGTCTAGCCTTGTGCGACGGCGAGTGGAACGAGCAATGGGGGCTGTCATGAAACTATTCTCCCAGCCGCACGCGCGGATCGATAAGGGCGGTCAGGATGTCGACGATCAGGCTGGCGATCAGCACTGCCATCACCGAGAGCAGCGCGATGGTCATCACCACCGGATAATCCTGGGAGCGGACGGCCGAGATGAACTCATTGCCGATCCCGGGCCATTGAAAGACCTGTTCGATGATGACCGAGCCGCCGATGAGCACCGGCAGGCGGAAGCCGATCAGCACGACCACCGGGGTCAGCGCCACGCGAAAGCCGTGCAGCACGTTGACGCGCCATTCCGGCAGGCCCTTCGAACGGGCGGTCTTGATGAAATCGCGGCTCAGCGCATCGAGCATGGAGGAGCGCGCATAACGCATGACGCCGGCGGTCAGCATGATGGAGAGCACGAGGGATGGCATGACCAGATGCGGCACCCGATCCCAGAAGGTCAGATAGCCAGGCATGGAACGTCCGCCCACGGGCAACCAGCCGAGATTGAGACCGAAAATCAGGATGGCGACGAGGCCGAAGAAGAATTCGGGGATGGAGACGCCCAGCATGCCGACGACCGTCAGCGCGCTGTCGGTGGCGCTGCCGCGCTTGAGCGCACTGACCACGCCCAGGATGCAGCCGATCACCGTCGAGAACAACAGCGCGATGGCGGCCAGTTCCAGCGTGGCCGGCAGGCGCGTCGCGATGATGTTGGCAATGGGCACGCCGCCATTGGTTGAATAGCCGAAATTGCCCTGGATCAGATTGGTGAACCAGGACCAGAACCGGACATAGAAAGGCTGACCGAGCCCGAGCGACTGGCGCAGGGCTTCTAGTCGTTCCGGATCCATGCTGCCGAGCATATCGGGACTGATCATGTGGGAGACAGCGTCCCCCGGCGTGAGCTCAAGCCCCAGATAAACCAGGAAGCAGATGACGAATGCCATCGGGATCAGGATCAGGATGCGCCTGATGATGTAGGTCAGCATGGTGTCTGGCCAGTCCCCGTCTTAATTGGAAAATATGCGAGGAGCGCCGGCCTCGAAGCCGGCGCTCCCGTCAGTCAAATCAGTTCGTCGGATGCGGGAACTGGTTGATCCAGAGCATGCGCGTGTAGGGGATGTTGATCGGGTGCACGACCATGTGATCCAGCGCTTCGAGTGCCGGCACGTCGCTGGCAACCTTGGTGTAGCCGAAATCGGCCTTGCCGGCGGTTGCGTTGACGAGCAGGTTCGCGTCGTTTTCATAGGACGGGCTGGCGATGATCTGTTCGATCTTCGGAGTGCCCTTGTGATAGCCCTCGAACGGCACGAGCGTCGTGTAGTCGTTCATCACGACTTCATCGATCTTGAACGGACCCGAGCCGATCGGCTTCTGCCAGTAGGGAGCCTGCTGGAGATTGATCGGGTCGACACCTTCGAACTGTGCGGCCGGAAGCGGTGCGAACTGGCTGAAAGTCAGCAGCACATTGGGATCGACCGTCGCGAACTTGACGGTGACCGTATTGCCGTCGACGCTGACGCCGGAGACAGCATCGGCCTCGCCGGCCACGAATGCCTCGGCGCCATCGATCTTGGCCAGGGTCGACTTGACCACGGGATGGGTGATCGGGAACTTCATCGCGGCCCCGATCGACCAGGCCAGGTCATCGCCGGTAATGGCGGTGCCATCGTGCCAGGTCAGGCCATCCTTGAGCGTCACCGTGAAGGTGAGGCCGTCGTCGCTAACGGAATAGGTGTCAGCCATCTCGCCGCCGATCGGCAGCAGGTCGCCGTCGGATTCGAGAACGGTGTCGAAGGCGAACTTGTTGGAGACCCAGATCCCCAGATTCTGCCACGGCACTTCGAAGAACTGGGCAGGGGCGGTATTGGTGTACATCACCGCCTTGCCGCTGGCATCGGGCTCGATCGTCCAGCCTTCGACACCCCAGTTGTAATTGTACTGCTCGTTGCCGTATGGGGCACCGTTGCGGTTGAGGCGCGTGCTCTCGAACGTGTAGAGCTGCTGGTAGTACAGCGGGATCTGGTAGACGTTCTCGTTGATGATCCGCTCCATCTCGAAGTAGCCTTCGCGCTGGATTTCCGGATCCGTCGTGCCGTTGACCTTGGCCACCAGCTCGTTCATCCGCGGAATGTTCGGGATCATCGGCTTGCCGCCCAGGGCATAGCGGTTGAAATATTCCTGCAGGGCCAGCGCGGCGCGGGCACCGTAGAGCATATCCCAGGTGACCTTGGACGGGCCGTTTACCGGATCATCCGGCACCACCGAGATCTGCGAGCCGATATCGCCCTCGAGCAGGCGGTAGTTCATCTTGATGCCGACATCGGCGAGATAGGCCTGCATGGCGGCCATAAGGTCGGTCGTTGCCTGGTCGGCGTAATAGAAGACGACGTCCAGTTCGCGATTGCTGTCCCAGCCAGCTTCGGCGAGGAGTTCGCGAGCCTTGTCCGGATCATATTTGTACGGGTTGAGATCGGTCGGCTTGTTCGGACCATCCGGCAGAAGGCCGTCGGCCGGAATGGCAGCGCCCTCGAAAATGGTCTCCGCGATCGTGTCCATGTCGATGGCGTAGGAAATCGCCTGGCGCACGCGCGGATCGGACAATGGATTTTCGTTGATCGGCTGAGCGACCACGCCGCCAATGGCGGTGGACGTCATCAGCACGGCCAGGCCGGTAGCGATCAGTTTCTTGAATTGCATCTACGTTCCCCTGTTAGAAAAATATTTTGAACTCTGCTCCGGAACGAACCCCACGTCAGTCCCGGGCGCCGCAGCCAATGCTGCGGAAGTCGGTGATCGGCTAAACCTCCAGCGCTTGATTGCCGCCCCCCATCGGGGCCAGCACGTGATTGACATAGACGGCGTAATTTCGCGTCAGGTGTTTGGTCAGGATGGTGACCGCCGCCTCCGCATCGCGGGCGATGATGGCCTGCACCACACCCTTGTGCTCGTCATTGCTGCGCCGGTTATGGCGCGCGATTTCGGTAGGGTCGGGCCGGGCCCGCATCAGCCCACCGACAAAGGCGTCGTGTAGCGCGATGAAAATCGGATTGCCCGGCACCTCGGCGAGCGCCCGGTGGAATTCCACGTCGGCATCGCGGAAGCGCGGCAAATCCTCGATCGCGCCATCGGCCTTCTCGATCGCCGCAACCATCTTGCCGATCTGGGCCGGCGTGGCGGATTGGGCTGCATAGCGAACCATGCTGGTTTCAAGGAACAGGCGCGCCTGCTCCATATGGGCGCCGCCCTCGGTGCCGCTGAACAGCAAGCGCGATGCGCCCGAAATACTGTCCAGCAGACGCGCCAGGGTAGGATAGACCACGCGGGGCCGATGCCCCTTGCGCAGCTCGACAAGGCTCATCGCCTCCAGCTGCTTGATCGCTTCGCGAATGATCGAGCGACCGACGCCAAAACGCTCGCAAAGGTGACGCTCGGATGCGAGCATGCCACCCTCTTCGAGCGCACCGGAATGAATGTCCCGGGCGATGGTTGACGCAATCTCGGCAGCATCCGGCACCGCACTCGGACCATTGGCTGGCTGTCCGCACGGGTTTGGCGAACCCTTGCTCAAATCTGGTCGACCAAACTTGGCACTTGGATCGACATCTGGGCGCACTGGGCCCGGAAAACTGGATATCTGCATAATCGTCCCGACCCCTCCCAGAAATCGAATTCTACGCAATTGGGATATTTCCGCCAGCGGCAGAAATTTCATCCCACGAAACAGAAGTTCGCCAAACGAATTCCTTCAAAAACACGGCTGCACCCGTGTTGACAGTCCAAGATATCTCATTAACATAACAACATAGTTTTTTGGAGTGTCAAGCACCAATCAGCGCTTGATGGGGGACGGAATGAAGAGGGTTCTGATTATCGGCAGTGGTGGCATTGGCCGCCGGCATCTGCGTGGCTATCTGGCGACAGGGCGGGCAAGCCTGTCGATCGTCGAGCCGCACGCGGAACGGCGCGCCGAGGCCGAGGAGATGTTTCCGCTCGAGGCCAGCTACGCCGCCCTGGAGGAGGCCGATCTCTCTTCTTACGATCTCGCGGTCATCTGCGCTCCGGCCCATCTGCATGTGCCATTGATGCAGCGCTGCGCCGAGGCCGGCCTCGCCTTCATGGTCGAAAAGCCGCTGGCCGTGACCATGGACGGCGTCGACGCCGCCATCGAGGCCGTCAGGAAATCGGGCGTTTTGGCGCGTGTCGGCTATATCCGACGCATCGCTCCCGAATTGCTGGCCGTGCGCGAGGGTATTGCAAACGGCAAGATCGGCGATCTGCGACTGGTCTATGCCAATTCGGGCCAGGAATTTCCCAAATATCGCCCGGACTTCCAGCGCACCTATTATGCTCGCCCGGAAATGGGTGGCGGCGCCATTCTCGATGCAGCCAGCCACACCTTCGATATGCTGATCTGGCTGATGGGTCGGCCCGTCGCCGTAGGCGCGATGCATGACCGTCTCGTGCTCCAGGGCACCGAGACCGAGGACACCTGCCTCGTCAATATCTGCTTCGAAAGCGGGGCGATGGCCAATGTCACCATCAACCAGTTCCAGAAGCCCAATATCGCCCGAACCGAATTCATCGGCACCAAGGGCAATCTGACGCTCAACCACTCGATCCTGAGCTTTGCCGACGACGACAGCGGCCAGGACAAGGAAACGCACGACTTCATGGACGGGCTGGTGCCGACCGAAGCCCACCAGGCCCGGTTCTCCATCCAGGCCAATGCCATGCTCGATGCCCTCGAGGGCAAGCCCTGCCATTTGGCCACGCTCGAAGAAGCGCGGCTCAATCTCATGGTCGCGCTGGGCGCAAAGCGCAGCTGGACCGACCGCACGATCGTCTCCCTCGATCAGTAGAGAAGAACCAATGTTCCAGATGGATGGACGTACAGTGCTTGTGGCCGGCGGTGCCGGTTACCTGGGCACACCCACATGCCTCCTGCTCAAGGCGCAGGGCGCCAATGTGGTGATTGCCGACCGGGATCAGGATCGGCTCGCGGCAGCACTGGAAACCGTGACGGCGGCGCCCGGCAAGGGTGGTGTCGCCGCCCTGCCCCTCGACATGGCCGACGAAGCCTCGATCCTTGCCTGTGTCGAGCAGGCAGCCAGCGCTTTCGGCGGTTTTTCCGGCCTGATCGGCGCGACGGCCTTCAACTCCGGCAAGGCGTTTGACGCGCTTGACGCAGAGACCTTCGATCTCGCCAACCGCATCAACATCACCGGCACGTTCCTGCTCGCGCGCGCGGCTGCCAGCCGGATGAGCTCGGGTGGCTCGATCGTGCTCTATTCGTCCATGTATGGCGTCGTCTCGCCGGACCCCAGGAACTATCCGGGCGAAATGACCCCCAATGCCATCGAATACGGTGTCGGCAAGGCCGGGCTCAACCAGATGGTGCGCTACATGGCCGGCCACTACGGCCCGAAGAATATCCGGGTGAACGCCCTCTATCCTGGCCCCTTCCCACATGAGGGCGTGCAGAAGGCCCATCCCGATTTCATCGCCAATCTCGAGGCCGAAACCATGCTTGGCCGCATCGGCCGCCAGCACGAGACCGCCGGCGCTTCCGTATTCCTGATTTCCGACGCTGCCTCCTACATCACCGGCCAGGTGCTGGGCGTGGATGGCGGCTGGACCGCCTGGTGAGGTTCTGCCTATGAATTTTCCTTTCGCCGACCGCCCCATTCGCCTCGCCATGCTGGGCATGGTCGAGGGCAATGGCCACCCCTATTCCTGGTCGATGATCATCAATGGCCGCTACGACGCGGAGGCGCTCAAGCACTGCCCCTACCCGGCGATCATCAATTATATCGGCAAGCAGCCGCCCGAGACGCTGGGCATCCCCGGCGTCGAGGTGACCCATGTCTGGACCGACAATCCCGACGAGGCCCATGACGTCGCCAAGGTTGCAAAGATCGCCAATGTGGTGGCGCGCGCCGAGGATGTAATCGGCCATGTCGATGCGGTGGTCGTCGCCACCGACAAGGGTTTTGAGCATGTCCAGCGCGCCCGACCCTTCGTCGAGGCGGGGCTCCCCGTCTTCATCGACAAGCCGCTCTGCGACAACCGCGCCGATCTCGAAACCTTCAATCGCTGGGTGTCCGAGGGCAAGCCGATCATCTCGTCTTCCGGCATGCGCTTTGCCAAGGAATTCCTGCCCTATCACGGCGCGACCCATGAATTCGGCGCCCTGCGCACCGTCTTCGTGACCATGGCCAAGAAATGGGAAACCTACGGCATCCACGCCCTGGAATCGATCTACCCCATAATCGGACCCGGCTTCGTCTCGGTGCGCAATACCGGCACCTATGAGCGCAATGTAGTCCATCTCAAGCATGAGAAGGGCATCGACGTCGTCATCACCACCACAGCCGACCAGATCGGTGGCTCGGGCTTCATCACCCTGGCCGGCACTGAAGGCGGCACCACCCTGCGCAGCCAGGACACCTTCACGGCCTTCAAGGCGCAGCTCGAAAGCTATGTCGGCTTCCTCCGCACCGGCACGCCGCCCGTGCCCTTCGCCGAGACACGCGAACTGATGCAACTCGTCATCGCCGGCATCGAGAGCCGCGAAGCCGGTGGCGCCGAAATTCTTCTCTCCAGCTTCGGATATTAAGATGGGCGTTCTCGACACATTTTCCCTCAAGGGCAAAGTCGCCCTCGTCACCGGCGGTGCTGGCCTCTACGGCCGCCAGATCGTCGCCGCGCTCGCCCAGGCTGGCGCAAAGACCTATATCGCCTCGCGTAATCTCGAAGCGCTCGAGGCGGTAGCTGCCGAAGAACGCGCAGCCGGTAATGACGTCGTCGCGCTCTCGCTCGATCTCAATTCCGACCAGTCCATCGAAGAGCTGCACCGCACCATCATCGCGCAGTCCGGTCGCTGCGATGTGCTCGTCAACAATGCCGTCATCCGCTCGGCCATGTCGGGCTGGGACCATGACCTCGAAGCCTATGACAAGAGCCTGCGCATCAACGCCTCGGCGCTGTTCAAGATCACCTCGCTGTTCGGCAAGTCGATGGCGGCCAACAAGTCCGGTTCGATCATCAATATCGGCTCGATGATGGGCTCGGTCGGCCTCGAAATGGGCAATTATATCGGCACCGACATGATGCCCGATCCCTCCCCGATCTATCACTACGAAAAGGGCGGCATGCTCAATTTCACGCGCTGGGCGGCGAGCATCCTCGGCCCCGACAATGTGCGGGTGAATTGCCTCGCGCCGGGTGGCTATTTCAACGGGCAGCCCGCTGCCTTCGTGAAGAATTATTCCGACCGCACGCAATTGGGCCGCATGGCCAATGACACCGACATGATGGGCGCCATCGTGTTCCTCGCTTCCGATGCCTCAGCCTATATCACCGGCACCAATATCCCGGTCGATGGCGGCTACACAGCAAAGTAAAGAGCCATGTCCGAAAAGCAGCAATATACCGCCGGTCCCGCCACCCAGCACCGCATGCGCCCCAGCCGGGTGCTGCGCACCATCGCCAGCGGTGGCGTCGCCAAGGTGCTCAAGCTCAACACCTATGATGCCAAGGTCGCCGAGATTTTCGCCTCGGCCCAGCCCGACGCGCTGTGGCTCTGCCAGGAGCACACCTCTTCGAGCATCGAGGCCATCGAGCACCAGATCCGCGCTGCCAAGATCTATGACGTCGACACATTGGTCCGCGTCGCGCGCGGCTCCTATTCCGACTATATCCGCCCGCTCGAAGCCGATGCCACAGGGCTCATCGTACCCCATGTCATGGGTGCTGCTGATGCGCGTGCCGTGCGCGACATGACCAAGTTCGCCCCGCTCGGCCGCCGCGCCGTCGATGGCGGCAATAATGATGGTCTGTTCACCCGCGTCGGCTTCCTCGACTATCTCGAGGCCGCCAACAAGGAACGCTTCGTCTGCCATCAGATCGAAGACCCCGAGGCGCTCGACGAAATCGAAGCCATCGCCGAACTCGATGGCGTCGATTGCCTGTTCTTCGGCCCCGGCGACTATTCGGTGCGCCTCGGCATCCCCGGCCAGATCCAGGCACCGGAAATCATCAAGGTGCGCGAGCGCGTCGCCGAAGTGGCCCGCCGTCATGGCAAGATCGCCGCCACCGTCGCCGGCAAGGCCAATGTGAAGGACTATGTGTCGATGGGCTATAATCTGCTCAGCGTCGGCGCCGATGTCGTTGCCCTTGCCAGCTATGCAGACGATATGCTCTCCGCGTTTGACGCCATCTAGGGAGCCCAAAATGAATCTCGACGCGCTGAACCAGACGCAACTCGACGGACGCACGAAGGGGATTCCGGCCAATGCCGCCCCCTTCTCTCTTGCCGACATCGGCAAGAAGAATTGGAATGTCCTCGCCGAGGACCTTCCCATGCCGCTGATGCTGCTCAAGCGCAGCGCGCTCGACCACAATGCCGAGGTTTTCGGCCAGTATCTGACCAGCCACGGGCTCTCGCTTGCCCCCCATGGCAAGACCACGATGAGCCCGCATATCTTTGCCGAACAGCTCGGCAATGGCGCCTGGGGCATGACGGCGGCAACGGTCAATCAGGTGCAGGTGATGCACCACTACGGCGTCAAGCGCGTGGTGCTGGGCAACCAGCTGATCGGCAAGGCGCATCTGGCGGGGATTGCCGCCTTGCTGAACGCCGATCCGGAATTCGATTTCTACACCTTCCTCGATTCCGCCGCCCAACTCGACAACATGCTGCGCCATCTGGCGCCGCTGAAGCCGGCTCGCCCGATCAAGGTTCTGCTCGAGATCGGCGCCAAGGGCGGACGCACGGGCCTTCGCGACAAGGCCCAGGCCCTCGCCCTCGCCGAAAAGCTGGCGACCACCGACACGAGCCTCGTGCGCTTCGCCGGCATGGCGACCTTTGAGGGCGTCGTTCCCGGCATCGACAAGGATCCGATGCTGATCGATGGCTTTGCCCGCGAGATCGTCGAAATCGCCCGTGCCCTGCCCGCCAGCCTCTGCACGGGCCTTGGCGAATTCGTTCTCTCGGGCGGGGGCTCGTCCTATTTCGATATCGTCGCCGATCAGTTCACCAAGCTCGAACTACCCATTCCGGTGCGCGTCCTCCTGCGTTCGGGATGCTACGTCACCAACGATTCCGGCAGCTACAAGCACAGCCAAGACGAGGCCAAGGCCGACCCGCGCCGCTCGTGGAAATCCGATCTGGAGCCGGCGCTCGAAGCCTGGGCCTATGTCCAGTCCATGCCGGAGCCGGGCCTCGCCTTCCTCACCATGGGCAAGCGCGACATCCCCTATGATGGCAAGCTCCCCGTGCCGTTCAAGCGCTACCGCCCCGGCACCGGCTTCCTGCCCATCGGCACGGCGGAGGTTTTCGCCACCAATGACCAGCACGCCTATGTGCGCCTCGGCGCCGATACCGATTGGCAGGTCGGCGACCTCATCGCCTCGGGCGTGTCCCATCCCTGCACCGCCTTCGACAAATGGCGGTTCCTGCCCATCGTCGATGACAATTACACCGTCATCGACGGCGTCCTCACCTTCTTCTAGAGCCAAGGCGCAAGAGCCATGACCAAGACCATCCTGTTCGGCGGCCTCTACCACGAGACCCACACCTTCCTCGCCCAAAAGACCGGCATGGCCCAGTTCGAGGAAGGCGGCATCCATATCGGCCAGGCCGCCATCGACAGGAACCGCGGCAATGGCTCGCCCAGCGCCGGCTTCATCGACTATGCCGAAAAGGCCGGCTGGCGGATCATCCCGACCATCCAGATGGCCGCCCAGCCTGCCGGCAAGGTGACCGACGATGTCGTCGACATGTTCTTCGAGCATTTCCTGGCCGGCCTCGACCGTCACGTCCAGGAAATCGACGGCATTTTCCTCGTGCTCCACGGGGCCATGGTCAGCGAAAGCTCCGACGACGTCGAAGGTCTGGTCATGGGCAGGATCCGCGACCGGCTGAAGGCTGCCGGCCGGCCCGACCTGCCGATCGGCGCCGTGCTCGACCTGCATGGCAATATCTCCCAGGCCATGGTGGAAAACGCCACCGTACTTCGCGCCTATCGCGAAAATCCTCACACCGACGCGCTTGAATCCGCCGTCGCCGCGGCAGAGTTGCTCGATGCGGCGCTACGAGAACCCGGCATAAGGCAGGTCCATCGCGCCACCAAATATGTGCTGTCGCCCACCGGCGTCGGCTCGGCCAACGAGCCGATGAAGAGCGTTTTGGCGGCCGCCCGCGCCATCGAGGCCTGCGACAGGAACATTCTCAACATCAATGTCATGGCCGGATACGCCTATTCGGACATCGCCATTTGCGGCTTCAGCCTCAGCGTGGTGACGCGCGGCACGGTGGAAGCCGCCAATGCTCATCTCGATGATCTGGTGGATCTGCTCGAAGCCAATATCGAAGCCGGCTATCCCAGCGAAGACGATCTCGAGACTGCCCTCGCCAAGGCCGACGCCCTGCCCCCCGGCACGGGCCCGATCCTCCTCATCGAAGCCTCGGACAATATCGGCGGCGGCACGCCCGGCGATGCCACCGGCCTGCTCGGACCATTGCTTGAAACCGGGCGCAAGAACATTCTTGCCGCGCTGGCAGACAAGGAGGCTGTAGCGGCCTGCTTTGACGCCGGCCTCAGCTCCGTCGTCTCATTGAATATCGGCGCCAAGACCGACGCGCACCACGGCACGCCCATTGCCTTCACCGGCACGATCCAGCATCTCAGCGACGGCGTCTTCCAGCTCGAAAACCCCAAATCGCACATGGCCTCGATGGGCGGCACCACCATCCGCATGGGCCGCTGCGCCGTGCTCGTCAACGACCAGGCGAAAATCCTGCTCTCCGAGCGCAAGACCGCGCCGATGGATCTGGGGCAGTACCACTCCCAGGGCCTGCGCCCGGAAGACGCGACCTATGTGGTCATCAAGGCCGCCGTCTCCCACCGCGCCGCCTATGACGACATCCAGCGCGCCAGCTTCTATGTCGATACGCCTGGCCTCTGCACATCCAATCTCAAGCGCCTGCCCTACACCAAGCTGCACGGCAAGGTCATTTCGCTAGACTGAAAGAGCCCGGCCATGGCCACCCGCCCGACCGAATGGCACGAAGAAAGGTGGAGCCCCTCGGGGCTCCACCTTTTGCCATCAGATCTGGTTGGCGGCGCGCATGTCGGCCTGCAGCTTGGCCTGGTAGGCCGCTCTTGCCGCCTCGTCCACCTTGGCGCTCTCTCCGAAATAGACGAAGCCCAGCGCCCGGCGCGCGCGGGTGGGCGAGGTGTTCGGCCCGGCCCAGTGAATGGTCTTGGAGTGGTGCATCAGGAATGTGCCGGCTTCCCCCGGGAAGGCCACCGTATTCGCCTTGTCGTCTTCAGTCCCGAAATCGGTAATGCCCTGCGAAAAGCCCAGGATCTGGGACCGGCCATGCGGCCGATAACCCTCGTTTCTGTGCGAGCCGCGCACATAGTGGATGCAGCCGTTTTCCTCGTCCACCCGCTCCAGCGCCAACCACCCGGTGACTGCGGCAGGCGGGCTGAAATGGAAGTAATAGCCATCCTGATGGGGCGGAGTGGGCTTGCCGATACCGGCCGGCTTGTTGAAATATTCAAGGTTCACCGCCCGCGCGGCCTCGCCCAGCATGGTTTCAGCCAGATCGCGCACCACGTCGGTTTCCAGCAGTTCCCGGAAATAGGCGTCATAGTGCTGCATGTTCTGCATCTGCTTGAGGCTGCCCTTGGCGCCCTTTTCCTCATAGAACACTTCCGTGTCCTTCATCTGCGGAACGCAGGCCTCGACATAGCGATCGAACTCGCGGTTGATTTCGGCCATCTTGGCGGCATCGAACAGCGGCTTGATGGCGATATAGCCGTCGCGGTCGAAATCCTGTTTCAGATTGGTGCCCGATCTCTGCAGAGCGTGGGACATCGCGCTTCTCCTCATTTCTATCCTCGCCGACCATCAAAGACTACGCGACGGGGCTCGTCTGTGGAGCAGTGTGGCAGGCGACTAGGAATTCCGATTGCACGCAGCCGTGCGCCATGGCGCCCGGACCCTCGTCATGGTGCAGTATCGTCATGACCAGGGCGATCGATCAGGACAGCATAGACCTCAGGGAGCACCGGCTCGGTCGCTTCGACCGGCGCATGCCGATCGGTCCTGCGCGCTGGGATTTTCATGACCTGCTCTGGATCCACGAAGGCAGCGTCAGGCTCGATATCGGAACGGCGAATGGGCTGCGCCTGCATGCGCCCTCCGGCATTCTCATCCTGCCCGATACGCCATTCTCGGGCGCCGCAATCGGCGGCTTTGCCACCGCTTCGATCTGCCATTTTTCCTGGCCGGATGCCGATAGGCTGGACATGTCCGGCCAGGGATATCGCCTGCCCCGTCCCAGCGAAGCCATGCATGTCCAGGCCATGCTGCGTCTCAGCCTCGATCTGGCGATCGCCCGCAACGAGGCCGATCTTCCCCGCCGGCGCCGGCTGCTCTCCGCCATTCTGGATTGCTTCGAGCATCCGGAGAGCACCCATCCGGTCGCGATCCGCACACCCGATACCAGTCTCGACCTGGCCTGGAACCAGGCCGGGGCGGCGCTGGGCAAGATGCGCACGCTCAGCGATGTCGCAGCCCTCATGGATGTCCATGAAAGTGCCCTGCGCGCCCGCCACCGCCGCCACTACAACACCTCCGCCGGCAGCCATTTGCGCGAGATGCGCCTGCGCCGCGCCGAGGATCTGCTCTCCACCACGCGGTGCAGCATCGACGAGATCGCCCGCCTGGTTGGCTATGGCCACGCCGAAACCCTGATCGCCGCCTTTCACCGCAGCCGGGGGTGCACGCCCGGCCAATTCCGCCACCGTTCCAATCCCTTTGCCTGAGACCCCGATGCGCCTCATCGAATCCACCACTCTCTACGCCAATCCCGCCCCCCTTCTCGTTAGCCGGCAAGGCGTGTTTCCCGGCCTGGCGCGCCTCGACAATGGCGATATCCTCGCCATCTTCTCCATCGGCCAGGCCTTCGACGCCGCCGATATGCGGGCCCATGTCAGCCGCAGCACCGATAATGGGCGGTCGTGGAGCCCCCCTGCCCTCCTTCACGACACCGTCCTCGACCCCATGGAATCCGAGAGCTACAAGCCGCTGGCGCTCGCAGATGGGACTTTGCTCGCGACGGGCTATGTCTTTGTTCGCCCCTCCCCGCTTGCCCCCATCGTGGCAGACGACGGCGCTTTGCTGCCCCTCCACAACAAGATCGCCCGCTCGACCGATGGCGGGAAAAGCTGGACCCGCCCGGAGCGCTTCATTGTCGACGGCGAAGGCCTCGAGCTTTCAGGCCCCTGCATCCAGCGCGCGTCCGGTGAGCTTCTCGGCGCGGCGCCCCCGTTCCACCTTGGCGCCACCAGCCAGGAGGGATGGATCATTTCGAGCCTCGATGGCGGCAAAAGCTGGCGGAAAAAATCGGTCTTCTTTGCGTCCGATGCCGGCAATATCGCCCCCTGGGAATGCCGGTTGATCGACTTTGGCGGCGAGCGGATCGGGGTGCTGTTCTGGGCCCATGATCTGGCGGCTGGCAAGAACCGCAACAATCACCTGGCGCTCTCGGAGGATGGCGGCGAAACCTTTGAGGTGTTCGAGACCGATATCGCCGCCCAGGCATCGGGCGGCCTGGCGCTGGCCCGCGATGAACTGCTGACCATCCACGCCCATCGCGAAAGCCCTGTGGGCCTCAATGTCTACCGCTCACGCCTGGTCGACGCGCAGCTGCAGCGTCTCGACGCGCTGGAACTCTTCACCGACGAACGCCTCGGGCAGAACGGCGACATCGCCTTTGATCCCTTCGTCAATTTGCGCTTCGGACAACCCAGCCTGCTCGCCCTCGGTGGCGATGAATATCTCGCCTGCTGCTGGATGGTGGAAGCCGGACAGCACGTCATCAAGACCTTCCGCATCCGGCTCTGAGGCTCAACACAAGTGACCGCCGCGTCCGAACTGACCGACTACGCCAAGCTGCGCCGCATGCCGTTCTACTATGCCTATTCCGTGTTGACGGCCACGGCCGTGCTGTGCGGCGTCGGCGCCCCCCTTGTGCTGTTCGCGGCCGAGCTTGGCATCGACAAGGACCGGATCGGCCTCATCGGCGGCATCCTGCCCTTGTTCCAGATCCTGGGCATTGCCAGCATCCCGGTGGTGCTCCGGTTCGGCACCAAGCGGCTATCCGCCCTGGCGCTGCTGGCGCGCTATCTCTTCCTCTTGCCGCTGTTCGCCGCGCCGATGTTCATCGACGCGCCGAACGTCGTCTTTCTGCTCATTTTCGGGGCGGTCATCTGCTACGCCATCGGCCGGACACTGTCCGAGGTGTCTGTCATTCCATGGTCGCAGGAATTCCTTCCACGCCTCGTGCGCGGCCAGATCAGCGGCAATCTGGCCATCGCCTATCTCCCCGTGGCGCTGATCGGCTCGCTTCTTATCCAGCGCTGGCTCGATGGGCAGGAGGGCATAGAGCGGTTTTATCCGGTCTTTGCCTTCGGCATAATCGTGGGCATTGCCGGGGCGCTGTGCCTATTCGGCATGCCCGGCGGCGCGCCGCGCCCGACGACGCGCACCGCCAGGGATGCGCTCGCCCAGCTCAAGGTGCCGCTACGCGACCGCAATTTCCTCGCCTTTCTCTATTCGTCCGGCAGCCAGTTCCTCGTCCACTCGGCGCTTGCCGTCTTCCTGCTGCTGTTCTTCCGGGAACGGCTGGGCATATCGAGCGGGCAGATCGTGCTCATGGCCGCGCTCATTCCGGTCGGCTCCGCCGCCGGCAGCTATGCCGCCGGCTGGTTCATCGATCGCCATGGCACCCGCGCCATCCGCATCACCCTGCAATCGCTGCAGGTGGCGATGCTGCTCGGCCTGCCATTCATCCACCCCGAGCTGCCCGTTGTCGAATTCCTGGCGGGGATGGTGTTCTTCCTCTTCGGTTTTCTCGTCCAGGGCGCCATGGTGGCCGGCAATATCTACATGCTGAACTATGTCCCGCCCGCCGACCGCGAGAGCTATATGGCGCTCGCCTATTCCAGCGACGGCATATTCGGCGGCGGCCTGACCGTGATCGCCGGCGTACTAGTGCAATATTTCGAGCACAACGCCTTTGTTGTCGGCACCACCCAATTCGGTGGCTATGAAGTCCTGTTCTTCGTCACCGCGCTGGTCACGATCTCTTCCGCCGCAGTCTTTGCCCTCCTCAAGGAGGAAGGCGCGACCGGCGTTCGCGACTTTCTCGGTCAGTTCTCGACAGGCAATCCGCTCCGCGCGCTCTGGGGCATCCAGCGCTCATCGAGCTTCACCTCCGAGCAACGCCGTCGCGACCTTGTCTATGGTTTCGGCGGCACCGGCAGCACGCTGGCCAAGGACGAACTCATTTCCGCCCTTTCCGACCCCAGCTTCGATGTCCGCCACGAGGCCATTCGCGCCCTCGGCCGCCTGCCGCCCACGCCCAAGGCCATCCGCGCGCTCGAAACCATTCTCGATTATGAAGGCCTGATCGAGCTGCAATATGCCGCCCTCGATAGCCTGGGCCAGCTGCAATCGCGGCCAAGCGCCGGCAAGATTGCGGGCTTTCTCGCCGATGCCAATCCGCTCTTGCGCAGCCGGGCCGCCCGCTCGCTCGGGGATATTCGCGACGAGACCCATCTGCCGGCGCTCAGACAGATGCTGGACGAGGACAGGGACATCGACTGCCGCCTTGCTGCGGCCTCCGCCCTCGGAAAATACCGGGATCGAGACAGCATCCCCGCCCTGGTGGCGATCTATTGCGCCCAGGTCACCGACACCCACGCCGTCAGCGAACCCCGCAGCAAGGTCGTGCTGCTCGCCATCGCGAAGATTCTCGGCATCGAGGAGAAATTTGCCCGCAATTGGCGGCGCGAACAGCGCATGCCGGGCTATTGCCTGCCGGGCCTGCTCACGCGGCTGGCGCAGAATATCGATAGCGTCGATACCGCCAAACGCGCCCGGCGCGTGGCGCTCGAAGCGGCTGCTGCAGAGCTGGGCACGGGCCCGACCGCGGCGAGCCTTTCCGCGCTGCGGGCACTCCGCCCCGATCTCGCAGCGTCCCGGCATGCCGATGCATTGCTGGTCATCGCCCTACTCGACGGAACGACGGCAATCGACAATGCCCACCCGGCCCTGATGATCCTGCTGGCCATCGCGGCGCGGCAGGTCCTGCGGCAGCCGACCGGAAGCGCGACAAAATAAGGACGTAAACTGTTTCACCGCGTCACCGACGCGGTGAAATGCTCTAGGGCGCGATCAGCGCCCAGCCGATATCCATGCAGCCGGACTTTCCGCCGTAATAGACCACCAGCACCTGCCCGTTGCGCAGGGCCGTGGCCGATGGCAGGCCAAAGCTCCACATCTCCATGTCGGCTAGCGCCTCGCCCAGCGAAGCGCCATTCTCGGCACTGGCGGCCTGCTCCTGGGTATACAGCACCACTTCGCTCTCGGCGCGGAATGGCGCCTCGACGCTGTCGGCCAGCCGCGCCCGGATGGAGCGCGTGCCGAACCGGTCGACATAGGCCAACACCACGCGCCCATCGCCAAGGATCGCCAGCCGGGCCGCCTGGTCGGCAAAGCCGATATCCTCCGGCGCCGTCCAGCTGCGGCCCGCATCCGCACTCACGCGGCGATGGATATTGCGATATTCCCCCGCTTCGCGATCGAAGGTCCAGGCAAAGCTGACGAGGCGCCCATCTGGCGCGGCAGCAATCCGCAGATCCCAGTTGAAAATCCTGTTGGTCGGATCATGCGCCGAAACGAGCGGTGCCGACCAGCTTTGTCCCTCATCGTCCGAAAACAGCAGAACCGCCTTCTGGTCCCATGTGCCGGCATCGAGATAGGTCTTGTTGGTCTCTATGCTCATCGCCAGCCGCCCATCGGCGAGCAGAACCAGCGGCGCGGTCAGGCTGGGCGGGCCGATGTCTTCGGGCAGCGCGACATGCCACCAATCGCTCCAGCTCAGCCCATCATCGTCGGAGCGGCTGAGCAAGATCGCCATGGGCAGGCACCCCTCGGTCTCCGCATTGAACAGCGGCTGACCGGGAAAGCTGGTCCGATCCACCCACATGGCGGCGGCGATGATAACGCCTGGCCGCAACGCGGTGAGATAGGCAAGCTTGAGCGTGCCCTTGCGTCCATTGAGGTCGGGCGAAGCCGGCAAGCCGGGATGGGCGACCCAGCCCTTGCCATCGCCATGATCGGCCCGGACGGTGATTGCATCGTCGTCGCCATCCTTGCCCGAACCGTGCCGGGCCGTGACGATCAATTTCCCGCTGGCCAGTTCTACGACGCTGGGAAAGGTATGGCAGGCGCGCGCCGTCCCGGCCTCGCCGGCCATCAGCACACCAGAGGCAATTGTCTTCATGAGCGGTGCTGCTCGCGCCCGGGCCAGCCCATTAGCAATTGCGCCGATTTTTCCGCCTCGCGCGCCTTGGCTTCATCCTTGAACACCTTCATCACGCAGCGCGGTTCGGTGCGGCTGATGACGTCATAGACGAGGTGATAGCCGGTCTTGTCCATGATCGGCCCGATCCAGCCGGCGCAATGGTCGCAATAGCGTCCCATAGGCGCAGCGTCATTGTCCTGCACCTTGCTCAGGCTCGGACATTCGTTCATCCGCAACTCGATATGGTCGTCATCGACCATGATATCCATGTCGCAGTTTTCTTCTTCCTCGATCACCGACCAATATTCGTACATGCCCTGAAGGCCCTTGGTCTCGATCAGCTCGAGGATATGGCGCTCCTGGTTCTTCGAGATCGCCAGCCAGTAGAGTTCGAGGTCTTCCTCGCCCCGGGTCTCGAGGAATTTGTAGACCTCGTTGTAAAAGCGGGTGAAGTGATCGCTGGGGATCATGCACGCCTCCTGATGACCTGGCGGCAGGCGCCCGGTCCGGTGATCTCGGTGTCGATACGGTAGGGGCTGCCCTCCGCAATGGCCTCGTTGACCTTGATCGTCTGGTCGCAGAAATGGGCCGACACCGCAGGCGCGATCTTGGCGACGTGGTGATAGGCGGTGCAGTGCCGCACCGTCAGCACGATTTCCTCCTCGCCCACCGCGATGTCGTAATCGGCACTTTCGCGGTCGAAGAAATAGCGCCAGTGACGAACCATCTCGTTGGCGTCGCCGTCCATCATGTGGCGGCGGAGATCGGCATAGACGTCCTTGCCCACCTTGGCGAAGATCTCGTGCAGGACGTCCACGCCATAGCGCTCGACGATGAAATCAATCGTCGTATTGGTCGCCCCGTGGAAATCGAGATGGACATTGCCCTCTTCCTGATAGCGGAGAGGTTTTTCCTGCGGCTCATTCATGGTCGCGCCTATGATGAGTTTTGCCACCGATGATTGTTTCGAGCACGGTGAAATCCTTGGGGTCGAGCACCGCGAAATCGGCGAGCTTGCCGATTTCGATACTGCCCATGTCGCGGTCCCTGCCGATGACGCGCGCTGGCACGAGGCTCGCCGCATGGGCCGCCTGCACCAGATCGGCTCCGGCCATGTCGATATAATTGCGCATGCCCTCGTCCGGTGTCAAAGACGAGCCGCAAAGCCCGCCATCGCGCGATCGCACGGCCTTGCCGGGGGCGCTGGTGACGAAATAGCCCGGATAGAATTCGAACTCCGTGCCCGGCAGGCCGGCATATTTCATCGAATCCGTTTCGAGGAACACCCGATCCGCCGGCAATTGCGCCAGGATGCGCAACAGCTTGGGATGGGCATGAATGCCGTCCGCCACCACACCCAGCGCCAGATGACGTTCGGCCATCAGCGCGTCGGGCAGGGAAAACACATGCACGCCCGAATTGTCCGGCGGCAGCGTGCGCATCACGTCATACATATGGGTGACCGCGTCGATCCCCCAGCTGACATAGCGCGAGACATCGTCGGGCGCCGCCTGGCTGTGGCCGAAATGGATCGACACCCCTTCCGCCTTCATCGTCTTGATGAAGGCTTCCGCCCCCGGCAGTTCCGGCGCAATCGTCACCGCCGCCAGCCGCCCCTTGGCGCTGTCGAGCATGCGCTTGGCCAGTTCCGGCGATGGCAGCTGCAAATTCTGCGGATTGTGGGCGCCGGGCGAATTGAAGCACGGCCCCTCGCTATGAATACCGATGGCGCGGGCCCCACTTGCCCTGGCACACGCATCGGCCAGACGCTCCAGCACACCGGAAAATTCAGCCGGAGGCTGGCATCCGATCGAGGGCAGGAATGCGGTGACGCCCCGCGCCGTCAGCTTGGTCGACGAATCGGGCACGCCGTCCGGCGTCGCATCGGAATAAAGATTGAGGTCGAACCCATGCTGCAGCACGTCGATCATGCCGGGGAAGACCAGTTTGCCGGCAATATCGATCTTTTGCCAGTCGGCGCCGGTCACCGCGCCGGGCAGCGCCAGGCCGACAATGCGCTCGCCCTCGACCAGCACATCGCGCCGAACGACACCTGAAGGCGTAACAACCAGCCCCCCAGCCCAGTTCTGCTTGACACCCATTGGTGAACCCTTATTAGCATGTTATTATGCTAATGAGTTAACTCAGTTCCTTCCGGGTGTAAATATGGATCGGCGCACTGTCTGCATTACGGGCTCGACCCACGGTATCGGTCTTGGCCTCGCGCGCGCCTTTGCCGCTGCCGGGGCGCGGCTCGTGCTCAATTCCCATCGCCAGGACGAGCACTCCGAGGCTGCCATTGCCGAGCTTTCCGCGCTGACCGAAGTCCACTTCGTAAAGGCCGATCTCACCCGTTCCGGCGAGGCCGAACGGCTGGTCGAAGCGGCACATTCGCGTTGGGGCACGCTCGATACCCTGGTCAACAATGCCGGCACCTTTGCCGACACGACCTTCGGCGAACTCACCGAGGACATGTTCGACCGCACCTTTGCGCTCAATGTCCGGGCCTATCTCTTTGCCGGCCAGGCCTTTGCCAATCGCGTCGCTGCCGACCAGACCGGCGCCAGCATTATCTGCGTCGGCTCGACCAATTCCATGGCCGCCGAGCGCGATAGCGTGGCCTATGACGCGTCCAAGGGCGCCGTGCTGATGCTGGTCAAATCCATGGCCGTCACGCTCGCCGCGCGCGGCATCCGCGTCAATGGCATCGGCCCCGGCCTCGTGCGCACCCCGCTCACCGCCAATGCGCTGGCCTCGGACAGCGTCAGGAAATCGCTCGAACGCCAGATTCCACTCGGACGAATTGCCGAGCCCGATGATATTGGCGGGGCTGCGGTCTTCCTTGCATCTGACGCGGCACGCTATATCACGGGGCAGATGCTGTTCATCGATGGCGGGATTCTCGCCAATCAAATGTCCTGGGGCACCGAGCCGTGAATGTAGACCTGACACCGCGACATCTACAATTGCGGGATCTCCTGTTCCGCCGCTGGAAGACCAATGGACTAAAGGCCGGCGACAAGATCGAGTCCCAGAACGAGATCACCAAATTCTGTGATTTCTCGCTGATTACTGTGATCAAGACCCTCAAGGATCTTGAAGCCGAGGGGGTCATCCGCCGGCAAGTCGGGCGCGGCTCCTTCCTGGTCGAGACCCCCTGGTCCGAGGCCCATCACCGCGTCGGCTTCTTCTACAACCGCAACATCGTCGGCGGCGGCATTTTCGACAACGAGTTCTATACCCGTCTCGTGATTGCGCTCGAGCGCGGCGTTGTTTCCGATGGCCACGAGTTCATCATGGGCAGTTTCACCCACGACAAGATGCCCATCAGCCTGTGGGACCGGCTCGACATGGTGGTGCTGACCGGCGTCACCGAGCAGACCGATATTTCGCCGCTGAGCCAGACCACCAGCCAAATCAGCGTGCTCGACGCCGTCATCGATCTGCCGGGGGTGCATTCCTACCGGCTCGACTACGGCCCGGCCTTCGAGCAGATGTTCGCCCATCTCGGCGACCAGCCCCACCGCGTGCTCTATCTCGATACGGTCCACGTCTCGTCCGAGCAGGGCGCACGCCTTGCCGCCTTCCGCGCAGCCTGCGCCGCTTCCGATGTCCCGCACACCTTGCAAATCGCCACGGTCGACCAGGAAAACGAGCTGTCCGATCTTTCCGCGCTCGAACAAACCGTCACCGATTTCCAGCCCGATCTCATCTGCGGCTACATGCACCACCGCTGGCACGGCCGTATGGCCGAGTGGCAGGCCAAGCCCGTCCGCATCTATCCCTTCGGCCTCGATTCACGCCGCCCCGGCTTCGTCGTTGAAAGCGGCGACTGGATGAAAAGCGTTCTGCCCATCATCTACGAAAAGCTCGAGGACCGGCCCGGCGCCGCCGAAATCCACACTTTCCCCGCCCATTTCGTTCCCTGACCAAAGGATATTTGCATGCTCAAGCTCATCGACAAAGGCGCCCGCTCGCACCTGCCGTTCAGCCCCGCCTTCATTGCGGGCGATTTGATGTTCGTTTCCGGGCAGGCTTCGGTCGATAGCGAGACCGGCGTGATCATCCCGGGCACGTTCGAAGAAGAAATGCGCCGTTCGATCGAAAATTTGCGCGCCATTCTCGAAGCGGCCGGCCTCACACTCGATCACGTCATCAACGTCAAATCCTACCTCGCCAGCGAGGAAGACGGCGCGCTCTACAACAAGATCTATCCCGAATATTTCTCCGAGCCGCGCCCCAGCCGCAGCACCATCAACGGCGTTCTGGGCACCAAGCTCAAATTCGAACTCGACTGCGTGGCGTATACCAAGGCCACCCGCCAGCAAGCCGTGCGCGACTGATTTTTTGATCCCGTCATCCCCGCGCAAGCGGGGACCTCTGGCCGAGCAGGAAAAACTGAGGTTCCCGCTTGCGCGGGAATGACATCGAGCAAAAAACGCTTCCCAGTTGTGGGGAGGACAAGACGATCCTCTCCTCCCCACACATCTAACGTCTCCTGCGCCTCCCTCCCCCTTGTAGGAGGGAACGAGGGTGGGGGTTCCTTTATGAAAATCAGGCTCGGAGCTTCCCTCGGGCTTGACCCGAGGGCCCCTATCCACGCGCACGGGTCAAGCCCGAGGGAAGCACCGTGATCAATTGACGATGCGGGCAAACCCAGGCACGGTCATCCGGCTCTTGCGCCCCCTCTCCCCTCAGGGGAGAGGGATGGGGTGAGGGGTGAAGCCCCAGCAAGAACTCACGGACGCTCTTCACTCACATAAGAGATCCCTAAACCTCCAGCCCCAGCGGATCGGCATCGAGCGGCCAGATCGGGCGCGGCAGGCGCTTGAAGGGCAGTGCGCTCCAATCGGGATTGCTGGTTCCGGGCGTCGCCACGAACAGCTGCAGCCGCGAGATCGGCGCGAACAGATCCTTCTGCTTGTAGAGGTTCTTGATCGAAACAACCTGCTTGGTTTCGTAGACAATGCCATGCCGGCTCATCAGATCGAGCGAATAAAGGTTCGTCCGCTGCGAGGTCAGCAGCACCTCGATCCCCTCCACCCGCACCACGGCCACGTCGCCCACGCCGATCCTCTCGTCCCCGATATGGCTCTGCCAGGAATCGCGCGCCAGATGCAGCACTTCGGCCTCGGCATCGAGCGCCGGGCCCGAATGGGGCTCGAACTTGCCGCCAATGCGCAGCTTGAGCTTGGCGCCCAGCCCGACCTGGAAGCAAATCTTGACCGCCAGCGGATCCCAGAGCGGCACAATGGCCGCATTGCGTATGCCCGCATCGATGAAGGCACGCAGCACATGGGTGGTGTCGCCCGGCGCGCCGCTGCCGATCTGATCGGACGTGTCGGCGATCACCAGCGGCATGTCGCCGACGATCTTTGCCTCTTCAATAGCCTGAGCAAACGGCGTGAACGGCAGCGTCGCCTCGGCGCGGATCGCATAGAAGCGCTTGCCGAAATCTTCCGCTACTGCCCTGGCCTTGGCCTCATCGCCATCAACGACGGCCAGCATTTTGACGCCCGCCAGCGGCACGTCGGCCCAGGGGAAACCATGGTTGAGCGACAGCGACAGGACGCCGTCCTTCCCCTCCGCCGCTTCCATCGCGGCGCAGAAAGCCGGCATCGGGCCGTCCATCGTGGTGGGGAACAATCCCATCGTGCGGCAGTCGAACAGCGCCATCTTCGGGTCGATCTCGCCCGCCAGCGTCCGCTTCATGAGGTCAAACACCTCGTCGGCGCGCTCATTGTGATCGATATGCGGATAGGTCTTGTAGAAGACGATGAAATCGGCCGCCTCGATCAGAACATGGTCGATATGGGCATGCAGGTCGAGCTCGAGCCCGATCCGCACCGATGGTCCGACAATGGCGCGGACCCGGCTGACGAGGTCGCCTTCGCAATCGTCGTAACCATCCGCCACCATTGCCCCGTGCAGATAAAACAGCACCGCATCGACCGGCCCGGCCGCCTTGAGATCGCCGAGAATACGGTCCCGCATGGTTTCATAGGCGTCGCGGGTCGTCGGCCCGGCTGGATTGGCGAAGGCGAACAGGCTCTGGACCACTTCCCAGCCCTCTTCCTGTCCGCGTCGGTGCCAGGTCTGGGTCGGGCCGCTCCAGGGCGACGGATCGGCGGCAGCGATATCGGCCTCGTTCCAGAACGCCCCCTGGAAATCGTCGAGCCCGGTGGGGAATGAGGCAAAAGTGTTGGTTTCGGTGCCGAGCGTGGCGATGAAAAGACGCATGAAGCGATCCCTGTCAGATGTCGAGACGATGACTGTGCTGGTCGAGCCAACTGCCGGGAACGAGCACCGCGGCGCGGGCCCGCTCATCCTCGGCCTTGACCTTCTCGGTAAAGACTGGCGCGTGCCCGTCCTGCGGGCGATAGCCCAGAAGCTGCCGCGCCGGCTCAATGTCCCAGCGCATGCCCGGATTGTCGGAGACGAGGTTGAAAATCCCGAACCCGAGCGGGGCCGCCGTCTCCGCGCAATCCATGGCGTGGCAGAAATCACGATTGGAGAGCCACATCTCCTGCCCCCAGCTGCCGATACCGAGATCGGGTCCCGCCAGATTGTCTCCCGGCCAGATATTGCCGATGCGGAAGGCGAGGAAATCGGCGCCGCTCTCGGCCGCGAAGGCCCGGCCCATCTCCTCCCCGATCAGCTTTGACACCGCATAGGGGTTGAGCGGCAGCGGCGGGGAGTCCGAGCGGATGGCTTCCGTGCGGAAGCGATAGCCGCCCATCACCTGGTTGGTCGAGGCAAAGGCCACGCGCCTCACCCCGGCCTCCCGCGCCGCCCGCAGCACATTGGCCGTGCCCACCACATTGGCGGGATGCACTTCCTCCCATTTCGCCACCGGGCGGATGTCTCCCGCCAGATGGATGACGGCATCGACCCCATCGAAGAGGCGCGTCCATTCCGGGCCGAAAGCGCTGATATCGGCCTCATGGATGCCCTCGCCCGCGCGCCGGTCGAGCAGCACCAATTCGTGCTCGCTGGTGTCGCGCCAATGGGCAATCAGTTTGCCGCCGAGATTTCCGGCGGCGCCGGTCAGGAGAATACGCGCCATGCGTCAGTTCACTTGTGTCAGTCGTTGAAATTGCAGGTCGGAAAGCCCAAGGCCCTCCGCCGACGCCACGATCTGGCCGAGCGTCGTCGGATCGAGCGGAATACCCTCGTCAAGCCGCTGCCGGCGCGTCGCCAGTTCCGGCTCCCCGGGCAGGAGGACACGGCCCGGATGATCGTTGTTTTCCGACTGCATCCAGGCCAGCACCTGCGCCATCTCCCCGCCGAACGCCTCGAGCGTCCCCATGCGTTCGGGCGAGACGATGATGGACAGCATGGAATTGATCACGGCGGGGTCGCTGGTGCCGTCATGCTGGGTTTCCCCGCCCAGAAGCGCCGCGCCCAGCAATTCGCAGGCCAGCGCCAGCCCCGAGCCCTTGTGCTGGCCAAAGGGCGTCAGCACGCCAGGAGGCGTCGTGAACAGTTCATTGGGGTCGTTGGTGGGCAGGCCCTCGGCCGTCAAAAGCGCATTGTCGGGCAATGTCCTGCCCTCGTTGCGATAGACCCGCACCTTGCCCATGGCCAGCGTGCTGGTGGCAAAATCGACGATGACCGGCTCTGCCCCGGCGCGCGGAAAGCCGGCCGCGAAGGGATTGGTCCCGAGCCGGGCCCTGGTCCCGCCAAAGGGCGCGACGAAGGGTCCGGCGACCACATTGACGAAGTGCACCGAGACCAGCCCCGCCGCCGCACATTGTTCGGCCCAATGCCCGATGCGTCCCAGATGGTGGCTGTTGCGCAAGCCGATGATCGCACTGCCATGGTCCTTTGCGCGCTCGATGCCCAGTTCCATGGCGCGATGGCCGGTCACCTGGCCCACCCCGCGCTGCGCATCGAAAATGATCATGCCGCCCATGTCGGAGACGAGCCTCAGCTCGCTTTCGAGCATCATCCCTCCGGCCTTGAGGCTCGCGAGATACATCGGCACCACGCCGACGCCATGCGAATCATGGCCGCGCAGATTGGCCTCGACGAGGTGCACGCCGATCAGCGCCGCGGTCTCCTCCGAAGCACCGAGGGCAACGAACAATTCCACCACGGCAGCACGCAATACATCGGCATCGACCTGCATGGCTCATCCCCCGCCAAGGCAATTTCGCCAAAGCCTATGCCAGCGTCGCCGCGTCTGTAAGCCAGTTCCGTTTCGCGCCAAGGAACGCCGCGCCCAAAAAACGCAAAAGCCCGGCATCCCGATCGCGGAACGCCGAGCTCAAATTCCTGTCCGGTGATCCCCGGTCAGAGCGCCGCCGACACCCGCGGCAGGCTGGTGGTGACGCGCTTGGCCGCGCCCTGCAGCGCCTCTGCCGCCCGCTCGACGAGGGTCTTCATCCGATTGTCCGGCGCCGACAGGCTCATCGCGGCAATCGGAAAACCCTGCCCGTCGAAAATCGGCACGCCGATGCAGGTAACCCCGTCCTCGTTCTCGCCGCTTTCGATGGCAAAGCCGCGCTTGCGCGTTTCTTCCACATGGCGGCGGAAGGTGCGCAGATCGGTCACCGTGCGATAGGTCCGCGGCTCGAATTGCGCGCCGACAATGGCATCGACCCGATCATCCGGCATGAAGGCGGCGATGGCCTTGCCCAGCGAGGTCGAATGGATGGGATGGCGATGCCCGATCCGGGCCTGGAAACGCTGCGAGCGCGTCGCCTCGCGAATGTCGACATAAACCACTTCATGGTCGTCGAGCACGGCCAGGTTGATCGTCTCGCGAAAGCCGTCCGCAAGCTCGTCCATCTCGCGCTGCGCCGTGCTGCGCAGGCTGTGATAGAGCTGGTCGATCCGCGCCAGCTCGCGAAACCGCTCACCGACCCCGTAGCGATCCTGCACGATGTCGTGGGCAAACAGGCCCGCGGCCGACAGCGTCTGCAGATAACGGAACACCGTGGTCTTGGGCATGTCCAGCGCCTGCACCACTTCGGTCAGCGTTACGTCATGGGCCTGGCTGGCCACATAGGCGAAGACCTGCATCGCCTTCGCCACTGGCAAAACCGAGTATTGGTCGTTCACTTTGGTCAAATCTCGCCTCCAGACAAAGGCCGCCACCCTTTTTCCCTCAAGGAGAACGGCACCGGCTGGAATAGGAAATCAAGCTGCTTAACATGTCAACATACCCAATTTTTGCACATGATCTAAGCAGGCGGATCCGGCTTATTTCGTTAAGCGAAACTCGGTCGCATTTACACCGGACGATACCGGGTGCCTCCTTGCAGCAAGTGCGTGTCGTTGGGGCCCGATCCGATCGGAGTGACACGCGAGTGGGAAAAACATAAGCAAGGGAAAACACATGCCTACGATCTCCAAGTCTTTCCGTCTGGGAGTGACCATGCTGAGCGCCGCCGCGGCGATCATGGCTGCGGCCCCAGGCATTGCCCTGGCCGCCTCGCCCCGCGCCGACGAAGGCAAGATGATCCTCGTCGCCCGGCAGGATCCCGGCACGCTGGACTACACCAAGAGCAATCTGACCGCGCTGCGCCTGTGGATTCCGGCCAATGTCGTCGAGCCGCTGGTCTATTTCAACAAGGACGGCACCGTGTCGCCCGGCGTTGCCGAGAGCTGGACCATCAGCGATGACCGGCTGACCTACACCTTCAAGATTCGCGAGGCCAAATTCTCCAATGGCGAGGCGCTGACCGTCGACGACGTGGTCTATTCGCTCAACACCATGAAGGCGAGCCCGGTCACCCAGAACTCCTCGCCCTACCAGGCGGTCGAAACGATCGAGAAAACCGACGACAGCACCGTCACCATCACCCTCTCCCGTCCCAGCCAGGGTTTCTGGCGCGGCATGGGCTCGACGGCGGCGCTGATCCAGCCCGAGGCCTCGGCGGCGACCATCGCCACCAACCCCATAGGCACCGGCCCCTACAAGGTGGTCAGCTACACCTCGAACTCGAGCTTCGAATTCACCGTCAACGAGAATTACTGGGGCGATGCCCCCGCGGTGAAGGACGTCACCGTCCGCATCATCACCGATGGCACCGCGGGCCTCAACGCTCTCGAAGCCGGTGAAGTCGACGCCCTGCCCGTCATCACCATCGACCTCTGGGAACAGCTGACCGCGCGTGGCCTCGATGACAAATTCTCCATGGTCACCTATCCCCAGATCGGCGAGCCGACCTATGCGGTGATCAACCAGAAGCTCGATCCCGAGCTGCGCCAGGCGCTCGCCATGACGCTGGATCGCCAGGCTTATAATGACGCTTTCGGCGCATCGTGGGGTGCGGAAAACACCTGCACCTTCGCCCTGCCCAACCAACCCTGGTACGAGGCCGAGAGCCCTGAATCCTGCCCCTATCCCTATGACATCGAAAAGGCCATGGCGCTCGTGGCCGAGAAGGGCTACGCCGCAACGCCGCTCGAATACGCTTCGCTCAGCGACGTGCCGGATCTGTCCCTGCCCGCCGACATCATGGTCCCCACCATGCAGGCCGCAGGCTTCAATATGAGCCGCAACGCCATCGACCTGGCGCGCTATTCGCAGCTCATCTTCCAGGGCCGTCCGCCGCAGTTCGATGTCACGGTCATGTCGGGCGACGCCGACCCAACCCAGTTCGCCTGCCCCGATCCCAACGCAGCCGGCTGGAGCACCTATTGCTCGGCTGAATACACCCAGGCCCTGTCCGACGCCGACGAAGCGCTGACCGACGAGGATTACCTGGCCCTGATGCAGAAATCGGCCGATATCCTGCGCAAGGATGCCGTGATCGTGCCGATCATCGCCAAGAAGGGCGTTGGCCTGTTCGAACCCGACCTCAAGGGCTTCGTCGAGCCGCGCGTGGCCGTCGCCATCGAATTCGCGCCGCTGCACTGGTAAGTCTGTAGTCTGGCGGGGCCGGCCCGGAGTCGGCCCCGTTAATTGTATCTGTTAAGAGGAGGCGCCCAGCTCTATGCCGGTCTATATCGCCCGAAAGCTGGCCTTTTTCCTGCTCGCGGTCATCGCCGCATCCATCGCGATTTTCCTGCTCATCCGCGGCGCCGGTGGCAATGTCGCCGCCATCATCCTCGGCAAGGACGCCACCGCCGACGCCATCAATGCGCTGTCCCAGCAATACGGCCTCGACCGTCCCATGGTGGTCCAGTATTTCGACTGGATCGGAAATCTCCTTCAGGGCGACCTCGGGCGCTCCTTCCGCACCAATGAAGCGGTCACCGACCTCGTCGTGTCGCGCCTGTCCATCTCCATTCCGCTCTGCGTCTCCGGCCTCCTGCTCGGGCTTCTCATCGCCATTCCGGCGGGGACATATTCGGCGCTCAATTCCGACAAGCCCATTGGCGCGCTGATTGCGCTGCTCAGCCAGGTCGGCATCGCCGTGCCCGTCTTCTGGGCCGGCATTCTGCTCTCGCTGTTGTTCGGCGTGCGGCTGGGCTGGCTGCCCACCGGCGGCTGGACCAATTGGGACGCCAATTTCTGGGGCGCTGTGCGCTCGCTTGTCCTGCCGGTGATTTCCCTCGGCGTCATCCTCGGCGCCTCGCTGACGCGCTATGTGCGCTCCGCCGTGCTCGATGTGATGAACCAGGATTATGTGCGCACCGCCCGCGCCACCGGCATGACGCGCATGCAGGCCCTGCTCCAGGTTGGCCTGCGCAATGCCGCCCTCCCCATCGCCACCGTGGTCGGCCTCCAGATCGCCGAGCTGATCGGCGGCACCGTGATCATCGAGACCGTGTTCTCGCTGCCCGGCCTCAGCCGCATGATCCTCGCCAATGTCGCCGCCCGCGAAGTCATCGTGGTGCAGTCCACTGTCATGCTGATCATCATCTTCGTCATGTTCATCAATCTGCTCGTCGACCTGCTCTATGGCGTGCTCGACCCGCGCGTGAGGCTCACCCGATGAGCGGCGTTTCCACCGTCACACCGGCAAATCCGGCACGCGCCCGCCGCCCGCGCTGGCGCACCAATACAGCCCTGCTGCTCGGCATCATCCTGACCATCGGCTTTGTCGGCATCGCCATCGCCTCGCTGTTCTACCTCCCGCACAATCCAAACGTGCCGCGCATTCCCGACCGGCTGCTGCCGGCCGGCTCGCCCAATTACCTCCTCGGCACCGACGTTCTCGGGCGCGATATCCTCTCCCAATTGATGGTCGGCGCCCGCACCTCGCTGATCGTCGGCGCCGGTGGGGCCTTTATCAGCCTCATCATCGGCACCATCGCCGGGCTCTCGGCCGCCGCCTTCGGCAAATGGGCCGACGAAACCATTTCGCGCGGCGCCGATATCATGCTGTCCATCCCCGGCATCGTCACTGCGCTCGTGCTCGCCGCCACCATCGGTTCAGGCGCCCTCACGACGATCCTGGCACTCTCTGCCTTCTTCACGCCGTCCTTCACCCGCGTCATCCGCTCGGCTTCCATGTCGGTGCTGCAGGAGGATTTTATTACCGCGGCGCGCATGTATGACCGGCCGACCTGGTTCATCCTCATCCGCCACGTCCTGCCCAATGTGGCGGGCGTCATGATCGTCCAGTTCACCCTCTATTTCGCCGCCGGCATCCTCACCGAGGCGGGCCTCTCCTATCTCGGCGTCGGCGTCACCCGTCCCTCCATTTCCTGGGGCATGATGCTCAACGAAGCCCAGCAGCAGGTGGGCATTTCCTCGCCCCTCGCCATGTGGCCGGGCCTTGCCATCGTCTCCGTCGTTCTCGGCCTCAACCTCCTCGGCGATGGCCTGCGCGATATTCTCGATCCCAAGCTGGCGCGGAGGAAATAATGACCAGTCCCGCAGCCATCGAAGTCCGCGACATGCGCGTGGGCTATGAAGACCTCACCGCCGTGCGCGGCGTTTCCTTCTCCGTTCCCGCCGGCGGCCGCATGGGCCTTGTCGGAGAATCCGGCTCGGGCAAGAGCATGACCGCCCTTGCCCTGATGGGCCTGCTTCCCGCCGGCTGGCGGACCGACGGCGAAGTGCTCCACGACGGTGTCAATCTCACCACCGAGCCGGACCGCGCCTTCTCGGCCCGGCGCGGACGGACCATCTCCATGGTGTTCCAGGACCCCATGTCCTCGCTCAATCCGGTGCGCCGCGTCGGCGATCAGATCGCCGACGTCATCCATCGCCACAATGGCGTCAGCCGCCGCGAGGCCATGGCCCAGACCATCGATCTGATGGCGCAGATGAATTTGCCGCGCCCCGAGCAATTGGCCCGTTCCTACCCCCACCAGATCTCCGGTGGACAGAAACAGCGCATCATGATCGCCATGGCGCTGGCCTGTTATCCCCAGCTCATCATCGCCGACGAGCCGACGACCGCGCTCGACGTCACCGTGCAAAAGCAGGTCCTGCGCCTCCTCAGCGCCGCCACCCGCGAGCGTAATTCGGCCCTCCTGATGATCACCCATGACCTGCCCGTCATCGCCGCCATGTGCGACACGGTCGCGGTCATGTATGCCGGGCGCATCGTCGAATATGGCAGTGTGGCCGATGTCTTCGGCAATCCACGCCATCACTATACGCGGGGCCTCCTCGACTCCCAGCCGACCATGGACAATATCGCGCTCGACGGCACGTCCCGGCTCGTCTCCATCCCCGGCATGGTGCCGCCCTTGCAGCGCCTGCCCAGTGGCTGCGCCTTCCATCCGCGTTGCCCCGCTGCCACCGACATCTGCCGCAGCAACATGCCCGAACTCGACAGGGGCACCACCGGCGTCGCCTGTTTCCACCCGGTCGCTCCAGCCCGGGAGCCCGCCGCATGACCCAGCCAATGGAACGCCGCCCGCTCCTCGCCATGAGCGGTGTCACCCAGACCTATGCCCTGCCGCGCACAAATCTGTTCGGCCCCAAATCGAGTTTCACCGTCCTCGACGGCATCGACTTCGATGTCTGCGCTGGCGAAGGGGTCGGCCTTGTCGGCGAGAGCGGCGCGGGCAAGACCACGCTCACCCGCATTCTCACCGGCATGGAAAAGCCCCAGACCGGCACCGTCACCTTTGACGGCGCCGATATCTGGTCGGGCGATGTCGCCCACCGCGCTTATTTCCGTCGCTCTGTGCAGATGGTGCTGCAAAATCCGCGCAGCTCGCTCGATCCGCGCATGCGCGTCGGCACGGCCCTGCTCGAGCCCATGCGCAGCCTCAAGATCGCCGGCGATCACACCAAGCGCCTCTACGAGGTGCTCGACCAGGTCGGGCTCGACCGCAGCGCGCTCGAACGCTATCCACACGAGTTCTCCGGCGGCCAGCTCCAGCGTGTCGCCATCGCCCGGGCGCTCATGCCCAATCCCCGCGTCCTCGTCGCCGACGAACCGGTCTCGGCCCTTGACGTCTCCATCCAGGCTCAGGTGCTGAACCTCCTCAAGGACCTCGTCCGCGATTTGCAACTGGGCCTCGTCTTCATCGCCCACGATCTCTCGGTGGTCGCCTATACGACCAGCCGCGTTTCCGTCATCGCCGCCGGCCGCATCGTCGAAGTGGGCCAGCCCGTTGAACTCTTCACCCACCCCAGGGCCAAGGAAACCCAAAACCTTGTCGATGCGGTGCTGACAGTGGAAGCGGGCCTGGCGGGTACGGCGCTTTAAGCGCCGGTTCCTTCTCGGCCCGGGGCGATTGCCGCGTATTTCGTCGAGACACCGGGCTTCCCTCGGGCTTGACCCGAGGGCCACTCCGGGAGCTTCGATGCGGCCAGCGCCCGCTGATAAAGACCCTCGGGTCAAGCCCGAGGGAAGCACTGCGCCCGGGGAGCTATTGGGCCAAAGCGGGACCTGCCCGCACCAACTCTCCCCCTCCCGCGGCGAATAACCCGAACTATTCCGCACCACGAAATAGCCCGGCGTTTACCTCGAGCGCCCACTGGTGTGTGTTGGACAAAACAACTCGAGGAGCAGCGAATGCTGAAGTTCGACGAGTCCGCACGCATTATCGCGTCCGAGTCTCGCTTTGTGTCCGGCGGCGTGAACAGCAATTTCCGTCTTGGCATGGGCCCCGGCCCCCTGGTCTTCACCCATGGTGAAGGGGCCTATCTCCATGACGTCGATGGCAACAAGCTGATCGATTATTATTGCGGCATGGGCGCCACGGTTCTCGGCCACAGCCCCAAGGGCGTGCAGCAGGCCGTCAAGGACCAGGTCGAAAAAGGCATTCTCTTCGCCGGCCAGTCGCCTATCGAATATGAAGCCGCCCGCATCATCTGCGAGCGTATCCCCAGTGCCGAGCGCCTGCGCTTCGGCTCGTCGGGCTCCGAAGTGGCCCAGGCCGCAATGCGCCTCGCACGCGCTGCAACCGGCCGCCGCGCCATCGTCAAGTTCGAGGGCCACTACCACGGCTGGTTCGACAACATCCTGTGGTCCACCGCTCCCGCTCTCGCCGACGCCGGCCCTGCCGACGATCCGGCGTTGATCGCAGGCAGCAAGGGCCAGGGCGCGAACGATGGCGACGGCCTCGACGTGCTGCAGTGGAACGACCTCGCCGCCGTCGAGGCGCGCCTGGCCAAGGGCGACGTCGCTGCGCTGGTGATGGAAGCTGCCATGTGCAACCAGGGCGCCATCGCACCGGGCGAAGGCTATCTCGAGGGCGTGCAGGCCGCATGCCGCAAGCACGGCACCATCCTCGTCTTTGACGAAGTCATCACCGGCTTCCGCCTCGGCCAGAAGGGCGCCCAGGGCCGCTTCGGCATCACGCCCGATCTCTCGCTCTTCGCCAAGGCCATCGCCAACGGTTTCCCCGTGGCCGCCATTGTCGGCCGCGCCGACCTGATGGACCTGTTCGCCACCGGGGGCGTGCTGCACGGCGGCACCTTCAATTCCCAGCCCGTCGCCATGGCCGCCATGGTGGCGACGCAGAAGGCCCTCACGCCCGAGCACTACGAGAAGACTTCGGTCTATGGCGTGCGCCTGCGCGACGGCATCCGCGACATCTTCAAGGAAGTCGGCATCAAGGCCCAGGTCACCGGCTTCGAGCTGATGTTCCACATCGGCTTCGGTCTCGACGCGCCCGCCCGCAACTATCGCGACCTCGCCCGCGCCGACAAGGCCGGCTATTCGCGGTTCTCGCAGGCCCTGCTGCGCAACGGCGTTCGCGTCCTCGAGCGCGGCGCGTGGTTTGTCTCCTCCGAGCACAATGACGAAGTCGTCGACAAGACCCTTGAGGCCGTTCGCGCTGCCGCCAAGGAAGTGGCGCCCACTCTGGGCAACTGACGAAATAATCGGGCGGAGGCTCTTTCCAGGCTGCCTCCGCCCGATTTGCTTGCCACTTCCCTTGCCACCGCCCATGCAGTAATGCTCGCCCCAACCACCGGGATCGGCAAGAGGGACGCCCAGATGCGCGAGGGCGACATCATCAACGGACTGGTCCGGGGCCTCGCGGTCATCGAGTGCTTCGACGAAGAGCACGCCCGCCTCTCCATCACCGACGTGGCCGAACGCACCGGCCTTGAGCGCGCCACGGCGCGACGGTGCCTGCTCACCCTCGTCCATCTCGGCTATGCCAGCTATGACGGCAAATTCTTCCAGCTGACCCCGCGCGTCCTCAGCCTCGGGCACACTTATCTCTCGGCCATGCCGCTACCGCGCCTCGTCCAGCCCTTCCTCGAAGAGCTGTCGCGCGAAACCAGCGAAAGCACCTCGGCCGCCATGCTCGACGGCACCGACATTCTCTACATCGCCCGCGCCTCGACGCGCCGCGTCATGTCGATCAATCTCGCCCCCGGCGCCCGCTTGCCCGCCTATTGCACCTCCATGGGCCGCACGCTCCTCGCCGCCCTGCCGCCCGCCGAGGCGCGCGCCATTCTCGACCGATCCGATCTCGTCGCCTATACCGATCGCACCAAGGCCGACATTCCCGGCATCACCACCGAGCTTGCCGTCATCGCCGCCCAGGGCTTTGCCGTCATCGACCAGGAGCTCGAACTCGGCCTCGGCTCCATCGCAGTGCCGCTCTACAACGCCTCCGGCAAGGTGGTGGCCGCCATCAATATCGGCGCCCAGACCGCCCGCGCCTCCACTTCGCACATGATCGCCAATTTTTTGCCCCTCATGCGCAAGGTCCAGGCCGAACTCCGCCCGATCCTGCGCTAGCTGGCTTTGCACCGACGCTGTCCCTCCCCCTGCCAGGGGGAGGTTAGGAGGGGGTTTTGGGGTTTCCGTATCCCTCAACAGGGCACCAAGCTTCCCTCGGGCTCGACCCGAGGGCCACTTCGCGAGCCCCGTATCGACGGTTTTTTTTGGGACGAGACCCTCGGGGCAGGCCCGAGACAGCACCGCCCGCGGACGAGGCGCGCGCCCTTCCTACCAAAATCAATGCAAGCACTGGCTCCACCCCACCCACCGGCGGCCACCCTCCCCGTTGCGGGGACCTCCGTTTCCTTTCCGGCACAACCGCCCCCAGGAGAAACAGAGGTTCCCGCTTCCGCGGGAATGACATCGGAATTGTGGATGTCTCCGAGCCGAAGCCGCGTCCCACCCACCGGCAGATACCCTCCCCCTTGAGGGCTTCGAGCCGCTTCAACAATCGCTCCAGTGGAGCGATTGTCGGCGAGAAGGCCGTGAGAGCTACGCTCGAATGGCTGGCAGGGACGGGTGCGATATAGCAACCAGCCGAAAGCCTCTCGGATTCCCCTGACACCGCGTCACAAATCCCGTCACAAACCCTTCACTTTAGAAAATTTCCTAGATTTATCAGCATCTTAATCCGTCACACACACGTCACGAAACCGCAATAAAACCGTTAATGCGCACCAATAAGGTCTGCGGCGTCACGAGGCGGCCCCATCATGGCTGGCCCGGCTCAGAACCGAATTCCGAAAGGGAACTTTCATGAAGACCGCACTTTACGCCAGCACCGCTATTCTCGCGCTTGCCGCCTTCGCCACGCCGGCCTTTGCCCAGTCGCGCGATACCATCCAGATCGCCGGCTCCTCGACGGTCCTGCCCTTCTCGTCCATCGTGGCCGAAGAATTCGGCGCCACCTTCCCCGAGTTCAAGACCCCGGTCGTCGGCTCCGGCGGCACCGGCGGCGGCTTCCGCCAGTTCTGTGAAGGCGTCGGCGCCAACACCATCGACATCGCCAATGCCTCCCGCCCGATGCGCGACAGCGAGCGCGAAGCCTGCACCGCAGCCGGCGTCACCGACATCCGCGAGATCCAGTTCGGCTTTGACGGCATCGTCTTCGCCTCCGCCGCTTCCGGCGCCGATTTCGCCCTGACCCCTGCCCAGGTGTTCAAGGCCATCGCCGCCAAGGTTCCGGTCGATGGCGCACTCGTCGACAATCCCTACACCTCCTGGGACCAGATCGACCCGTCCCTGCCGGCCCAGCCGATCGCGCTGGCCATCCCCGGCTCCAATCACGGCACTCGCGAAGTCTTCCAGGAACGCGTCGTCACCCCCGGCGCTGAAGCAGCCGAGCTGCCCGAAGGCCTCTCCGACGAGGAAATCGAGGCCGTCGAAACCACCTTCCGCCAGGATGTCGTGGTCGAGATCGCCGGTGACTACACCGAGACCCTCGCGCGCCTCACCGCCAATCCGAATACGGTCGGCGTCTTCGGCCTCTCCTTCTACGACCAGAACCGCGACACGCTGAAGGTCGCAACCGTCGATGGCGTCTCGCCCTCGCTCGAAACCGTTGCCTCGGGCGAATATCCGGTCAGCCGCCCGCTGTTCTTCTACGTCAAGGGCCAGCACATCGGCACCATTCCGGGCCTCGCCGAATTCACCGAATACTTCCTCTCCGAGGGCGTTTCGGGCACGGGCGGCATCCTCGAATCCGCTGGCCTCATCCCTCAGCCGGCCGAAAAGTCCGCTGAAGTCCTCGCCGCCTTCCAGGCCCAGTAAAACCAATCCTGCGGGTCGCATCGCCTCCGGTGCGGCCCGCATCTCCTCCCGTGTCAGCCAGGAAAACCTGACAAAGTGAACACAACGATCGCTGCCGGTCTGCTCCTCGTTCTTCTTGGCCTGGCTTACCACCTTGGCTGGTCGAAAAGCCGCGCTCTTGTCACGTCCGACGGGCAGCGGGTCCATTCCCGCCCGCACTATCATGGCGCCCTCGTTGCGCTCTGGACGCTCATTCCCGCGCTGCTCGTCCTGGCGATTTGGGCTTTCTTCTCGCCGGGCGTCACCCACTGGTTCACCGTCTCCCAGCTCCCGGCCGATGTCGTCGCCAGCCTCGACCAGCTGGGCCTCAACGCCCAGCTCCAGCGCATCCGCGACATCGCCTCCGGCTTCGGCGTTACCGGCGAGATCCAGCCATTCGAACAGGCTGCCGGAAACAATCTAGGGCGGTTCCAGCTCCTCAGCTTCCTCATCATGATCGGCGCTGCGGCGGGCCTCGGCATTCTGGGCCTGACCTTCGCCCGCAAGCGCATCAGTCCGCGCCTTCGCGCCCGCAATGAGGTCGAGCGCGCCATTTCCCTGGCGCTGATCGCCTGTTCGGCCGTCGCCATCCTCACCACTCTGGGCATCGTCGCCTCGCTGGTCACCGAAGCCTTCCGCTTCTTCACCTTTGTCAGCCCGGCCGACTTCTTCTTCGGCACCGTCTGGGCCCCAAAATTCTCCTCCACCGGCGCCGGTGACGCCGGCCAATATGGCCTCCTGCCGCTCTTGACCGGCACGCTGATGATCTCGGCCATCGCCATGCTGGTCGCCGTGCCGATCGGGCTGATGACCGCCATCTATCTCAGCCAATATGCGCACCGGTCGGTCCGCGCCGTGGTCAAGCCGATCGTCGAAATTCTCGCCGGCATCCCCACCATCGTCTATGGCTTCTTCGCCCTCGTCACGGTTGGCCCGTTCCTGCGCAATCTCGGCGATGCCATCGGCCTTTCGATCAGCGCCACCAGCGCGCTGACGGCGGGCCTCGTCATGGGCGTGATGATCATCCCCTTCATCTCCTCGCTCTCGGATGACATTCTCAACCAGGTGCCGCGCACTCTGCGCGATGGCGCCTATGGCCTGGGCGCGACCCAGTCCGAAACCATCCGCAATGTGCTGCTGCCCGCGGCCCTGCCCGGCATTGTCGGCGCCTTCCTCCTCGCCGTCAGCCGCGCCATCGGCGAAACCATGATCGTGGTTCTGGCCGCCGGCAATGCGCCGATCCTCCGCGGCAATCCGCTTGAGCCGGTCTCGACCATCACCGTTTCCATCGTCAACCAGCTGACCGGAGATACCGATTTCACCGGTCCCCAGTCGCTGGTCGCCTTTGCCCTGGGCCTCACGCTCTTCGTGATGACCCTCTGCCTCAACATCGTTGCCCTCTACATCGTCCGCCGCTTCCGGGAGCAGTATGAATGACCGACCAGTCCTACAGCGCTCCCGCTGACGCCGTCGCCCGCCGCGCCGCTGTTCGCGCCGGTCTCAAGCGCCGTCATCTGGGCGAACGCATCTTCCGCGTTTCGGGCATTGTCGCCATCGTCCTGGCGCTGGGCTTTGTGGCCATGCTGTTCACCGATGTGCTGCGCAAGGGCATCCCCGCCTTTACCCAGGCCAACATCACGCTCGATGTCACCTTCGATCCCGAGGTGATCAAGGTCGATCCGGCCCCGGTGCGGACCGAAGGCCAGTCCGACGCCGAATACCGCGCTGCCCGCCTCGGCTGGGAGCGGCAGGTTGCCATGCTCAACTGGAACCGCATCATCGAGGCCTCCCTGCGCGCCGCCGTGCCGGAAGGCTTTGAGATCGACAGCCGCCAGATCCTCACCATTCCCGAGACCGACGCCCGCCACCGCGTCCGCGAGATCTTCGTCAACGATCCCTCCGTGCTCGGCCAGACCCGCACTGTGACCCTGCTCGCCTCGGCCAATACCGACAATTGGGCCAAGGGCAATATCAACCGCGATTTGGGCGACGCCCAGCAACAGCTGTCCGCCCCCGCCCGCACCCTCATCGATGCCTTCGAGCAGGAGGGCATCATCACCCAGGGCTTTGCCTGGTCGCTCTTCACCAATGTCGACAGCCGCTCCTCCCCGGCGGCCGCAGGCCTGCTTGGTGCGCTCATGGGCTCGCTTTGGATGATGCTGATCGTCGTCGTCCTCGCCGTGCCCATCGGGGTCGGCAGCGCCATCTATCTCGAGGAATTCGCGCCAAAATCGCGCTTCACCGACCTCATCGAGGTCAACATCAACAATCTCGCCGCCGTGCCGTCCATCGTCTTCGGCCTGCTCGGCGCGGCGGTGTTCATCAACTGGTTCCACCTGCCGCTTTCCGCGCCGCTGGCGGGTGGGCTGGTGCTGACGCTGATGACCCTGCCCACCATCATCATCGCCACCCGCGCCGCCCTGCGCGGCGTCTCCCCGGCCCTGCGCCAGGCAGCCCTGGGCATGGGCGCCAGCCGCACGCAGATGGTGTTCCACCACGTGCTGCCGGTCACCTTCCCATCCATCCTCACCGCCACCATTATCGGCGTGGCGCAGGCCCTGGGCGAAACTGCCCCGCTTCTTCTCATCGGCATGAACGCCTTCGTCGCCGCCGTGCCCGCCACCCCGGTCGAACAGGCCACCGCCCTCCCGGTCCAGATTTTCCTCTGGCAGGCCAATGAAAACCGCAATTTCTTCGAGGCCCGCACCTCCGCCGCCATCATGGTGCTGCTCGCCTTCATGATCACGCTCAATGCCATCGCCATTTTCCTGCGCTCGCGCCTCGAAAAGCGCGCTTAAGGAGATCCCGCAAAATGGATATGCTCGCCGGTAAGGTAAAGATGACCACCCAGACCCTGGACGCTGCCATGGACGCTGCAATGAACCCCGCCGCCAATCCTGCCGCGCTGATCGAGCATCCGATCCGCCTCACCGCCCGCGACGTCACCGTTCACTACGGCGCCAAGCAGGCCCTGCACGGCATTTCCATCGACATCCCCGATCGCGCCGTCACCGCCTTCATCGGCCCCTCGGGCTGCGGCAAATCCACCTTCCTGCGCTGCATCAACCGCATGAACGACACCATCGAGGGCGCCAAGGTCGGCGGCCGCATCGAACTCGACGGCGAGGACATCTACGCCCCCGATCTCGACGTGGTCGAACTGCGCGCCCGCGTCGGCATGGTGTTCCAGAAGCCCAATCCCTTCCCCAAGTCGATCTACGACAATGTCGCCTATGGCCCGCGCATCCATGGCCTCGCGCGCAACAAGACCGATCTCGACGAGATCGTCGTCAATTCCCTGCGCAAGGCCGGACTTTTCGAAGAGGTCAAGGATCGCCTCGCCGAGCCCGGCACCGGCCTTTCCGGCGGCCAGCAGCAGCGCCTCTGCATTGCCCGCGCCATCGCCGTCGGCCCCGAAGTCATCCTCATGGACGAGCCCTGCTCGGCCCTCGACCCGATCGCCACCGCCATCATCGAAGAGCTGATCGACGAGCTGCGCACCAATTACACCATCGTCATCGTCACCCACTCCATGCAGCAGGCGGCCCGCGTCAGCCAGAAGACCGCCTTCTTCCACCTGGGCAATCTCATCGAGAAGGGTGACACCGAAGACATCTTCACCAATCCGGTGAACAAGCAGACCCAGGACTACATCATGGGCCGCATCGGCTGATCGCGGAACAGGAGCCATTCATGTCCAACGCCGAACATATCGTCACCGCCTATAGCGAGGAGCTTCTCACCCTCGCCCAGTCCATCGCCGAAATGGGGGGCCTCGTCGAGGCCGCCATCGAGAACGGCACCAAGGCCCTCATCACCCTCGACCGGGAACTGGCCGACCTCACCATCATCGCCGACCAGCGCATCGACGAGATGCAGCGCCGGATCGACGACATGGCTGTGTCCATGATCGCCCGCCGCCAGCCCATGGCCTCCGATTTGCGCGCCATCATCACCGCCATCCACGTCGCCAACGATCTCGAGCGCGTCGGCGACATGGCCAAGCAACTGGCCCGCCGCTCGCTCAAGCTCGAGGGCATCAGCCTCCAGCCCTCGTTCTATAACGGGGTGAAAAACATGAAGGCGCTGGTCCTCCGCCAGGTCAAGGACGCGCTCGACGCCTATGCCAATCGCGATGCGGGCGGCGCCGTCGAGGTCTGCAATCGCGATGACGAGGTCGATGCCCTGCACACTTCGCTCTTCCGCGAATTGCTGACCTATATGATGGAAGATCCGCGCAACATCACCACCTGCACCCATCTTCTCTTCTGCGCCAAGAATATCGAGCGCATCGGCGATCACGCCACCAACATTGCCGAACGCGCCTATTACCTGGCCACCGGCAAGCAGCTGACCGCCGAAGTCCAGCAACTCCAGCGCCAGCAGATCAAGATCTGACGAGACGCACAGCTCTCTCATCCACCTCCCCCTTGAAGGGGGAGGAAGGGAGGGGGTGAGGCCCCAAACGCCGACTACACGGCTCCTTCACCCGAGCCCGAACGACGGAGCACCTCCATGCCCGCGACAATTCTCGTTGTCGAAGACGAAGGCGATATCGCCATTCTCCTGCGCTACAATCTCGAAGCCGAAGGGTTTCGCGTGGTCACGGCCGAAAGTGGCGACGAGGCCCAGCAGGCCATTGCCGAAAAACTGCCCGACCTCATCCTCCTCGACTGGATGCTCCCTGAAGTATCCGGCATCGAGCTCTGCCGTCGCCTGCGCGCCCGCGAGGAAACCGCCCGCGTGCCGATCATCATGCTGACAGCCCGGGGCGAGGAAGAAGAACGCGTGCGGGGCCTCGCCACCGGCGCCGACGATTATGTCGTCAAACCCTTCTCGGTTCCCGAGCTTCTGGCGCGCATCCACGCCCTCCTCCGCCGCGCCAATCCCAATCTGGTCACCGCATCGCTCAAGGTCGGCGATCTCGAACTCGACCGCACCACCCACCGCGTCAGCCGCGCCAATCGCGATATCCATCTCGGCCCCACCGAATATCGCCTGCTCGAATATCTGATGCGCCATCCCGGCCGCGTCTATTCGCGCGAACAGCTCCTCGACGGCGTCTGGGGCAATGATGTCTATGTCGACGAGCGTACGGTCGACGTCCATATCGGTCGCCTCCGCCGCGCCATCAATCGCGGCCGCGAAGCCGATCCCATCCGCACCGTGCGGGGCGCCGGCTATGCTTTCGACGAACGGTTCGGCCAGGCGGCCTGATCATGATCACCATCTATCACAACCCCGATTGCGGCACCTCGCGCAATACGCTCGCCATGATCGTCCAGAGCGGCGAGCCTCTCCAAATCATCGACTACCGCACCAGCCCGCCCGACGAAGCGCGCCTCCGCTGGATGATCGCCGAGGCGGGCCTCTCGGTCCGCGACGCCCTCCGCAAGAAAGACACGCCCTATGAGGCGCTGGGCCTCGGCGATCCAGCCCTCACCGACGACGACCTGATCGCCGCCATGTTGGCCCACCCCATCCTCATCAACCGCCCCTTCGTTATCTCCCCCAGGGGCGTCCGCCTCTGCCGCCCCTCCGAACTGGTCCTCGACCTCCTCGAAAACCCCGACATCGGCCCCTTCACCAAGGAAGACGGCGAAATCATCATCGACGCCGACGGGCGGCGCTCATCCGCCAAATGACCACGCTCGGCCCTCGCCTCCCTCCCCTTATGGGGAGCGTCCCATCGGCCTGAGTTTGCGCTAGAAGCTTGAGGGCCACCGGCCGATCCCTCCCCCTCCCAGGGGGAGGTTAGGTGGGGGTCCGTTCGGCACTCGACGCTGCAAACCCATCCGCCTCCCTCCCCCTTGTGGGGAGGGAACGAGGGTGGGGGGCCTTGTTTGTCACCCTAGGCCGCAACCATCCTGAAACCCCCGCCGCCTAAGGCCCAACCTCCGGGGTATCGCGCAGCGGCGTCGTATCGTTGAGCGGCACGGTCTGGCGTTCGATCATGCGATGCACCATCGGATTGCCTTCGCCCCGGTGCAACGCCCGCAATTGGTCGATATTGTCCGCATCGGCCTTGGTGCGCCGCATATTGTGCCGGACATAGTCGATCCAGGTCGGCACGTGGTAGCTTTCGACCCACAATTCGGGATGTTCCAAATCACGCAGCAGCGACCATTGCCGCGCCCCGTCTCGCATGCGGATACGGCGTCGCTCGCTCATCAGCCCCAAAAAGCGCGGAATATCCTCCTGGGCGATGTGATAATCGATCATCACCATGATCGGCCCGCTGCGCGGCCTGAGATCGAGCCGCAGCAGGGGTTCGTTGAAGGTGTCGAGCGGGTTGAGGTCGCGGTCGTCGAACTGCGGCAGGGCCAGGCGGAACCCCACCAGCATGCAGAGGATCAGCACCACGCTTGCCGAGGCCAGCGCCCAGTCCGGCCCGATGCTGTCCGCTGCCGCGCCCCAGAGCCAGCTGCCCGCCGCCATGCCGCCAAAGGTGGCAGTCTGGTAGAGCGAGAGCGCCCGCCCCACCACCCAGCGCGGTGAGGAGAGCTGGATCGAGACGTTGAACAGCGACAGCGCCAGAACCCAGCAGGCGCCGGCCGGCAACAACGCCAGATGGCTGAGGATGGGATCGCGGCTAAAGCCGAGCGTCACGCAGGCAATGGCAAAGCCAAGGCATGCCATGCGCACGATGGCTTCATTGCTGAAGCGTTGGCGCACGCGCCCATTGAGGAAGGCGCCGATGATAGCACCCAGCCCGAAACAACCGAGCAGCGTGCCATAGACCATGGCCCCGCCGCCGACGAATTCGCTGGCCACCGACGGCAACAGCGCCAGCACCACGATGGCCGCAACGCCGAAGAGGAAGCCGCGGAACAGCACGGTCAGCAGATTGGGCGACAGCGACACATAGCGAATGCCCGCCCACATGGCCCGCCCCAGCGTCTCGCGCGGCAGCCGCGCCGGGACGCGGTTGGGCTTCCAGCGCCAAAGCGCCCCGATCAGCGCCAGATAGGAAACCGCATTGATGGCGAAAGCCGCGCTGGCCCCTGCAAAGGCAACGATGAGCCCGCCCACTGCCGGGCCGACGCTTCGCATCATGTTGAAACCCATGGCATTGAGCGTCACCGCACCCGGCAGCTCATCCCTGGGCACGAGATCGCCCATCGAGGCCTGCCAGGATGGGTTGAACAGCGCCGATCCGCAGCCGATGAGAAAGGTGAAGGTCAACAGCAGCCAGGGATTGAGGAGGCCCATGAAGGCGAAGACGGCCAGCACCAGCGACACCAGCGCCATGCCCGACTGGGCGATCAGCATCACTGTGCGCCGGTCGAAATTGTCGGCCAGCGCCCCCGCGGCGATGGAAAACACCATAATCGGCAGCGTCGTCGAGGCCTGCACCAGCGCCACCATATTGTGCGAAGTGGTGAGGGTCGTCATCATCCAGCCCGCCCCGACCGACTGCACCAGCCCGCCAAGATTGGACACCAGCGTCGCCAGCCACAGCAGGCGGAAATGTTCGTGGCGAAATGGCGCCAGTATGGATGGGCGCTCGGACATTGGGCCTCTCAATTCTGCCTCTTGTTTTCATGCGCCATGCCCACTTCCGAGGCAAGGCTGATCGCTTAGGCCGAACCCCGGCCAGCGGCGTTGGTTCCTGCTTCGTGGGCACAAATGTGGCGCTAAACGAGAACCTCCTCGTCCTCCACCAGAAGCCGCGCCAGAATGCGCAATCCTCTTTCCAATTGTCGTCGATTGGGGGGCGCGACAATGCAGAGGCGCAGGCCCCCGACCGGCTCGGGGCCGACCTGCATGGTCGAAGGGGCTCCGAGCCGCAATCCGGCTTCGCTCGCCCGTCGCGCCAATTGCTCGGCCCGCAAGGGATCGAGCGGCAGCCACACATGCGGCGCGCCTGCCGGCATCGGCATGGCCCCGAGACCCAGAATGGTCCGCGTCATCTCGAGCCGCGCCAGCGCCTCGGTGCGCAGCACCGGCAAGACGGCGTCGGCGATCCCGGTCTCGATCATGGCCGCACCCAGTTCGGCCGTCAGCGGCGGCAGGCCCCAGCTCTCCGCCCGCATCCGCCGCCGCACACTGGCCATGAAGGCCGCCGGCGGCGCGATCACCCCCAGCCGGATCAGCGGCGTCAGGCTCTTGGAAAAAGACGTGACGAAGAATGTCCGCTCGGCCACGAGATCGCGATAGAGCGGCCCTGGCTTGGTCGAATAGATCCCGTAAATATCGTCCTCGACGATATAGCCGCCCTTGTCCGCCACCACCCGAGCCAGTTCCGCCCGCCGCGCCGGACCGGTTTCATAGCCCATCGGGTTCTGGCACACCGGGGTCAAATAGACCGCCGCCGGGCCCGTTTCGGCCAGGAGGCGCGCCAGCGCATCGGGCAAGGGCCCTTCGTCGTCCCGCGCCACCGGCAATACCGGCAGGCCGAGAATTCCCGCTGCCGCAATGGCGCCCGGAAAGCTCGCGCCCTCGGTGATCACGGCCCGCACCACATCCTTCAGCGCAGCAAAGGCCAGATGCAGCCCCTGCTGGGCGCCGTTGACCAAAACGATGTCATCGGCCGCCATGGGCGACCGGCGCTGGCCGATCCAATTGGCGACGACGGCCCGCTGCGCCGGCGTGCCGGTAAAATCGACATAGCCGCCATTGGGCAGCAACAGCGCCCGCTCATTGGCCAGCGCGCTGGCCTCGGCCCATTGCCCGGCGCTGACCAGCGGCGGCGGCGCATTGATCGAGAGATCGACAAAGCCCTGCGCCTCCCCGGGCGGCGCCGCTTGCTGGCGCACAAATGTGCCCCGCCCGACTTCGCTGCTCACCACGCCGCGCGCGCTCAACGTGTCGATGGCGCGGGTCACGCTGCCGATGGACACCGACATTTCCCGCGCCAGCGCCCGATGGGTCGGCAGCTTGTCCCCAGCCCGATACCGCCCCTCGGCGATGGCGCGCACGACTGCATTGGCCACGCGCTCATGCACGGCCACGCCGCTCAGTTCGTCGGATTGGCTCGACATTGTATCGCTCATCGCGGAAATTGTATCATATGCATCACTCGACCTTACAGCACGTCTTCACAGGGGTCCACCAATCCGCAGTTCGAGCCCGCCAATGCTAACACTTTGCTAACCAATTCGCGCCCAGTGCGAATGCAAAAAGCGCCTCCGCCCAGCCGGTGACCCGCAACCACCCGCTCAACGGCCCAGTCTGGTGCGTTGTCGCCCACGCGCCGGCAAAACGCCTTTCTGGCCCGGCCGACAGCCCCTACTTCCCTGACAACCACCTCCCCCGCTGATCCCCGGATTTATCCTCGCCACCGCCGACGCTGATACAATTCACCCGTACAAGGATGACATGAGAGGCGAGGCAAAAACCGGCCATCGACGGGCATAAGCAGAAGAAACCGCAGCGAAAACTGGCCATGGCGCCACCATAATGTCAACTATATTGACATAACAATACTTCAGTGATTGTATCGTCCATATTCGCAGAGGGGTGATACAAAATGACCGCCAGCGCCTTCCGTCTTTCCGCCCGCGCCGAAACCGTCAAGGCCTCGGAAATCCGCGAACTGCTCAAGCTTGTCGGCCGCCCCACCATGATTTCCTTTGCCGGCGGCATTCCCGACCCCAGCCTCTTCGCCCTCGGCGATTTCCAGGCGGCGGCCCGCGAAATCTTTGCAGGCCCCGCCAGCGCCCGCGAGGCCCTGCAATATTCGACGACCGAGGGTTTTCTGCCGCTGCGCCAATGGCTTGCCGACTATATGGGCAAAAAGGGCGTCGCCGCCGGTCCGGACAATATCCTCGTCACCTCCGGCTCCCAGCAGGCGCTCGACCTCATCGGCAAGCTCACGCTCGACCAGGGCGACACTGTCCTCGTCTCCCGCCCGTCCTATCTCGGCGCGCTCCAGTGCTTTACGTCCTATGGCGCCCGCTTCGCTGCCCATGATGCACCGCTGGACGTGGCCACCGATCCGGCCAAGCTCCTCTATCTCATACCGGATTTCGCCAATCCCGATGGCCGCACGATGGACCGGGGCGCACGTCTAGCCGCCCTCAGCCGTGCCGAACGGCTCAATGCCCTCATCGTCGAGGACGCCGCCTATACCGATCTGCGCTATGACGGGGCCGACCTGCCGCCCATCGCCGCCCTCGACCAACAGCAATCGGGCTCGATCGAACTGACCCGCACCCTCTATTGCGGCACCTTCTCCAAGACGCTTTCCCCCGGCCTGCGCATCGGCTGGGTCTGCGGCCCGGCCGCCCTCATCCGCAAGCTGGCATTGTTCAAGCAGGGCGGCGATCTTCACACCGCCACCTTCAACCAGCGCCTCATGCATCATGTCGCCCTCACCGGCTTCGAGGCGCAGATCGAGCGCAGCCGCATCACCTATCGCGCCCGGCGCAATGCCATGCTCTCCGCGCTCGAGCGCCATGCCCCGCCTGCGCTGCGCTGGACGCGGCCGGAAGGGGGTATGTTCATCTGGCTCACACTGCCGGAAGACATTGATGCCACAGGGCTTTTGTCCGAAGCCATCGCCGCGGACATTGCCTTCGTGCCCGGCGGCGCCTTCTTCACCGATGGCTCCGGCCGCAATGCGATGCGCCTCAGCTTCTCGCTCGCCGACGAAGCCCAGATCGAAATCGGCATCTACAAGCTCTGCGCCCTTATCAACGCGCCGCGCAAGAAACGGGCCGCAATGGGCCGCTAGGCTCTGCTACCATCGCGGGGACAGTCGAATCGGATCCCGGCCATGCCCTCCATCCCGACGCAGCGGTACAACCCGCTGCATTTTCTTGCTGCCTTCGCCAGCGGCGGCCTCCTCACCCTTGCCGTCTTCGTCAATGGAGAAGCAGGCCGGTTCGGCGGGGCGATGTTCTCCTCCTGGCTGGCGCATGGCGTGGGGACAATCGTCGCCATTCCCCTGCTCGCCCTTGTCTGGCGCGACCAGCGCCGAGCCGCCGCCCAGGCCAGCGAAACAGTCGGCAAGGCCCCGCTTTGGGGCTATCTCGGCGGCATCATCGGCGCCGCGACGGTCATGCTGACCTCCACCTCGGTCAATTCGCCCCTCGCCCTCGCCGGCACGCTGGCGCTGGGTCTGGCCGGCCAGGTCATCCTCAGCCTCGCCGCCGATTTCTGGGGGCTGCTCGGCCTGCCCAGGCGCCGCCTCGATTGGCGCGACGCCGGTGCCGTTGCCCTCATCGCCGCCGGCTCCCTCCTCATCATCCTCTTCGGCCTCGGTGCGGCATGATCCTTCCCATTTTCGCCGCCTTCATCGCCGGCACGCTGATCATCCTCAGCCGCCAGGTCAATGGCCGGCTGGCCATGTCCACGACGCCGCTGATCTCCTCGTTCTGGAACCACATCGTGGGCTTCGTTTTCCTCACGCTTATTGGTCTCGTGCTTGGCGGCCTTATTCCAGCCAATCTGGCTGAAATGCCCTGGTGGATCTATTCGGGCGGCGCTATCGGCGTGGTCTTCGTCACCGCCGGCTCCTGGCTCATCACCCGCATTGGTGCGGTCAATTCCACGATCATGGTCATCGCCGGCCAGATGGTCTTCGGGGTGATTTTCGATCTGTTGCGTGGCCAGCCGATCACCCTCTGGGCCTGCGTCCTCGGCGTGGTCCTGATCCTCGCCGGCATGGCCCTCACCCAGCGCCGGCCATAAAAAAACGGGGCCCATCGGCCCCGTCTTCTCAAAGCAATGTCGATCCGCTTAGCCCGCGGCGGTATAGGCCGTCTTCACCACGGTGAAGAACTCGGCCGCATATTTGCCCTGCTCGCGCGGGCCATAGCTCGAGCCCTTGCGCCCGCCGAACGGCACGTGGAAGTCGACGCCCGCGGTCGGCACGTTGACCATCACCATGCCCGCTTCCGAATTGCGCTTGAAGTGCGTCGCATATTTCAGCGAGGTGGTGACGATACCCGCACTGAGGCCGAAATCGGTGTCGTTGGAGATTGCCAGGGCCTCTTCATAGTCCTTGGCCTTGATCACCGCCGCAACCGGCCCGAAGATTTCCTCGCGGGCAATGCGCATCGAGTTTGTGGCTTCGGTAAAGAGCGTCGGCTGCAGGAAGTAGCCGTCCGTCGCCGCCTTCACCCGCTCGCCGCCGGCGACAAGCCTGGCGCCCTCGGCCTTGCCGATCTCGATATAATCGGTGTCCTGCTTGAGCTGGCTGGGATCGACCACGGGACCGATCTCGGTGTTCTTGTCGAGAGCATCGCCAACACGCAGATTGCGGGTGCGCTCGGCCAGGGCCTCGACGAATTTGTCGTGGATCCCTTCCGTGACGATCACGCGCGAGGCCGCCGTGCAGCGCTGGCCGGTCGAGAAGAAGGCCGACTGCGCCACCGATTCGACGGCGATCTTGAGGTCGGCGTCGTCCAGCACGATGGTCGGGTTCTTGCCGCCCATTTCCAGCTGGAACTTGCGGTTGTGCTCGATCGAGGCGGCCGCCACGCGCTTGCCCGTCCCCACCGACCCGGTGAAGGAGATCGCGGTGACGTCCTTGCTGTCGAGCATGGTCTGGCCGACGACCGAGCCCTTGCCCATGACGAGGTTGAGGACGCCCTTGGGCAGGCCGGCCCGCACCAATATATCGACAATCGCCCAGGTCGAGCCCGGCACGAGGTCGGCCGGCTTGATCACCACGGTGTTGCCATAAGCCAGCGCCGGCGCGATCTTCCAGGACGGAATGGCGATCGGGAAATTCCACGGCGTGATGATGCCGATGACACCCAGCGGCTCGCGGGTGATTTCAACATTCACGCCCGGGCGTACGGACGGTAAGATCTCGCCCGCCAAACGCAGCACTTCGCCGGCAAAGAAATCGAAGATCTGGCCGGCGCGGGTCACCTCGCCAATGCCTTCTGGCAGCGTCTTGCCCTCTTCGCGGCTCAAGAGCTCGCCCAGTTCCTGCTTGCGCGCCAGGATCTCGTCGGCGGTCTTGCGCAGGATGGCGTGGCGCTCGAGAATGCCCGAGCGCGACCAGGCCGGAAACGCTGCCTTGGCGGCAGCGATCGCCCGATTGGCCTCCTCGACGGAAGCGCGGGCATAGACGCCCACCACATCACTGAGATTGGAGGGATTGATGTTCTCAATCCCATCAGTCCCCACCCAGTCGCCGTCGATGAGGTTCTTGTGCAGTTCGGTCATATCGCAAGCCTTTCGGATCGTGTGGGTCAGCGCGAGACGCAGTGCGCTAGAGAAGGTCGGCGCGAGCCAGATCGCGCAGCAAATGGCTGGAGCCGTAGGTCCAGGGGGGGCATTTGGTAGATAGGTTCACCCGGTTCGAAAGTGTACCCAGGCTCGGCGTCGAAATCGAAACAATGTCGCCGATCTTGTGGGTGAACCCCTTGCCGGCCCCGTCGCGATCCTTGACGGGCGCGAACATGGTGCCGAGATAGAGCACCAGCCCATCGGGATATTGATGGTGCCCGCCGATCGTGGCTTCCACCAGCGACGCGGGGGTGCGCGAGATCTGGCCCATATTGGAATGGCCTTCGAGCACGAAGCCATCCTCGCCCTCGACGCGGAGCACGATCTCGGACTGGCTGATCGTTTCGAGCGTGAACTCGCCATCGAAGAGCCGCACGAACGGGCCCAGCGAAGCCGAAGCGTTATTGTCCTTGGCCTTGCCCAGGAGCAGGGCCGAACGGCCTTCGACGTCGCGCAGATTGACGTCATTGCCAAGCGTCGCGCCGATGATCTCGCCACGGCTTGTCACCAGCAGCGCCACTTCCGGCTCGGGATTGTTCCAGCTCGAAATCGGGTGGAGGCCAACCTCGGCGCCATGGCCCACCGAGCTCATCGGCTGGCCCTTGGTGAAGATTTCCGCATCCGGGCCGATGCCCACTTCCAGATACTGGCTCCAGACGCCCTTTTCGATCAGCGCCGCCTTGACCTTCATGGCGCCATCAGAGCCCGGCACCAGCTGGCTGAGATCGGTGCCTATGAGGTCGAGAATTTCGGCGCGCAAGTCGTCGGCGCGAGACTTATCCCCGCGCGCCTGCTCTTCGATTACTCTTTCGAGCAGCGAAACGACAAAGGTGACGCCGGAGGCCTTAATAGCCTGCAGATCGATGGGAGAGAGAAGGGTAATTTGATCCGCATCGGTCGGACCATTGAAGGGCTTGCCGAGGACCGTCTCGGCGTCACCCAGGATTTTGCCGTTTGCACTGCGAACATGTTCAGCCGCCTTGCCGCTTTCGGCAATGTCCCGGACGGTCGCGAACCCCTTGGTGGTGATATCCACCAATTGTCCGTCCCGCACCGTCACGATACGCGGATATGCGTATCCCGGCACGCGGGCGCGTCCGATCAAGACGCCGCCGGGGATCGAGTTGCTGCCCATGTTTCTTGCCTCCCGCTTTTGTTGTCGAGTGACTAACCCGGCATGACGACCGGGCGCAAGCCAAACCGGCAAAAAGTCATACTTATAGTCGACATCTCGGCGCAAAGTGCTGCCCGGAAGGCGTTCAGTTTCCGTTCAGCCACGCCGCAATACTGACGCATTAGATGGGGACATCTCTCCATCCCTGTGTGACCAAGGAGTCTCTCATGCGTCTATCGAGCGCCCTCGTACCCTTCGCCCTCATCGCCACCGCAATCCCGGCCTATGCCGGGTCGATCACCATCGAGGGTCAGGGCGAAGTGCGCGCCGCGCCGGACATGGCCATGATCAGCTCGGGCGTAACCACCCAGGGCAGCACCGCGCGCGAGGCGCTGGATGCCAACACCGCTTCCATGGCCGAACTGATCGCCGCCCTCAAGGCCGAGGGCATCGAGGCCCGCGACATCCAGACCTCGGGCTTTTCGGTGAGCCCGAACTATGTCTATTCGGACGCCCGCGACGAGAACGGCTACTCCCTGCCGCCCAAGATCAATGGCTACCAGGTGTCCAACACCGTCAGCGTTGCCGTGCGCGATCTTGCCGAACTCGGCTCAATCCTGGACAAGTCCGTTACCGTCGGCGCCAACACCATCAATGGCGTCAGCTTCTCGGTGGCTGACCCGGCCGAGCTTTACAATGAGGCCCGCAAGTCTGCCTTTGCCGATGCCCGCAAGAAGGCCGAACTTTATGCCACCGCCGCCGGCGCGACCCTCGGCGAGCTCGAATCTATCGTGGAAAGCCAGGGTTTTAACTCTCCCCAGCCCTATCCAATGTATGCCCGCGCCGAGATGGCTGCCTCCGCGCCCGTGCCGGTCGAAGCCGGCGAAATGAGCTTTGCCATCACCGTCAAGGTCGAGTGGGATTTGGACAACAAAGCCAACTAAACGGTGCAGGAACGCGATTTTGCCACGTTTCGGCCAAATCGCCCATGCCAATCACCTCATGCAATGGCCCCGCAATTTTGGGGCCATAAGCGTGTGAGCTACCCGGATCCCCTCTCTGAGGGGCTCGGGGCGGTGGGGACGGCTTCCGTAGTCACCCGTCCCCACCAACCCCTCCCGATCGGAGGCCATGCCGCCTCGAAATCATAGGCGCGGCTCCTACGCCAACACCTTCCAAACCATGTTGAGGCCAACCAGCACGAGGAAGGCCGCAAAGACATATTTCAGCGTCTTCTGGTCGAGCCGATGCGCCAGCGCAGCCCCCAACGGTGCGCAGAACGCGGCCAGGACGCCGACCAGCACCAGCGCGACAAGGTTGATATAGCCCAGGCTAAGCGGCGGCAGGTCCGCCACGCCCCATCCGGAAATAAGGAAGCCCAGCGTTCCCGAGAGCGCAATGGCAACGCCGATGGCCGCCGAGGTCCCCACCGCCTTGTGCATGGTCTCGCCAAATGACACCAGCGTGGGCACGGTCAGCGAGCCGCCGCCAATCCCCATCAGCGACGACAGGTACCCCACCACAAAGCCTGCAGCTCTGTGGGTGCCGGCCGAATTGCGCAGATGGCCCATCAGCTTGGTCTGGAACGAAAACAGGATATTGGCCGCGATGACAAAGGCCAGGACCGCAAAGACGATGCGCAGCACATCTCCGGAAAACCAGCCCGCCATGAGCCCGCCGATGAATGTCCCCGCCACGATGAACGGCGCCCACAGCCGGAACACCTTCATGTCCACCGCACCGCGCTTGTGATGCGCCCGCGCGCTCATGATCCCCGTCGGAATGATGATGGCAAGCGAGGTGCCCACCGCAACGTGCTGGACGATGTCGGGATCAAATCCCATCAGCAGCAGCGCATTGCCAAGGGCCGGCACGATCACTGCCCCGCCGCCGATTCCGAGCAGGCCCGCAGCGATGCCCGAGACCACTCCGGTCGCCAGCATCCCCACCACGAACGGCCAATAGGCCAGGACGGCGTTCCAATCCATGCTCATTCCCCGATAAGATGTAAAACCACCTCGCGCCGATGGGGGCGCCTGCGGTGTTCAAAAAGATAGATGCCCTGCCAAATCCCCAGCACGGGCCGCCCGTCGGCAACGGGAATACCCAGTGAGGTCTGGGTCAGCGCCGCCTTGATATGGGCCGGCATGTCGTCCGCACCTTCCGTCGTATGCACCAGCCAGTCCATGCCCTCGGGCACAAGACGCCGGAAGAACCCCATCATATCCGTCTGGACATCCGGGTCGGCGTTTTCCTGGATCAGCAACGAACACGACGTGTGGCGCACGAACGCGGTCAGAAGTCCGGTCTCGACGCCGCTGGCTGCCACGACATCACGGAGCCGGGCGGTGAAGTCGAACAGACCCTGCCCGCGCGTTTCGATTGTTAAGCTGTCGATGGCTTGGCGCATGTCGGCACGCTAGCACGACGTGCCGCAGGAACCAGAGGCTGGCCCGCCCCAATCCGTCCACCGCCCCAATTGCGCCTTGTTCTGTCCAGCGCGAGGCTCATCAGAAAGCTGGGGGAACTGTCTCTAATGCCCGGCGTTGGGGCCTTTCAGCGGAGGGAGGGCCTCAATCAAGCCCCCTTCCCCATTCAGATTGGGTTCAGACGCTTGCCGCGATGCTCGTGCCAACGTGTCTCCGAGACGACGAAGGAATCAATAATGCGCCTCAAAAACTGGCTCTTGACCGGCACCAGCATCGGTCTCCTCGCACTCGCACCGCTATCCGCCAATGCCCAGGATGGGGATTTGCGCGCTGCCTACGAAGCCTATGCTGCTGCCCAGGCAAGCGGCGACGCCGCTGCCCTCGAGGCCGCGCAAGGCGCTTTGACGGAGCTATGCATCGTCGCCGGCTATACGAGCCTGGATGAGTGCATCGCGGCCATTAACGGCGGCGCCCCGGCCCCTGTGCTGGAGGAAGCCCCTCCGGCAGAGGAAATCCAGCCGGAAGCACCTGTCGAAGAACCCCAGCCTGAAGCCCCGGCCGAGCAGCCGCCTGCCGAAGCACCGCCTGCCGAGCAGCCTTCCGAACCCCAGCCTGAGGCCCCGGTCGAACAGCCGGCCGAGCCCGCTCCGGAAGCGCCGGTCGAGGAGCCTGCCCCGCAGCCCGAAGCGCCTGTTGAACAGCCGGCCGCCGAATCTCCTGTGGAGGCTCAGCCTGCTCCCGAAGCCCCCGCTCCGGTCGAAGTTGCGCCAGAAGCGGCTCCCGCGCCCGAAGCGCCTCCGGCACCCGCCGCTGAAGCAGCACCGCCTGCAGAACAGCCTGCTGCCCCCGCAGCACCGGCTGCCGATTACGGCGCCCTTCTCGGCGCCCAGGTGGAAGCTTACAACGGCGCCGTTGCCGATCTGATGGCGGGCAATGACCCCGCCGGTGCCCAGGCCCGGATCGATGCTGCACGTGCCGAAATAGCCCGCCTCTGCGCCGAAGCCGGCCTGGGCGACGAACAAACCTGCCTTGCAAACTTCGGCCTGCAACTGCCTGCGATCCCCGCCTTGCCCACAGCGCCCGCGCCTGAGCAGCCCGCAGCGCCAGCACCCGCTCCGGCTGACGCCCAGCCGCCCGCAGCCGGCGAGCAGCCGCCTCCGCCAGCCCCGGGCGAGCAGCTTCTCACCCCTGAAGGCGCCCCGGCCGAGATTATCCCTGACCTCCCCGAAGGCATCACCCAGGAACAGGTCGCACCGGTCCTCGACAGCGCCAAGGACGACGCTGCACCACCGCCGCCGGCCGTGGAAGGCGCCCCAGCGGCTCCTGCTCCAGAAGGCGCTCCCGTCGCTCCTGCAGCCCCGGCCCAGCCGGAGGCTCCGCCCCCGCCGCCGCCGACCAGCGATTTTGAAGCCCAGACCCTCATCGCACCGGCCGAGGCGCAGATCGTTTCGGTGACTGCTGAAGAAGGTCAGGTTTTTGAGGTTACCGGGGCCCCCGCGGCGCCGACGGCCCTGCCGCCCAACGTGACGATCGTCAACCAGACCAATGTGGTCAACAACGTCACCAACAACACGACCAATGTCGACAATTCGACCACCAATATCGGCCAGCAGAACAACGTTCAGCAGAACAATGTCCAGCCGCCCGCCGTCCAGCCTTTGGGACCGGGCGAAGCAATCACCCAGGTGATCTTCCAGGTCGGTAGCCAGCTCGTCGTCAATTCCATCGGCCAGGACACGGACCGCTTCTACAATGCCCAGCAGGACGAGGTCTTCTACGAAAACCTGCGCAATGGACGGGTCCGCGAAACCATCACCCGGCCCGATGGCAGCAAGGTCGTCACCGTCCGCAATGCCAATGGCGATATCCTGCGCCGCTCGCGCATTACCCCGGATGGCCAGGAGGTCGTGCTCGCCTATTTCGACGAACGCTATGACACGGACCTGCTCGAGTGGCGCGACCCCGGTGCAAACCTGCCGCCCCTGCGCCTCAATATCCCGGTGCGGGACTATGTGCTCGACGCCGAGTTTGCCGACGAGGACGAGCTGGAAGTCTTCTTCCGCCAGCCGCCGGTGGAACAGGTCGCCCGCATCTACTCCATCGATGAGGTGAAGCGCTCCGCACGTGTCCGCGACAGTGTCCGTCGTCTCGAAGTGGGCAACCTCACCTTCGACACGGGTGCCGCAACCATCGGCCGTGATCAGGTCGGGGCACTCTCGGGCGTTGCAAACGCCATGCTCGGCCTGCTGCAGCAGAACCCGGCCGAAACCTTCCTTATCGAAGGTCACACGGACGCGGTTGGCTCGGATGTCTCCAATCTGGGCCTGTCGGATCTGCGCGCAGCCACCGTGGCGCGCATTCTGACCGACTTCTACGGCGTTCCGCCGGAAAACCTGGCCACCCAGGGCTATGGCGAACGTTATTTGAAGATCCGGACCGAAGCGGCCGAGCGGGAAAACCGCCGGGTTACCATCCGCCGCATCACCCCGCTGATCACGCTCGCCAGCAACTGATCACCAGCGCACACAATCGACAAGGGGGCCGGTCCACCGGCCCCTTTTTTGTGCCGAGAAGGCCTCTTGCGTGCGTGCGGACCCTCTTCTTGGCGGAGAAATGTCGGACCAAGCTCCAAACAGGCACGAAGGTGAACCGCCGCATGCCGCAGAAACGGCATGTCTATCCCGTTGTCTCGCCTAAGTCTTTTTCCTGCCATAATTGTTTTGGGCGATGTGATCACGCTTAAGGGAACTCTCGGGCATAGGTCGCGTTCTTTAGCCAGCGTTGAAACAAAGGAGCGAACATATGGCTACCCCGGAACGCGATACTGTTTACACCCAAGACGGCAACCGCACCGTATATACCCGCGAAAGCAATGGTACGGGCTGGTTTGTCGGCATCATCGTCGCCCTGGCACTTCTGGCCATCGGCTATCTTGTCTTCTCGGCCAATTCGGGCCCGTCGACGACTGTTGATGTCAATGGCGCCCCTGCCATTGAAAGCCCTGTGACCGACCCCGCGGTGGCTCCGGCCCCGATGACTGAAGCGCCCGCCCCGGCAACTGAAGTGGCCCCGATGACTGAGGCTCCGGCCCCGGCTACCGACGCGGCCCCGGCAACCGAAGCTCCGGCTCCGGCAACTGATGCGGCTCCTGCCACTGGCACGGAAACCGCTCCGGCCCCCGCCCCGGGCGCCTAAGCTTTAAGACCCCCGCCTCGGTCCTCCCCCGAGGTCTCTGGGCCCCAGCATCAGCTGGGGCCTTTTGTTTGTGCCCCTTATTGCATCGGGCCATCCCCGTCCCCACCTTGATCCGAACACCAAGGGAGCTTGAATGTTCAATATCGATCAGATCCTCAAGACGCTGCAGACCGACCCCAATGCGCAGCGTACCGCCGTGACCGGTGCGGCCGGCTTGGCTGCTGGCATGCTGCTTTCCGGGAAGGCCGGAAAATTGCTGGAGGGCACGGCCAAATTGGGCGCCGTGGCGGCTCTGGGTGGCCTGGCCTACAGTGCCTGGCAGAATTACCAGCGCCAGCAACCGTCCGGGGCTCCATCCCGTGAGGACGCATTCATTCCCGCCCACGCGGACACGCAGGGCCATGAAGAACTCGGCAAGACCCTGGTTCGCGCCATGATCGCGGCAGCCAAGGCCGATGGTCGGATCGACGCGGAAGAAAAGGAAGCCATTTTCGAAAAGCTCAAGGCGATGTCGCTTTCGGCCGAGGAAAAGGCATGGGTGTTTGACGAGCTTTCAAGCCCTCTCGACATCAACGCAGTGGTCGCGCGCGCCGATACGCCCGAGCATGCCGCCGAAATCTACGCCGCATCTCTGGTCGCCATTTCGGCCGATACCGCGGCCGAGCAGGCCTATCTCGAGGTCCTGGCCGGCAAGCTCAAGCTTGCGCCGGCACTCGTCTCCGAGATCCACAAGGCCGCCGGAGAAAGCGCGCCGCAGGCCGCTTCGACCCCACCCTCTCCCTTCGCCTATACGCCCTCCGCCAACACTGTCTGATTGAGTTACCGCGCGTCGAGAGGCGCGCGGTAACACCCATGTGCGTTCTTGCAGTCCCTGCACTCGGCCGCCATCTCTGGCGGCAAGGAGATCACCATGGAACTCGGACTTTACTCATTTGCGGAAAACACCCCCGATCCGTTGAACGGCAATGCGCTGCAATCGCCAGCGGAACGCCTTCGCGACCTGATCGAGGAAATCGAGCTGGCCGACCAGCTTGGCTTGGCCTTCTACGGGCTGGGTGAGCATCACCGGCCCGACTATGTCGCTTCGGCCCCGACCACCATTCTTGCCGCAGCTGCAGCGCGCACCAAATCCATCCGGCTGTCGACCGCTGTCACCGTCCTCAGCTCGGAGGACCCGGTTCGCGTCTACCAGCAATTTGCCACGCTCGATCTTATCAGCAATGGCCGGGCCGAAATCATGGCGGGCCGCGGCTCGTTCATCGAGAGCTTCCCGCTCTTCGGCTACAAGCTCGACGATTATGATGATCTGTTCGAGGAAAAGCTCGAAATGCTGCTGGCCATCCGCAAGGGCGGCAAGATCGCCTGGCCGGGCAGCCAGCACACCCAGCCCATTCCGGGTCTCGAGATTTACCCCAAGCCCGTGCAGGATCCGCTGCCGCTGTGGATCGCCGTCGGCGGCACGCCCAATTCCGTGGCCCGCGCCGCCTATCATGGCCTGCCGCTGATGATTGCCATCATCGGCGGACGACCGCGCCAATTCGTGCCGCTGGTCGAACTCTATCGCCAGACCGGCGCCAAGGTCGGCCACGCCGCCTCGATGCTGAAGCTGGGCGTTTCCGGCCACGGTTTCATTGCCGAGGATAGCCAGGCGGCGCGCGACATTGCCTTCCCAGCCCATAGCGCCGCCATGAGCCGCATCGGGGCAGAGCGCGGATGGCCGCCATCCACCCGGGCACAGTTTGACGCCGGCGCCACTCCGGAAGGCGCCTATTACATGGGCTCGCCGCAGGAGGTCATCGACAAGATCCTGATGCAGCACGAGTGGTTCGGCCACGATCGCTTCGGCCTTCAGCTCAGTGTCGGGACACTGCCTCATGACAAGGTCATGAAGTCGATCGAGCTCTATGGCACAGTGGTCAAGCCCGCGATCGACAAGGCTTTGGGGACTACTTCCCCGAGCGTGTGATCGAGCGGATCGCCAGCGGGGGCACGCCGGACTTTTCGGAGATGGCGCGGTCCTGTTCCTCGATAGCGGCCTTGGCGGGTTCATCCCCGTCGAGGCCACCGAGCAGATTGGCGTCGACCTTGCGGTTGGAGCGCTGCGAGCCGTCTTCGTAAATGACGTTGAACATGACGAATTCGGTGCGGGCTGTTGGCTTTCTGGCCATGATAAACTCCTTTGGACAAAACATGACCGCGAGCCCGGGGGGCCCGCGGTCTTCGTTGGATTCAGTAATGGGGATCAGCGGTAGATGTGGTCGCCCTGCTCGTCGATGATCTGCCGGCCCTTGCTCAGTGCAAGCGCAATCAGATCGTCGCGGGAATTCATGCGGTCGGCACGGATGAAGCGGTAAATCTTGAGCTCGCCGCCAATATCCTTCTCGATGGTTCCGGCAAGCTGTAGCTCACCGCCGGCCTTCATCTCGATAGCCTTGATAAGGTGGCCCTTGTAGCTTTCCTCGCCCATGACCTTGTCACCGGCTGGCTCGGTGGTGGCGGCTTGCCCACCACCAAAAAGCTTCTTGAAAAACGACATGAGCGGCCCTCCTCCTTATTGCGGTCTGCGCACCGGCCGGGGTCGCACCAGCTCGCCGCGCTTTTCCATCTCTTCCTGCAACCATAGCGGGGAGATGTCAAAATAGTTGGGCCAGGTCGGCACCCCGTTGGCGAGGCCTACCTTGGCGAAATAGGCACGATCCCGAAGCGGCTCGGTCCCCTCACCCCGTTCGGCGAGCATGGGTCCCGCGTTGAAGGTGCCCTGTGTTCCATCCGAGAACACCACCACCAGCTTGTAGGGGATGGCGGCCCGGATGGACGTTATTTTGAGACGGGGAGTTGCCATAGGCAGCTCCTAATTGTCGAGGAAGCTCCGCAGCTTGCGGCTCCGGCTCGGGTGCTTGAGCTTGCGCAGCGCCTTGGCCTCGATCTGGCGAATACGCTCGCGTGTCACCGAGAACTGCTGGCCAACCTCTTCAAGGGTGTGGTCGGTGTTCATGCCGATACCAAAGCGCATGCGCAGCACGCGCTCTTCGCGCGGCGTCAGCGAAGCCAGAACCCGCGTGGTGGTTTCACGCAGATTCGACTGGATCGCCGCATCGATCGGCTGGATCGCGTTCGAGTCCTGGATGAAATCGCCCAGGTTCGAATCTTCTTCGTCACCGATCGGCGTCTCGAGCGAGATCGGCTCCTTGGCGATCTTGAGGACCTTGCGGACCTTGTCGAGCGGCATCTGCAGCTTTTCGCTGAGCTCTTCCGGCGTCGGCTCGCGGCCGATTTCGTGGAGCATCTGGCGGCTGGTGCGGACGATCTTGTTGATCGTCTCGATCATGTGCACCGGAATACGGATGGTGCGCGCCTGGTCGGCGATCGAACGGGTGATCGCCTGGCGGATCCACCAGGTCGCATAGGTCGAGAACTTGTAGCCGCGACGATATTCGAACTTATCGACCGCCTTCATCAGGCCGATATTGCCTTCCTGGATGAGATCGAGGAACTGCAGGCCGCGGTTGGTGTACTTCTTGGCGATGGAGATCACGAGACGCAAATTCGCCTCGACCATTTCCTTCTTGGCGATCGCAGCTTCGCGCTCGCCCTTCTGCACCTTGTGAACGATGCGGCGATATTCGGCGATATCGAGACCGGTCTCGGTGGCCAGCGTCGCAATGTCCTGGCGGATGTCGTGGACGGTGTCGGCTTCGCGGCGTGCAAATTCGCCCCAGCCCTTGCCGGCCAGGCTTTCCAGCCCCTGTTCCCAGGTCGGATCGAGCTCACGCCCGTAGTAGTTCTGCAGGAAGGCTTCGCGCTTGACGCCATAGCTTTCGGCCAGGCGCAGCAGGCGACCTTCGAGCTTCACCAGACGCTTGTTGATGTCGTAGAGCTGCTCGACCAGGCTTTCGATACGGCTGGCATTGAGCGAGAGCGACTTCACATCGGTGATGACTTCGCCGCGCAACGCACTCAGCTGTTCCGTTTCGGCATCCGATATGGCGGCGGATCGGTCTTCGGCATGACGATCCTGCATCTCGCGCATCTGGCCATAGGCCTCGGCGATGCGGTTGAAGGTCTCCACAACCTGCGGCTTGAGCTCGGCTTCCATGGCCGAGAGCGACAGGGCGTTGTCGAATTCGTCGTCATCGTCCTCGACCGGATCCTGCGGGGGCTCCGGCTCTTCGGGGACGTAATCGTCATCTTCGCCCGACGAGGCGCGCTTTGGGGCGGCCTTGGGCTTGTCCTTGCTCGTCTCGGGTTCGGCCTTGACCGGCATTTCCACGGTCGGCGCCGCCTGCTTGGCGTCCGGGCCGGCATAAGTGGCTTCAAGATCGATAATATCGCGCAGCAGGATTTCACCCTGCGCCAGCTGATCGCGCCAGATAATGATAGCCTGGAAGGTCAGCGGGCTTTCGCAGAGGCCCTCGATCATGGTCTCGCGACCGGCCTCGATGCGCTTGGCGATGGCGATTTCGCCCTCGCGGCTCAAAAGCTCGACCGAGCCCATTTCGCGCAGATACATGCGCACCGGGTCGTCGGTACGGTCCGAGCCCGACTTTGCATTCGAGGTATTGGCGACGGCCGTGCCGGCGGAAGGGGCGACCTCCGTACCGGTGTCTTCCTCGTCCTTCTCGACTTCGGTCTCTTCGACCTCGTCCTCATCGACGACGTTGATGCCCATTTCCGAGAACATGGACATGAAGTCTTCGATCTGCTCCGAGCTGGTCTCGTCGGAAGGCAGGACGGCATTCAATTCTTCATAAGTGACGTAGCCGCGCTTCTTGGCGACCTTGATCAGCTTCTTGACCCCAGCATCGTTCTGGTCGATCAGGGGGCTGTCATTGGACGTCTCGGGAGCCCCGGCTTCGGGCTTCTCGGTGTCCTTGCTGACTTTGTTCGCTGCCTTGGTGGCCATCTGCTACTCCTCGGGACCCGCGGTCATCGGGCGCCGGACTTGTCATAGGTGGGGACAGCTCAAGACAAGGTAAAGGTTTGGTCACCAAGCCGTTAACGACCCGGTCTATCATGGCTCGCATTGGGACTGCGCCAGCGATAATCCGCATACGCAAAAAGCGCGCGTCGTCACAGGCTTTTAGGTCGATCCTAAAAACTGCGAGTCGCGCGTCCCGATAGCGAACCAAACCCTTCGATCAATGCCTCTGTGCCATCGACAGTGGTAATCTGGTTCTTGATGTCTCGCAGCCGTTCAAAGGTTTCTTCGCTCGGGTCTTCGCCCAGCGCGGCTTCGGCTGCCTTCAATTCCCTATTTAGCTGAACTTTCTTGTTATGCAAGGCCAGCGCATGACTTAATCCGATCTCGGCGTCCGTCGCTGCGGTTTCCGGCCCCGCCTGCCACACACCTTGGCGCAACAATGTGTCGCGCATGCGTTCGAGCGCTTCCCCGTGCCCGCGCGCGCCCAGCGCGGACTTGAGATCGTCGGCGGAGATGTCATGGTGTCGCACCACGAGCGCGAGGATGTCGCTCAGCACCTTCTGCGCCAGCGGCGTTTCGCAATCGAGCGCCGCCAGAATTTCGAAGCTGTGCTCCACGAGAGACGGGTGGTTGACGAGGGTCAGGATGATCGTCGCCTCGCGTGGCGTGACATTGGCCACGGCGCTCGGCCGCATCAGCCGCGAATTGCGCAGCGTGTCGGAAACGACAAGGCGCGGCGTTCCCCGCGACGGAAATCCGTAGGCCCCACTCTGTCCATAGGCGGGCCGCCCCCGGCCTGCATCCCGCCCCTGCCGAAGCGGGGCAAAGAACGCCTTCAATTTTTCGTCAAACGCCTGCTGGTAGTGGAAGCGCACACTGCTGTCGCCGATGACATTGGCGCGCTCGCGCAACCGCGCCTGCAGGGCTGCTCGCTCTTCCGGCGCCTCCGGCACCAGCCCACCCGTCTCAAGGCTCCACACCATGTCCGAAAGGCTGCGCGCCGTGTCGATCACATCGGCAAAGGCCTGCCGACCCTGGGCCTTGATCAGATCGTCCGGGTCCTGCCCCTCGGGCAGGGTCGCGATCTTGACGCTGCGTCCGGGCTTGAGATGGGGGAGAATGATATCGATGGCCCGCTCGGCTGCCTTGAGACCGGCCTTGTCGCCGTCAAAGCACAGCACCGGCACCTCTGCCATCCGCCAGAGCAATTGCAGATGCTCTTCCGTCAAGGCGGTGCCGAGCGGCGCCACCGCGCCCTCAAAGCCGGCAGACACCGCCGCGATCACGTCGAGATAGCCTTCAACCACGACGACTGTGGCGTCGTTGCGCACCGCAGCCCGCGCCGAATGACCATTGTAAAGCGTCTGGCGCTTGGAAAAGAGCTGGGTTTCCGGCGAATTGAGATATTTCGCCGGCACGTCCGGGCTCATCGCCCGGCCACCAAAGGCGATCACACGCCCTTTGAAGTCCGAAATCGGGAACATCACCCGGTTGCGGAACCGGTCATAGGTCAGCGGATCGTCGTCCCGGCTGGTCACGAGGCCAGTATCGATCATCGCCTGCGCCGATACGCCGTTGGCCGCCAGGTGCTCCTTGAGCCCGTTGCGGCTGTCCGGCGCAAAGCCGATCCGGAAGCGGGTCTGGCTGATCGGGGAAACGCCGCGCTCGAACAGATAGCCGCGCGCCCGCGCTCCAATATTGTGCGCCAGGGCCGCTTCGAAATATTTCGTGGCCAATTCCATGACATCGAGCAGGCTCTTTTGCGCCGCGTCGCGCTTTTCGATCCGCTCGTCGCGCGCCGGCATCGGCACGCCCGCCATGCCCGCCAGCTTTTCCACCGCTTCCGGGAAACTGAGGCCGACTTTCTCAGTCAGGAACCGGAAATGGTCGCCCGAAGCGCCACACCCGAAGCAGTGATAGATGCCGCGCCGGTCGTCGGCATGAAAACTCGGACTCTTTTCATTGTGAAACGGGCAGCAGGCCCACATGTCGCCCTTGCCGGGCTGACTCTTGCGCTTGTCCCAAAGCACATGCTCGCCCACCACCTGCGTGATGGACAGGCGCTGTCGAATTTCTTCCAGGAACTGATCGGAGAAGCGCATGCGTGTTAAGTAAGCACTCTGACGCGCCGAGTCACGGTCAAGGAACTTATCCACAGCATGTCTCGATACAAAAAACTGCCGCTGACCATGTTGCTCGCCCTGACCACGCTGCCCGCGCTGATGATCGGCACGGTCCTCTGGTTCGTCGCCGACATCTTTCCGGCTTGCACCATCACCGAGCAGTCCCGGCTGGCCGCGCCGGATGGGGCCTTCGATCTCGTCACCTTTTCACGGGTGTGTGGCGAGGACACGCCGCCTAATACCCAGGCTGCACTGTTACAGCCGGGAGCGACCGTTCCCGACGATGTCGCCAGCTTTGTCTCCGTGGGCGCAAGCACCGATTTTGCGCCGCGCTGGACCGCCGGACAGGCTCTCGAACTGAGCCTGCCCGCCGACGCCCAGATTTTCCGCAACGACGACACTGTCGCCGGCGTGGCCGTCACCTATCGTTGAGCGCTCAGGCTTCCTTGCTGCGCTGGTAGAGCCGCCAGGCCCAGCCGAACAGCCCTATGGCCAGAATGATGAGCACGACCCCGCCCATGATCACGCCGACCGCCGCCGTCAACACCGGGAACAGGAGGAACACCAGCCCCAGCAGCACATAGGAGATGCCCGAGAGCACTACGGGCCAGATCCGCGCATAGCTTTCACGCTCCCGGACCACCACCACGATCTGCATCACGCCAACGAACAGCGCAGCGATGCCGACCAGCGTCGACATGAACGTCACCGTGAAGATCGTCGCGAGGAACGGGCTGATCAGGATGACGATGCCAAGAATGAGCGATGCCGCATTGGCGATAACGTCGAACCAGTAATTGCCGCTTTTGCCGCCGCCGAACGTCAGGCTCCAAAGCCCCAGCGCGCCATCGATCAGCAACAGCACGCCACCGAACAGCACCAGCACGGCCAGCGCATCGATCGGAAAGATCACCGCGTAGAGTCCAGCCAACAGCATGAATACGCCCCGCAGGGCGGTTGCCAGCGCGAAACGTTTTTTGGTCCTGGATGAAATAGACATCTGTGCCCTCCATGCACGCCGGAACATCGGGTGCCGGTCCAGTTTAGCGCGTCGCACCGGCTCCAGCCAGTCTCGCATCGCTTTAGATTATCTAAACCCGCGATTGCCAATTGTGCATTGATCCAGGGGCCAGCCCATGGAATGTAACCGTCTTCCTTTTTGAGGCCGCGCGACCAGGCGGTATTGTCTTCATGTCTTTGCCGCTCATCGCCCTCTTTCTTGCAGCCTTTGCCTTCGGCACCGCCGAATTCGTCATTGCCGGCGTCCTCCCGGAGGTCGCCCTGGGCCTCGGCGTCACCGTGCCGGTCGCCGGCTACCTGATCTCGGGATATGCCATCGGCATCGCGATCGGCGGGCCGCTATTGGCGCTGGTGACCAAGAAGATGCGCCGCAAGACGCTGATACTCGTGCTGGGATCGGTCTTCGTCGCTGGCCAGGTCTTGAGCGCCCTCGCCCCGAATTTCGAGCTGCTGCTCCTCGCGCGTCTCCTCGTGTCATTCGTGCATGGTACGTTTTTCGGCATCGCCGCCATTGTTGCCGTCAGCATAGCGCCGCCGAACCGAAAGGGCTTTGCCGTGGCCCTCATCCTGGCGGGCCTCACCGTCTCGAACATTCTGGGCGTTCCGGGGGGAACGGCCGTCGGCAGCGCCTATGGCTGGCGCGCAACATTCTGGGCCGTGGGTGCGGTCGGGCTCGTGGCCACCATCGTTATCGCCCTTTTCCTGCCCGCGCGGGCTGGCGAAGGGGCCAGTGCCAGCAGTTTCCGCCGCGAATTCAAGGCCCTCGGCCGCCAGCAGGTCTGGAGCTCACTCCTCATCGCCGCCCTGGTCATGGTCGGCCAATACAGCCTCTTCACTTTCATCGCACCATTTCTCATCGAGGTGACGCGCCTCGATACCGGCACTGTGCCATGGATGTTGCTGCTTTACGGCGTCGGCTCCACTGCGGGCGTGTTCATCGGCGGGCGCCTCGCCGACTGGAACATGATGCGATCTCTCACCGTGATCCTCACCGCCCAGGCCGTGCTGTTCATCATCGTGCACCTCGTCAGCCCCTATGCGGTGCCGATGGCGTTTCTGGCCCTCTTGTGGGGCGGCACCAATTTCGCCTTCGGCTCGCCGCTGCAGGCCCGGATCCTCACCTGGGCCAGTGACGCCCCGAACCTGGCGTCCTCGCTTATTCCCACCGCCTATAATGTCGGCATCGCCATTGGCGCTATCCTTGGCGCCGTCCTGCTCGAAGCCAATTTCGGCTACGCCAATTTGCCCTTCATCGGGGCGGCGGCCTCAAGCCTGTCCGTACTCCTGGCCATCGGCTCGCATCTTGCAGAACGACGCAGCAGCGCGATCCCGCCGGTTTCTACCCTGGCCGGTTAGCCGCCGACGGCTCGTCTCGCTCCATTGCAATTGCGTGGGTTTGGTAACGGAAACTTCCACAATGGAGGTTACCAACCAGCAAGGGAGCGAGGGGGAGCCACATGATCATCGACAATGCGTCATTGTTGATCGCAATCACGTTTTCCAGCGTGGCCCTGATGGGGGCTCTCATTATCGGCTGGTACAATGCGCGTGGGGAAAAGTACCTTGCCCTCGGCGCTGCGGGCATCGGACTGATCGTGGTGAGCATGGCCATTCTCGGCCTGCGCAACGGCGCCTATGACTTCACCATCCAGTTCGTCCCCTATTTCCTGCTGATTTCGGGGATGAGCTTCATCTATGCAGGCGCCCGCCAGTTCCGCAACGCCGCCAGCACCTTCAGGTCCCCGATCATCACCTGGGCCGTATCCGTGGTCAGCCTCTCCATCCCGCTGATCGCCGGCTATTCGGGCACCGGCACCCTCATCCTCAACTGGATCGCCGCGGCCTATATGCTGCTCTGCGCTTGGGAATACTGGCGCGGCCGCCACGAAGCGCCCGTCGCTCTTGTCGCCAACACGATCCTTTACGTCCTCGTCTCGACGTCTTTCGTCGCTGCCGCGATCATGCTGATCATCGACGGCCGGGCAATTATAGACGCCCCTCCCGACAATTGGGCAGAGCACTTCAACCTCATCATGTCGATTGTTGGCCTGACAGGCATCGGCGCCATAACCCTCACCCTGCACCATGCCCGCGCTGCCCGCCGCCACCGGCACGAGGCAAACACTGACTCTCTGACCGGTGTTCTCAACCGCCGCGCGCTATTCACCCATTTCCCCGAGGACGAAATCGTGCCCGAACTGGTCGTTGCCATGTTCGATCTCGACCATTTCAAGCAGATAAACGACCGTCGCGGCCACGCTGCCGGCGACAAGGTGTTGCAGAGCTTCGCCCAGACCCTCCGGGCCGAGACTCGCGGGGCGGACATTCCGGCCCGGTTGGGTGGAGAGGAATTCTGCGTGGTATTTCCGGGCCTCGACCGGGAGGCGGCGCTCGTCATTGCCGAGCGCATTCGCGCGGCCTTCGCGGCAAAGGCCATTCCCACAGGTCACGACAATGGCATCGCTACGGTCAGTGCCGGGCTTGCATCGGGCGGTGGCGAGGAAACTTTCAGCTCGCTGCTCAGCCGTGCCGACGCGGCGCTTTACAAGGCCAAGAGGAGCGGGCGCAACCAGGTACAACTGGCCGCACTCCGCCTCGTGGCCTGATCAGGCAGTCAGTGCCGCGCGCACCTGCCCGCTGACCTTGCCGAAGTCGATCCGGCCCGGATAATCCACCTTGAGCTGGCCGATGACCTTCCCCATGTCCTGCGGTCCGGCCGCCCCGACCGTGGCGATTGCAGCGGTAATTGCGGCGGCGACTTCCTCGTCTGTAAGGCGCTTGGGCAGGAATTCGTTGAGAATATCGATCTCTTCCTTTTCCACCGTCGCCAGATCCGAGCGACCGGCCTGCGCATAGATGGCAAAGCTCTCTTCGCGCTGCTTGACCATCTTCTGGATGATGGCCAGAATCTCGTCCTGCGTGGCCGGCCCCTTGCCGTCGCCGCGATTAGCGATATCCCGGTCCTTGATCGCCGCATTTATGGCGCGCAGCGTGCCGGTCCGGCGCTGATCGCGGGCTTTTAGCGCAAGTTTGAGACCTTCGCTGATCGTTTCACGCATGAGAAAACGCTCCTTGCTATGCAATTTATCGCCCCCATATAGGCATGAAACGCCGGGCGCGCTACTTGCGCTATCGGGCGCAGGCTTCTAAGAGGAGGCCTTAACCTACATCTTCGCAAACTGATCGGGGACGGCTCCGCCCACCCGGTTTGTCGCGCGACCTTATCGAACCAACAGTGGAGACCGACCGTGACCGGCTGGCAGCAATCCCCCGCGACCGCAGTGCTAATTCTGGCTGATGGAACGCGCCTCGAGGGTCGCGGCATCGGCGCCGTCGGCCACGCAGCCGGCGAAGTCTGCTTCAACACGGCGATGACCGGATATCAGGAAGTGCTGACCGATCCGTCCTATGCCGGACAGATCATCACCTTCACCTTCCCCCATATCGGCAATGTCGGCACCAATGACGAAGACATCGAGACGGTCAACATGGCCGCCCTGTCCGGCGTCCGGGGCGTGGTCCTCAAGGCTGACATTACCAACCCGTCCAATTATCGCGCCGCCGAAAAGCTCGATGCCTGGCTCAAGAAGCGCAACATCGTCGGCATCACCGGCATCGACACCCGTGCGCTGACTGCCCTCATCCGTGAAAATGGCATGCCCAACGGCGTCATCTCCCATGAACCGTCCGGCATGTTCGACGAACCCTCTATCCAGGCAGAGCTTGACGCCTTCCCCGGCCTCGAAGGTCTCGACCTTGCCAAGGAAGTGACCACCGCCCAGACCTACCACTGGGACCAGACCAGCTGGGAATGGAACAAGGGCTACGGCACGCTCGACAATCCAGAGTTCCATGTCGTCGCCGTCGACTTCGGTGCCAAGCGCAACATTCTGCGCTGCCTCGCCGACCAGGGCGCCAAGGTCACCGTCGTGCCCGCCACGGCGACTGCCGCCGACATCCTGGCCCATAATCCCGATGGGATTTTCCTGTCCAATGGCCCCGGCGATCCGGCAGCCACCGGCAAATACGCGGTACCGACCATCCAGAAGCTGATGGAAACCGGCAAGCCGATCTTCGGCATCTGCCTGGGTCACCAGCTGCTCGGCCGAGCATTGGGTGGCACCACCTCGAAGATGCATCAGGGGCACCACGGCGCCAATCACCCGGTCAAGGACCTCACCACCGGCAAAGTGGAGATCACCTCCATGAACCACGGCTTTGCGGTCGACGCCGCCTCACTGCCTGCTGGCGTCACCCAGACCCACATCTCGCTGTTCGACGGGTCGAATGCCGGTCTGGCTGTCGATGGCAAGCCGATCTTCTCGGTCCAGTACCACCCCGAGGCCAATCCGGGTCCGCAGGACAGCCACTATCTGTTCACGCGTTTCCTCAACCATGTGCGCAAGCAGAAGGGTGTCGAGGAAAAGCCGGAATATGTCGCTCCCGGCGCCGCCGCCTGAGTGTCAGCGCCGGGGCGCCAGCCCTGAACGCATGCGAAAATACCGAAGGGCGTGGTTCACACCGCGCCCTTTGTCTTTTTGAGAACCGACACCGGCGCGGTCAGTCGTAGGTGTCTTCGTCGGCGCGTGCCGAAAGTCGCCCATCCGCGCCCGGCATGTCGCCGTCATCCTTGGGTTCGGGCAGCTTGCTGTCTTTCGTCTGGGCCGATTTGCGCTCCTTCTCCGCGCTTTCCGCGGGCGTCGAATCGGGCAAACCCTTCGTCTTTTTCTCGGTCATCTCACTCTCCTTCTCTCTGGAAAGAAGAACGCATTCCCCTGACCCGCGGTTCACAAGCGGACCCCTCTCTTCTGCTCCAGCCAGGCTTTCCTATCGCGCGGTAACAATCGTCCGGTTGGGCAAGGCTGCAACCTCAAATCCCAGATTCCGCGCCAACAGCGCAAAGGCCCGGCTGCCATTGTGCGCCTTGTAGGCTTTGTCAGGAAACCGCGCGCCCGCTTCAATCACGTCCGCGCGCACCAGCAGCAGATCGCACCCCACGACAGTCACCGGCGCAACATTGAGATAGCGGAAATCAACCAGCGGTCGCACCGCCCCACTGACTGGCAATCGCGCATCCGCCTCGCGACCGCCGGCCCGATAGAGCGATTTGAAGATATCCTGCGTGTAGAGCATGGTCGCTTCATTGCGATCCCTGCCCTGCGCGTCGACCACCTCGACAGTCACAACCGGACGATCCGCCGACACCATGGCTTCGAGCGTCCCGGCGGGAACCGCGGTCACACGCCCGTCGAGCACGACGCAATGCCTTCCCCGCCCCGCCTCGAGCATGCCATTGCGACGGCTGTTCTCCTCCTCAACGGCGGGAAACACCTCAAAGCCGAGGCCAGATTCGGCGAGCGTCGCGCTGGCCGCCCCAATCGCGCCCGCATCGCTGCCGAAAAGACCGATCGAAAGTTTGTCCTTGGGATAGCTGATGGACTTGAGAACCGACGCGACAGCCTGGGTCCCCGCGCTGAGATCAACGGCGACAAAAATTTCCGGCCAGGTGGCAGGGGGGTCGATCACCTGGCGCGCATAGCTTCGGCTCGGCTTACCGAAATCCAGCCCCGCCAGATCCGCGTGTTGGCGGCCGCGCCACCACCATTGCACCCGGTTCGGTATGCGCCAGAAACGCGGCCCCTTGTAGTAGACCGGCATAAGCCAGGAATTTCGCCACAGATGGGAAACCAGCGCCGGTTCGCCGCGCCCGATGGTCGTGAATTCCTCCGCCACTGCATCCGCATAGGCCTCAGAGGTGGGCGCCGGCTTGCCCCATCCCGACAGCGGGCTCCAGAAATTGGGCAGCAGCACATCGGGCCGCTCCTCGCGCGGCACACGAAGGCCGATCCCGTTGACGAAACGCGGTCCGGTCGCATCCACCACATCCTCGGTCGCCGAACAGCGCGCCATCTCGTCGATGCATCGCTGCCAGAACACATGGCCCGGCTCGGACCCCATGAAGGCGTTGCACAGGAGGAAAGGCATGCCGCGATAGCGCCCGTCATTCTCCTCGACATGGATTTCCGGCTCGGCCCCTACGAAACACGCGCTCTCCAAGCACAGGCGATCGATCCGCCCCTTGGGCCACATATCGAGGTCGGCATAGATGCCACCCTCATGGTGCAGCACGAAAAAACGCCAGGCGTCGGCGCGAAAGATCCCCGAGCGATAGCCGTCGAAAGTCGCCAGATGCTCGGGATAGTGCGCTTCCACCAATGCGCGAATATCGGCATCATCCCACAGCTTCAGCTCATAATCGGGATGGGTGCGCTTCCATTCATCCCAGGTGCGCTGCGCAAACCGCGTGAGCGTCTTGGTCTTCCAGGTGAAGTGGATGATCTTCGGGATGGTCATCGAGGCTCCGGCACGAGAGCGTTTCCAGGAAAAGTGGGCACCACTTTTCCGGTTCGGAAGCGCGACAAAACAAGGACTTAGAGTGATGTCATCGTGTCGACGACACGGTGAAATGCTCTAGGAATGCGCCGGAGCCATAAACCATCACCGTGTCAGATGCTTGCCGAAAATGTGTCGCAGTCCGCCGGATTGCCGGTGCGGTAACCGCGTTCGAACCACGCCTTCCGCTGCGCCGACGTGCCATGGTTGAACGTCTTGGGCACGGCAAATCCCTGCATCCGCTTTTGCAGTGTATCGTCCCCGATCTGGTTGGCCGCATTGAGCGCTTCCTCGAAATCGCCCGCTTCGAGCAAATTCTGCTGGCCGGCATAATTGGCCCAGACACCTGCATAACAATCGGCCTGCAATTCGACCCGAACCGAATAGGCATTGGCCTCGGTCGCGCTCATCGCCTGACGGCGCCGGTTGAATTCGGGCAGGACGCCCGTCAAATTCTGGACGTGGTGACCAACTTCGTGCGCCAGCACATAGGCCTGGGCAAAATCGCCCGGTGCACCAAACTGGCGGTGCAATTGGTCATAAAAGCTCAGATCGATATAGACCCGCGAATCGCCCGGACAATAGAAGGGTCCCACGCCCGAATCGGCCATGCCGCAGGCCGTATCGACCTGGTTGGTGAACAGCACGACCCTTGGCTCGGGATAATCGCTGCCGGAAGCCGCAAAGACCTCACCCCAGAGGTCTTCCGTTTCCTTGACCACGACGCCGACGAAATCGGCAAGTTCATCCTGCCCTTCGGCTGGCAATTGACGAGAGGATGCGGTGGATGGCGCGCTGCTCTGCCCATCGGTGAGCATGTCGAGCGGGTTCTGCCCGGTCACCAGCCACAGGATGCCGAGCACCACCACGATGCCGATGACCCCGCCAATCCCGCCGCGCGAGCCACCCCCTGAGGGAATGCGGATGCCGCCGCCGCGGCCCATGCCTCCCAATCCGCCGAGGCCACCCAGACCGCCCCCAGCCTGACCCCGACGATCCTCGATATTGCTGCTGCGCTCGCGCCCACGCCATTTCATGTTCAGTCGCCTTCTCTATCTGCCCCGACAGCTAGCATAAGCGCTAACTTGGGAAACAGGTTGCAACGGTCTCCCGGCAATCCGACCTTGCCGCAAATTGACCACACGGTCAAAACTCCCTAGCCTCAGCCTACCTCCGTCATGCCAGCGTCAACTGGTAGAGGCATGAGCAGGCTGCTCGTCATGAGCGACAAGGGCCGGTCGCAAGCCGGCTGCCCGGGAGCCTTGCCCCCGGCGCGACCCTTCTCACATGGAGATTTTTGATGAACTTCCTACCCAGGATTTCTCGTCGGGGCTTCTTGGCCGGTTCGGCCAGCCTTGGCGCCATGGCCGCCATGCATCCCTTCGCCGTCATGGCTCAGTCCAATCAGGCCCATCTGCGGCTGATGGAGACGACCGATTTGCATGTGGCGGTCTTTCCCTATGACTATTTCAGCGACGCCCCCAACGATACGATGGGCCTGGCGCGCACCGCCTCGATCATCGAGCAGATCCGCTCCGAAGCCGGCAATGCCATGCTGATGGACAATGGCGACATTATCCAGGGCAACCCCATGGGTGACTATTACGCCTACGAAAAAGGCCTCAATCAGGGCGATGTGCACCCCATCATCGCCGCCATGAACGTGCTTGGTTACGAAGCCGCCACTCTGGGCAATCACGAGTTCAACTACGGCCTCGACTATCTCGATCGCGCTCTCGAAGGCGCCGAATTCCCCTTCGTCTCGGCCAATCTGGTCCGCGGCACGCTGGCGGCCGATGCGCTCCAGGACGACACCTACATCGCCCCCTATCTCATTGTCGAAAAGGAACTGACCGATGGCGGCGGCGGCACGCGCACCGTCAAGGTCGGTCTCATCGGTTTCCTGCCGCCGCAGATCCTCACCTGGGACGCCACCCATCTCGCCGGCAAGGTCTCGGTCCGCGACATTGTCGAAACCGCAAGGGCCTACGCTCCGAAAATGCGCGAGGAAGGGGCCGACATCATCGTCGCCCTGTCCCATTCCGGCATTGCGCCCGATCAGGGTCCGGGGGCCGAAAACGCCGCCCTTCAGCTTGCCGCCGTCGAAGGCATAGACGTCGTCTTCACCGGGCACCAGCATCTGGTCTTCCCGGGTACAGACCATGAGGGGATCGAAGGCGTCGACGTTTCCGCTGGCACGCTCAGCGGCAAGCCCGCCGTCATGCCCGGCTTCTGGGGTTCGCATATGGGCCTCATCGACCTCCTGCTCGAGCAGGACGCGGACGGCAAATGGGCCATCGTCTCGCACACTTCCGAAGCCCGACCGATCTTCGAGCGCGTCGATGGCAAGGTGAACCCGCTGGTCGAGGACGATCCGGAGGTGGTCGCTGCAGCCCAGGAGGACCACGAGGAAACGCTCGAATATGTGCGCCGCCCTGTAGGCCAGACCGCCGCACCGCTGCACTCCTACTTCGCCCTTGTGGCCGACGACCCCTCCGTCCAGATCGTGAGCCAGGCCCAGACCTGGTATATCGAGCAGATGATGAAGGGCACCGAGAACGAGGGGCTCCCTACCCTCTCGGCAGCGGCCCCGTTCAAGGCAGGCGGTCGCGGTGGTCCGGATTATTACACCGACGTCCCGGTCGGGCCGGTCGCCATCAAGAACGTGGCCGATCTCTATCTCTACCCCAACACCATCCAGGCCGTGGTCATCACCGGCGCCGATGTTAAAAATTGGCTCGAACGGTCAGCCGGTATCTTCAAACAGGTCGAAAAAGGCGCCACCGATGCCGAACTGATCGACCTGACCTTCCCGTCCTACAATTTCGACGTCATCGACGGCGTGACCTACAAGATCGATATCACCCAGCCATCGAAATACTCTGCGGATGGCAAGGAGGAGATCAATCCGGACGCCAGCCGCATCGTCGACCTGATGTATGACGGAAAGCCCATCGATCCCGCCCAGAAATTCGTCGTCGCGACCAACAATTATCGCGCCGGCGGCGGCGGCAGTTTCCCCGGCATCGGCCCCGACGTCATCGCCTTCATCGGCCCCGACACCAATCGCGATATCATCATCCGCTATATCGTCGAAAACGGCACGATAAACCCCAAGGCCGACAGCAATTGGTCCCTCGCCCCAATCGGCGACACCACGGTCCTCTTCGCCACCGGGCCGAAAGCTGCCGAACACGTGGCCGACGTTACCGCCGTCAGCATCGAGCCAACGGGCGACACCGACGCAGACGGCTTCGGCATCTACCGGATCGCCCTCTAGGCAGAGCCAGATCCGGTCTGTTCAAGCCTTAAGGGAGCCGCTAAGGCTCCCTTATCTCTTTGTCGGGAGGTCTACCCTTGCTGCGCGCCGTCCTCGCCATGACCCTTGCATTTCTCGCCCTGCCCGCCCAGGCCGAAGTCCCGCTCACCGGCTATTTCACCGCCAGCAAGTCCTGCCCCGCCTATCAATCGATCAATCGCCAGACCAATCCCGGCAATATTCAAACAAGGCCCGGCACGGCCTACGATCTCCTGGCCGGCAACACGGCGCAGCCCACTCATCTCTGGATCGCGGTCCCCGGTGCCACTCCTGAGCGTCGATGGGTCGCCGTCGATTGCGGCACCCGCGCTGTCGACGCCGAAGGCCGGGTCGATGCGCCGCCACCTTCGCCCGCACCGTCCACCTATCGCGGCACCCAATATATCCTCGCCGTCAACTGGCAGCCGGCCTTCTGTGAAACCACTCCGCGGGCCAGCGAATGCCGCAACCAGAAGCCCAACAGTTTTGAGGCCACCAATTTCACGCTGCACGGTCTCTGGCCGCAGCCACGCAACAATCAATATTGCGATGTCACCCCCGGTGAACGCTATGCCAGCCAGGACGGCCGCTGGCGCGATCTCCCCCGCATCGACCTGCCCATGGCCCTTCGGCGCGAGCTGGAACAGGTCATGCCCGGCAGCCTGTCGGGCCTGGATCGCCACGAATGGACCAAGCACGGCACCTGCTACGGCCAATCGGCGGATCAGTATTACGCGGATTCCCTCGATCTCATGCTCGCCCTCAATGCGTCGCCAATCGCCGAGCTCTTCGCCGCCAATATCGGCAAGCGCATCACCCTCGCCCAGATCCGCGCTGCCTTTGACGAGGGTTTTGGACGCGGCGCCGGCGAACGTGTCAACGTCTCCTGCGCGCAGGACGGCAACCGGACCATCATCACCGAGCTGACTATCGGCCTCACCGGCACCATCGACGGGCCCGACTCCCTTGCCAGGCTCATCCACGCCGCCAGCCCCACCGACGGCGGCTGCCGCTCAGGCCAGGTCGACGCCGTCGGCCTGCGCTAACCGCTCAAGGCTCAGTCTCCGCCATCCAGTCGGCTGCGCAGCGCCAGCAATTCCCGCCGCAGGCTTTCTGCGCCGGCTTCGGTGAGACCCGTGCCCCCTGCCGCGGCCAGGGGAATGGACATGGCCTTGGCCTCGAGCGCCCGCCCTGCCTCGGTCAGGGTGATGCGCACCTGCCGCTCGTCGTCCTCGTCCCTCCGGCGGGCAACCAGCCCGCGTGCCTCGAGCCGCTTGACCAGCGGCGTGATCGTGCCTGAATCCAGAAACAGCTGATCCCCCAGACCCTTGACGGTTATGTCATCCTTTTCCCACAGCACCAGCAACACCAGATACTGCGGATAGGTCAGGTCCAGAGCATCCAGCCTCGGCTTGTAAAAGCGGGTGAAGGCATGCCCTGCCGAATAGACGGCGAAGCATAGCATCTGGTCGATTTTCGGCATGGACGATCGGGTCACATTTCATCCTCAGCGGCGGCGAACAAAATCTAGCATGAAAAATTCTATTGCGTGCAATTTAATTGTGCGCAATACATATGCCATCAAAACGAAGGGATGCCCCGATGATCAAGTCAGCACTTTACACCGCTCACGCCCACACCACCGGTGGCCGCACCGGCACCAGCACCACCGATGACGGGCGCCTGTCTCTCACCCTCGACACCCCCAAGGCCCTCGGCGGTAATGATGGCGCCGGCACCAATCCCGAGCAGCTTTTTGCCGCCGGCTATTCCGCCTGCTTCCTCGGCGCGCTCAAGGCTGTGGCCCGCGCCGATAAGGTGAAGATCCCGGATGAGGCGACCATCGACGCCTCTGTCTCCATCGGCGAGAATGCCAAGGGCGTGGGCTTTGCCATCGCTGCCGAGCTGCAGATCACCCTCCCCGGCTTCGAGCGCGCCCAGGCCGAAGACCTCGTCGCCAAGGCCCATCAGGTCTGCCCCTATTCCAATGCCACGCGCGGCAATATCGACGTCACCTTGACGGTCCTCTGATCGGGACACCGCGCGCGGACGGCCCGCCCGCGCGCAACCTTGTCTTAACGATGCGCATAAACGCGCCATGAAGCTATCGAGCCTTAGGCTGGTCCCGATCCCTCCCGGAGCCCGCCATGAGCCCTCCTGCCCTTGCCCTCAAGGGCCTGTCGAAATCCTTCGGCCGGCCGGTCCTGCACGATCTCGACCTAACCATCCCCGCTGGTGAGTTCTATGCCCTGCTTGGCCCCAATGGCGCGGGCAAGACCACGACCTTGCGCATGGTGGCCGGGCTCCTGCCTCCGGACGCAGGCTCCATCGAAATTTTCGGCATCGACGCCCGCCGCGATCCCGTCGCCGCCAAGCGGCTGATGGCCTGGGTCTCCGACGAGCCCATGGTCTATGAGCGACTGACCCCGCTCGAATATCTCGAATTCGTCGCCGGCCTCTGGCAGGTCGAGCCAGGCAGGGCCGAGCGCTCCGCCCACGATCTCATCGACTGGCTGGGCCTCAAGCCTCACGCCGACGACCTTTGTGGCAGTTTTTCCAAGGGCATGCTTCAGAAGGTCGCCCTTGCCGGCGCCTTGGTGCACGATCCAAGCCTCATCATCCTCGATGAACCCCTCACCGGGCTTGATGCCGGCTCCGCCCGTCAGGTCAAGGACGTGCTCCTCGAAAAGGTGCGCCAGGGCTGCACGATCATCATGACCACCCACATTCTCGAAGTGGCAGAGCGTATGGCCGAGCGGATTGGGGTCATCGCCCAGGGCCGTCTCATCGCCGAGGGAACGCTGGAAGAGCTCCGTGCCCGCAATGGTCATGATGGAACGCTCGAGGAAATCTTTCTCGGCCTCGTCGCCGAGGACAGCGCCGCGTGACCCTCCCCTCAAGCTCGATCCTCTGGTTCGCCCATCACGAGTTCCGTCTCGCCTGGCGCGACTGGCTTGCCATGATGTCAGGCGGCAAGAGACGCCGCGCTTTCGGCCTCGTCCTCGGCGGACTGATCGTCTACGCCATTCTCCACCTGATCGCCGCTTCTCTGGTCTCGACCGCCCTCGCCGACGGCGTTTCGGCCGACAAGCCAACCCTCGTGCTCGTATCTGGCCTCGGCCTCCTCTTTTTCGCGGTCATGCTGTCCCAGGCGCTGGAATCGATCACCAGGGTCTATTACGCCCGCGCCGATCTCGATCTGATCCTCAGCTCCCCGGCCTCGAGCCGCCGCGTTTTTGCAGTCCGCGCCTGCGCCACGGCGGTTTCGACAATGGCGCTGAGTTGCCTGCTGTTCAGCCCCCTCATCAATGCGCTCGCGGCTCTGTCCGGCCCGCAATGGCTGCTCGCCTATCTTGTCGTCATCGCCCTCTCGGCCTTGGCCGTTTCGATCGCCATTGCCGTCACCCGCGCCCTTTTCGCGCTTGTCGGCCCCAAGCGAACGCGCCTCATCGCCCAGATCGTCGCCGCCATCATCGGCGCCGGCTTCGTCATCGGCATCCAGGCCGTCGCCATCATCTCGCTCGATGATTTTTCGCGCTATGCCCTGTTCCAGTCCGAAGCCCTGATCGCGGCCAGCCCGTCGCTCGACAATCTTCTCTGGCTCCCCGCGCGCGGCGCCATGGGCGATCCCTTCGCCGCCTTTGCGGTTCTGCTCGGCGGCCTGGCGCTTCTGGTCTTGTCCGTGTCCGCCTTTGCCGGCAGCTACCAGGATCTCGCGCTCTCCACCGCCGGTGTCGGCCAGGCCAGAAGCCGCCAGCGTCGCGCCCGCGCCCAATTCCGTCCCCGCTCGCAGCGCCAGTCACTTCGCCTCAAGGAATGGCGCCTGCTGCGCCGCGATCCCTGGCTTCTGTCGCAAACCCTGATGCAATTGCTCTATCTCTTGCCCCCGGCCCTGCTGCTCTGGGTCAATTACGGGCAAAGCATCAACAGCTACATCGTCGTGGTCCCAGTTATCGTCATGGCCTCGGGCCAATTGGCGGGTGGCCTCGCCTGGCTCGCTCTTTCCGGCGAAGACGCATTCGACCTCGTCAACACCGCGCCTCTTCCTCCCAGCACCATTCTGCGTGCCAAGATAGAAGCGGTGCTGGCCATCATCGCCATCGTCCTGGCCCCCTTGTTGCTGGTTCTGGCGTGGCTCTCCCCGCCCATGGCCGGCATCACCGCGCTCTTTGCGGGCCTGTCCGCCGCCTCGGCCACGGCCATACAAACCTGGTTCCTGGTCCCCTCGCGCCGCGCTTTGTTCCGGCGGCGCCAGACCGCCTCTCGCGCTGCCACCATAAGCGAGGCCTTTGCCTCAATCCTGTGGGCGGGGACGGGCGCGGCGTTGGCCGCCGGCACCGTCCTTGCGATACTACCGGGCTTTCTGGCGCTTCTGGTTCTCGGCATAGCACGGGCGCTCGCGCCGCGACGAATTCAGGATATTCCCAATGCTGATGCGTGAAGCACGCCCCGACGACATTCCTGTCATGCTCATCCTCGCCCACGCTGGCGACGCCCGCGGTGCGGAAACGCCACCCCTCGATACAGATAGCCTATCCGATCTTCGCTACCGGCAGGCTTTCGACACTATTTCCGCCGACCCCAATAACTGGCTCTACGTCGCCGAGCACAATGGCCAGGTTGTGGGGACGCTCCAGATCACCCGCGTCCCCGGCCTCTCTCGCCTCGGCACCTGCCGCGCCATGCTCGAAAACGTCTTCGTCGACCCCGATCATCGCGGCGCGGGCATCGGCACGGAAATGATGAATTGGGCCATCGCGCACTGCCGTGACCTCGGCTGTTCAATGGTCCAGTTGACCTCGAACAAGCTGCGCCTCGACGCGCACCGCTTCTATTCCCGCCTCGGCTTCGAGGCGACCCATGAAGGCTTCAAGCTCTATTTCTGAGCGCTTAGCGCGTTTACAGGAAAAGTGGACAGCACTTTTCCAGTTCGAAAGCGCGACCAAGACTGACTTGGAGTAATTTCATCGCCGCAATAACGCGGTGAATGCTCTAGAACAGAATGGCGAGGCCCATCACTGCCAGCAGCACGATGATGCCGATCCCGATCAACATCAGCACGAAGACGATCTTGGCCAGGCCCGCGGCCCCGGCCGATACCCCGGTAAAGCCCATGGCTCCCGAGACGACGGCGACGACGATCAGAATAAGGAGAAGTTGCAGCATGACGCGTCCTGCATTTGGATGATCCTTGCAGAAAACGTCACGCCGCGCATTTGTGTTCCCTAGGGAGCCAATCCAACCGGTACGGGCGGAGGCGTCTTGAGCACGGTAATGCGCACCCGCTCATTGGCGGCCATGTAGGGATCATTGGGGAAGAACGGCTCGTCCGTTGCGCGTCCGGTCACGGCCTTGATCCGGTCATCGGAAAGTCCGAACTCTCCGAGGATCGAGCGCACCACATTGGCGCGGTCTGCCGACAGCTCCCAGGCGCCATAGCGCGGATTTTCATATCGCGTACCCGCTGCCGTATGTCCCGAGACAGTCATCTGCGCATTGAGTTTCTGCAGCACCGGGGCCATGGCGGCGACGGCGGCGCGCGTCACTTCGACGGGATATTTCGAGCCTTCGGGAAACATCCGCCGTCCCTGCTGATCGACAATCTGGATATCGAGCCCGTCCTCGGTCTCTTCCACCATGAGATTGTCGATAAAGGGCGTCAGCTCCGGCATGGATTGCCAGGCCTGACGAATGCTGGCGGCCGCCGAATGGAAATCCTGCGCATCACGGGATTTGAGATCGAACTCGGAATCGCTGGACGCCTGCCGCTCGCTGCCGTTTTCCTGCGCCTGTCCGCCCGTATCGAGGTCAGCTTCGCCCGTCGTCGCATTGTCCGGCGATGCGGGTTCACGCGCCGTTATATCTGCGGCCGAACCGGACATGGCGGCACCGTCATTGACCATGGCAATGCCGCCCATCACCCCGCCGGCACCGCTTGTCGCAGTGCTGATCGAGGGCGGTGAGAAATAGTCGGCCAGCCCCTGCTTCTGCTCGGCGGTGGTCATGTTGATCAGCCACATCAGAAGGAAGAAGGCCATCATCGCCGTCACGAAATCGGCATAGGCGATCTTCCACGCGCCACCATGGTGGGCATGCTTATGCTTCTTGACCTTCTTGATGATGATCGGCTGCTGGAAATTGGCCATGGCGGGCGCCTTATACGATATCTATCAAGTGGCCGCCGGCAGGGCCGCAGTGGCTTCTTCGACCTCTTCAAAGCTCGGGCGCACTTCGCTCATCAGCGCCTTGCGCGCAAATTCCACGGCCATGACCGGCGGCTGGCCGCCGATATGAGCCAGCAGGCCAACCTTCATGGAGAGGAAATATTTCGACTCCGCTTCGAATGTGCTGCGCAGCGACTGCGCCATAGGCCCGAAGAAGCCATAGGCCACGAACACGCCGAAGAACGTGCCGACCAACGCGCCGCCGATCAGATGGCCCAGCACTTCAGGCGGCTCGGTAATCGCGCCCATGGTCTTGATCACGCCCAGAACGGCGGCGACAATACCCAGTGCGGGTGTTCCGTCCGCCAGCGCCTGCACGGCACTCACGAGGCGTTCCTGCTCCTGGTGATGGGTCTCGAGTTCCTCGTCCATCAACGCTTCCATCTCGTGGGCGTTGTTGGTGCCCATGGTCACCATGCGCAGATAGTCGCACATGAACTCGACCGCGTGATGGTTCTGGGCAAATGTCGGAAAGCGGTTGAACAGCTCGGATTCGTGCGGGTTCTCGATATGCGCTTCGATCGCCAGCACGCCCTTGGACTGGATCAGCTTGTAAAGGCTGAACTGCAGGCCGAGCAATTCGACATGGGCCGCCTTGCTATAGCGTGGGCCGCGGATCAGGGTCTTGAAGATAAAGCCGGTCTGCTTGAGCACAGGCGCCCCGTTGCCAATGATATAGGCCCCGATCGCCGCGCCCAGGATGATCACGAATTCCCAGGGCTGCCACAATACCTCGACATGTCCGCCCATAGCGGCGTACCCGCCGAGCACGCAGGCAAACACAAAAATGACACCGATTATGAGACGCATGGGACCCGACCTGGACGCAACACTAAACTGAGCGGGGTGCGGCAGCGTTGACTCTGCCTACTCCAGCGCCCCGACAATGCCGGGTTTAGCCTTAACAGCGGGTGTATAGTGGTGCACATGGCGGTCGGGACCCGCTTTTTACCCTCCCCATGACAGCAGGCTCAGTATCGTGCTAACCCCACACCCTTTCCCGAACCCGGCGATGTCATGACTGCTGCTGCGCCTCTCTCCATCTATCTCGTCGCCACACCGGGCCTTGAGGCGCCGCTGGCCGAAGAGGCGCGCTCCGCCGGCTTCAACGACGCCAGGGTCGTCGAGGGCGGCGTGTCATTTGCCGGCTCCTGGCACGATGTCTGGCGCGCCAATCTGCAATTGCGCGGCGCGACACGCGTCCTTGCCCGCATCGCCGAGTTTCGCGCCATGCATCTGGCGCAACTGGACAAGCGGGCCCACAAGCTCCCCTGGTCCGATTTTCTCGTCCCGGGCACGCCGTTGCGGGTTGAAGCCAGCTGCAAGCGCTCGCGCATCTATCACGATGGCGCGGCCGCCCAACGCGTGTCCAAGGCGCTCGAGGACACTCTGGGCGCTACCATCACCGAAGACGCGGCCCTGCGCATCATGGTGCGCATCGAGGACGATCTGGTCACCATCAGCATCGACACGAGCGGGCAGTCCCTGCACAAGCGCGGCTTCAAGGAGGGCGTCGCCAAGGCCCCCATGCGCGAAACCATGGCTGCCATGTTCCTGGCTCAATGCGGCTACTCCGGCGCCGAGCCCGTGCTCGACCCGATGTGCGGCTCCGGCACCTTCGTCATCGAAGCCGCCGAGATCGCTGCGGGCCTCCTGCCCGGCCGCGCCAGGGACTTCGCCTTCGAGCACCTCCCCTCCTTCAACCGCGCCGCCTGGGCTGAGATGCGCCGCCCCGGCCCCCTCGCCACACCCGAGCACCGTTTTCACGGCTCCGACCGCGATGCCGGCGCCATCCGCATGGCAAAAGAAAACGCGGACCGGGCAGGCCTGGCCGAACTGATCGAGTTCCAGACGCAAACTATTGAAAACCTTGAGCCTCCGGCCGGTCCTCCCGGCCTCGTCATGGTCAATCCGCCCTATGGCACCCGCATTGGCGACCGCGCGCCCTTGGTCCCCCTCCACCGCACCATGGGCACTGTCCTCAAGACCCGGTTCAAGGGCTGGCGCGTCGGCATCGTCACCGCTGACAAATCCCTCGCCCAGGCCACCGGGCTCTCCTTCCAGCCCATGTTGCCAGCCGTTCTTCATGGCGGCATCCGCGTCGCGCTCTACCGCACCGGCCCGCTCTGAGCGCGCGGAATTGCGTAAAATTTGAACCAATTGCTAACCATAATGGCAGCTCTGCGCCCAGCGCACGCAACCATTGCCCCCAAAATGGCTTGCTTTGGCATCATCTTGATTCTGGTCGTCACCAGCCAAGGACCCCAGCCATGTCGGACCTTTCGCGCATCCTCGTAGCCGAGGACGAAATTCTGTTGCTTCTGTCGCTCGTCGACGGCCTTGCCGAGTACGGTCACGAGGCCGTCCCGGTCACCAGCGCCCGTGCCGCTGTCAGCCTGCTCGATACTGGCATCGACGCTCTGGTCACCGATATTGAACTGCCGGGCAATTATAGCGGCCTGCAACTCGCCCGGCTCACGGCCCGGCTGCGCCCCGGCCTGCCGATCGTTGTCGTGTCGGGTGGCGTCCGGCCCAAGAGCGACGACCTCCCACCCGGCGCGATCTTCCTGCCCAAGCCCTATCGCGTCGAAGACATACTCTCGGCGCTGGAGCGCCAGCGCACCGCCCGCGCGGCCTGAGCCGGTCGCTACGCGCCCTCGGCCTGCCGTGCGCGCACAATGTCGAGATAGGCAAGGCACATCGCAATCACCTGTTCCCGCACGTCGGCCTGCCGCTTGACCGGCAAATTGCGCTCGAACACATTGCGCACCGTGCCGAAAATCACCGACAGCAACGTCAGGTTGACGAGCTCCAGATCAGTGAATTGCGCATCGCTGGCACTCCTGAACATGGCAAGCGTGGCCGCATCGGTTCGCCGCGCAAAAGCCTCGACGAGCGCGTCATTGTCGAGTTCCACCGCCGATTGGTAGAGCGCCCGCGTCACCTCGCTTCGCTCGGTCTTGGCGTCCCAATAGGCGTTGACCAGCGCGTGCACCATCTCACCGACCGGCGCACCGTGCCGCGCCGAACAAACCGCCTCCACCTTCTCGGCGACAAAATCGAGATAGCGCTCGTTGAGCGCGTAGATGAGCGCCTGCTTGTGCGGAAAATATTGGTACATCGTCCCAACTGACACACCGGCCCTCTCGGCCACCCGCGTCGTCGTCAGCCGCGTCTGTCCCTCCTTGAGCAAAACCTGAATGCTGGCCTCGAAAATCGCGTTAAGCGTCACGCTGGCGCGCCGCTGAACAGGCTTTTTGCGGGCCTCCAGATGGCTGGGATGTGCGGCGTCCATATGCGAATCCTCAAACTGAATGATCCTTCATATACTCCGTTCCATCTTCAGGACAAAGGAACGAATCCTTCATGACCGCCTCTCCCCGCATTGCCCTCGTCACCGGCGCCAACAAGGGCATCGGCCTCGAAATCGCCCGCCAACTCGCCTCCGAAGGCATCATCGTCTATATCGGCGCCCGCGATCCCGCCCGTGGCGAGGCCGGTGCCTCCAGCCTCGCTGCCGAAGGCCTGGCCGCAAAAAGCCTAGTGCTTGACGTTACCGACGAAGCCAGCATCGTCGCAGCGGCAGCAGTGCTCGCCGCCACCCACGACCACCTCGATATCCTCGTCAACAATGCCGGCATCGTCGATCCTGCCGATGCTCCCCCCGGCAGCGCCTCGCTCGACGCGGTCCGCCGCCTCATGGACACCAATTTCGTCGGCGCGCTCGGCGTTACCCAGGCCGTGCTCCCGCTCCTGCGCAGGGCCCCGGCCGCCCGCATCGTCAATCTTTCGAGCTCATTGGGCTCGCTGGCGGTCAACAGCGATCCCACCTCGCCCTATTATTCGGCCCGTCTTATTGGCTACAACGCCTCCAAGGCCGCCCTCAACATGCTGACCATCCAGCTCGCTGCCGAACTGGCTGGCACCGGCATCACCGTCAATTCGGTGAGCCCCGGATACGTGAAGACCGACCTCACCGGTTTCAATGGCTATATGACCCCAGAGGAAGGCGCGCGCCTTCCGGTCCAATATGCCCTCCAGGATGAAGCCCCGGTCACTGGCCGCTTCCTTGAACCCGGCGCTGAAACCCCTTGGTGATTGCACCGCCTGGCGGCCCATCCCCTCGCCCTTCCGGCAAGAGGGGATGGGCACGCTTTCTTCCTCCCGGGGAAAAGCGCCCCCGCAAGGCGATAGCGCGCAGGGTGGGCCCGGGGCCAAAAAACCATCGCAGGGCAAACCGGAAGCCCTCGCCCTTCACTGCGACGCGCACCCGAACGGCAGGAAGGTACTGGCCACGCCCTCGTTCATCATCACGATCGAGAGCAAATTGGCGATCTCGATCTCTTCGATCGACTGCGGGCAGGCGCGGCTATTGTCGCGGCAGCCAGAGGCAATGAAGTTCTCGTTCATCGCGATGAAATTGTAGTTCAGATCATCCGACCCGACCTGGTCGATGGCCCGCCCCCACGCCTTCTCGTAAAGACTGCATTTCTGCTGCTGCCAGGCGCTTGCCGTTTCCTCGGCTGGCGCATGGGAGCCAAGCGCCAGCAGCAGGACGAGAGCGAGGCCAGGACGCATCACTCATTTTCCTCGTCTGCGCAGGCGACCTTGCCCACGACGGCCCCCTCGGCCGCCGCGCGCTCAAGGCAATCGCATTGTTCCTCGAAGCGCAATTGCTCGTCCTCGGTCAGCTTTTCCCCTTCCACCAGCAAATCCAGCTGAGAGCGGCACAATGTCGCCTCCGAAGCCAGCATGCCCTGCGCATATGCCGGCCCTGCGATCATCGCCACAACAAGAGGAACAAGAGAGAATTTGGTCAGTGCATGGATCATGCTCGTTGTTTTACCGCTCAATGCGGCGTCGATAGGGCCGTGCGAACATCATCCTGCCATTCCGATTTGAGCGCCCGGGGCGGCAGCCAATGTCTTATAGCGGCTCTCTTGCGCACCGTTCCCCCTTCCCTTCCGCCGACTCTTCCGCTAAACCGCCCGCTTAACCACCATGTTCGGTCTTTTCCCCTGCGCTGCAGTGCTCAACTGCCACGCGGGTTTCGCGCGGACAGGTGTGTCCGGGCGATTCTTCCCCTCGCCCGCCTCAGTAAGATCAGAGCAGAGCGAGCCCCGAATGCCGAAGCGTACCGACATAAAATCGATCCTCATCATCGGCGCGGGCCCCATCATCATCGGGCAGGCTTGCGAGTTCGACTATTCCGGCACCCAGGCGTGCAAGGCGCTCAAGGAAGAGGGCTACCGGATCATTCTGGTGAACTCCAATCCGGCGACGATCATGACCGATCCCGATCTTGCCGACGCCACCTATATGGAGCCGATCACGCCTGAAGTGGTTGCCAAGATCATCGAGAAAGAGCGCCCCGATGCGCTCCTGCCCACCATGGGCGGTCAGACGGCCCTCAATTGCGCGCTCTCGCTGCGCAAGATGGGCGTCCTCGAAAAGTACAATGTCGAGATGATCGGCGCCACCGCCGAAGCCATCGACAAGGCCGAGGACCGCGAGCTCTTCCGCGACGCCATGAAGAAGATCGGGCTTGAAACCCCGCGCTCCATGCTGGCCCACAATTCCATCGAAGCCCTTCAGGCGCTCGAGGTCATCGGCCTTCCCTGCATTATCCGCCCGTCCTTCACCCTGGGCGGCACCGGCGGCGGCATCGCCTACAATCGCGAGGAATATCTCGCCATCTGCGAAAGCGGCATCGACGCTTCGCCCACCAATGAAGTTCTGGTCGAGGAAAGCGTCCTCGGCTGGAAGGAATACGAGATGGAAGTTGTCCGCGACAAGAAGGACAACTGCATCATCATCTGCTCGATCGAGAACATCGATCCGATGGGCGTACACACCGGCGACTCGATCACCGTCGCGCCGGCCCTGACGCTGACCGACAAGGAATACCAGATCATGCGCGACGCCTCGCTGGCGGTCCTGCGCGAGATCGGTGTGGAAACCGGGGGCTCCAACGTCCAGTTCGGCATCAACCCGGCTGACGGCCGCATGGTTGTCATCGAAATGAACCCGCGCGTGTCCCGTTCGTCCGCGCTCGCCTCCAAGGCCACCGGCTTCCCGATCGCCAAGGTCGCAGCCCGTCTCGCCGTCGGCTACACGCTCGATGAATTGGACAATGACATCACCGGCGGCATGACCCCGGCCTCGTTCGAGCCGACCATCGACTATGTCGTCACCAAGATCCCGCGTTTCGCCTTCGAGAAATTCCCGGGCGCCGACAATCGTCTGACCACCGCCATGAAGTCGGTCGGCGAGGCCATGGCCATCGGCCGTACCTTCCAGGAATCGCTTCAGAAGGCGCTGCGCTCGCTCGAAACCGGTCTTACCGGCCTCAACGAGATCGGCATTCCCGGCCTCGGCGAAGGCGAAGACAAGAACGCCATCAAGGCCGCCCTCGGCACCCCGACGCCAAACCGCCTTCTGCACGTCGCCGAAGCCATGCGTCTCGGCGTTTCCAACGAAGACATCTTCGAAGCCTGCAAGATCGATCCGTGGTTCCTCGAGCAGATGCGCGGCATCGTCGACATGGAAGCCAAGGTCAAGGAATTCGGCCTGCCCAAGGACGCCGTCAATCTGCGTCAGCTGAAATCCATGGGCTTCTCCGACGCCCGTCTGGCCCAATTGGCCGGCCTCAAGGCGTCCGACGTGCGCAAGCTGCGCCATAGCCTCGAAGTGCGCCCTGCCTTCAAGCGCATCGACACCTCCGCGGCCGAGTTCGCCTCGCCCACCGCCTATATGTATTCGACCTATGAAGTGCCCTTCGGCGGCAAGGTCGACGACGAGGCCCGCCCGTCCGATCGCAAGAAGGTCGTCATTCTCGGCGGTGGCCCGAACCGTATCGGCCAGGGCATCGAGTTCGATTATTGCTGCTGTCATGCCGCCTTCGCGCTGGCTGATGCCGGCTACGAAACCATCATGGTCAACTGCAACCCGGAGACCGTCTCGACCGACTACGACACCTCGGACCGCCTCTATTTCGAGCCGCTGACCGAAGAGGACGTCATCGAGATTCTCGAGACCGAAAAGCAGAACGGCACGCTCCACGGCGTCATCGTCCAGTTCGGCGGCCAGACCCCGCTCAATTTGGCAGAGGCTGTGCTCAAGGCCGGCGTTCCGATCCTCGGCACCCAGCCCGACGCCATTGATCTCGCCGAAGACCGCGATCTCTTCTCCAAGCTTCTCAACAAGCTGGAGCTGACCCAGCCCAAGAATGGCATCGCCTATTCGCTGGAACAGTCGCGCCTTGTTGCCGAACGGCTGGGCTATCCGCTGGTGATCCGCCCGTCCTACGTTTTGGGTGGTCGCGCCATGGCCATCGTTCATTCGGCCAAGGAATTCGAGACCTATATCCAGGACACCCTGACCGGCCTCGTGCCGCCAGACATCCTGCAGCGCTACCCCAACGACAAGACCGGCCAGATCAACTCGGTCCTCTCCGATAACCCGCTGCTGTTTGACGCCTATCTCTCGGGCGCCACAGAAGTCGACGTCGACTGCCTCTGCGACGGCAAGACCGTGTTCGTGGCCGGCATCATGGAGCACATCGAGGAAGCCGGCATTCACTCCGGTGACAGCGCCTGCTCCCTGCCCCCGCGCACCCTCTCGCCCGAGATCATCGCCGAGTTGAAGCGCCAGACCGCTGAACTCGCATTCGCGCTCAAGGTCGGCGGCCTGATGAACGTCCAGTTCGCCATCAAGGACGACGTCATCTACCTGCTCGAAGTGAACCCGCGTGCCTCCCGCACCGTGCCCTTCGTCGCCAAGGTCATCGGCGAACCCATCGCCAAGATCGCCTCGCGCATCATGGCCGGTGAGAGCCTTGAGAGCTTCAATCTCGTCGAGAAAAAGCTCAAGCACATCGCCATCAAGGAAGCCGTGTTCCCGTTCAACCGCTTCCCCGGTGTCGACACGGTTCTCGGTCCCGAGATGAAGTCGACCGGCGAAGTCATCGGTCTCGACACCGATTTCGCCATCGCCTTCGCAAAATCCCAGCTCGGCGCCGGCCAGAAGGTGCCGACGTCCGGCAAGGCCTTCATCTCGGTTCGCGATCAGGACAAGCCCGACATCATCGACATGGCCCGCCATCTCGTCGAAGCCGGCTTCGAGATCCTCGCCACCGAAGGCACCCAGCGTTATCTCGTCGACAACAACATTGCCGCCACCAAGATCAACAAGGTGCTCGAAGGCCGTCCGCACATCGTCGACTCGATGAAGAATGGCGGCGTGCAGCTCGTGATCAACACCACCGATGGTCTGAAGTCGATCTCCGACAGCCGCGACATCCGTCGCACCGCGCTGCTCGCCAAGATCCCCTATTACACCACCATCGACGGCGCCATGGCCGCGGTCGAAGGCATCATCGCCTATCGCCAGGGCAATCTGCAGGTCCGTCCCCTGCAGGATTATTTCGTGGCCTGAGCCGCTAACGACCTTGCACCTCCCCTTCGCGGGGGGCTCGAAGGGGGTGTCGATCTCGACACCCCCTTTTTCTTGGGCTAAATCACAGCCCACCATGAAGTCCGCAGACCGAACCAGCGCCATAGCGTTCCTGCGCGCCTGACACGCGCCGAGGGAACGCCTTTCAAACCGGCCAAACGCGCCGGCGCACACTGCTGCGCGCCCACCGGTCCTCCCAAAATATTCCGCAATTCGTGCCGCCCCTGCGGCCAAATCTTCATGGATCAATCATGTCCAATTACTTCGAAAGCCCGTTCCTGGGCATTCCGCTCGATCGTCAGGTCACCAATCCCAATATCATCGTCGGCCGTTACAGCTATTATTCCGGCTATTATCACGGCCACGGCTTCGACGATTGCGCCCGCTACCTGATGACCACCCCGGGCGTCGATCGGCTGATCATCGGCGCCTTCTGCTCCATCGGCTCTGGCGCCGCCTTCATCATGGCCGGCAATCAGGGCCACCGAAACGACTGGGTCTCAACCTTCCCCTTCGCCTTCGTGCCGGATGCGCCTGAATTCGCCACGGCCAACAATGCCTTCCAGCCCGCTGGCGATACGATCATCGGCAATGACGTCTGGATCGGTTCGGAGGCCATCATCATGCCGGGCGTAAAAGTCGGCGATGGCGCCGTCATCGGCACAAGGGCTTTGGTGACAAGGGATGTCGAGCCCTACACCATTGTCGGCGGCAATCCGGCAAGACCCATCCGCAAGCGCTTCGCCGATGAGGACATCGCGCTCCTCCTTGAGATGAAGTGGTGGGACTGGCCGGCCGAAGATCTCACCGATGCCATGCCATTGCTGACATCGGCCGACATTGCGAGCCTCTACGCCTTCTGGCAGCGCCAATAGGGCTCAGCGCTGCCCGGGCTTCCCGGGCAGCGCCTCAGGCGGCGAAGAACCGGCCCACCAGATCCAGCGCGCCCTTTATGTCTTCATCCGTCACATCGAGGTGCGTCACCCAGCGCTGCTGGCCATAGCGCCCGCTGACGCCCACCCCATTCTCGGTGAGAAAGGCCGTCAGCCGCTCTTCCAACGCCGCCTCGCTGTCCACCCACAAAATATTGGTATCCGGCTGCGTTACTCGCAGCGCCTTGTGCTTGCCCAGCCCCTCGGCCAATGCCTTGGCGCGGCGATGATCCTCGGCCAGCCGTTCGACGTGGTGATCGAGCGCATGCAGCCCCGCCGCCGCCAGAATCCCTGCCTGGCGCATCCCGCCGCCCAGCATCTTGCGATGCCGTCGCGCCGTCTCGATGAGATCGCCGCGCCCCACCAGCACCGAACCCACTGGCGCTCCCAGCCCCTTGGACAGGCAGATCGAGACGCTGTCGAACGGCGCGGTGAAGGCGCCAATGTCCATCCCCAGCGCCACGCAGGCATTGAAGGCCCGCGCGCCGTCGAGATGCAGCCCCAGCCCGTGTTTTTGTGCGATGCCCGCGATCTCTTCCATATAGGCGAAAGGCAGGACGCGGCCTCCAAAGGTGTTCTCGAGCGCGATCACCCGCGTCACGGCGAAATGGCTGTCGCCCGGCGCCTTGATCGCGTCCTCGACCTCCTTGGGGTCCATGGTGCCGTCCGGGCGATGTGCGATCGGTTGGGGCTGGATCGACCCCAGCACAGCCGCGCCGCCTGCCTCGTATTTGTAGCAATGCGCATTCTGGCCGGCGATGAATTCGTCGCCGCGCCCGCAATGGCTCATCAGTGCCAGGAGGTTCGATTGGGTCCCTGAAGGCACGAAAATCGCCGCTTCCTTGCCCAGCATTCCGGCCATGCGCTGTTCGAGCAGATTGACGCTCGGGTCGTCGCCATAGACGTCGTCGCCCACTTCCGCTGCCGCCATGGCCGCACGCATGGCCTCGGTCGGCTTGGTGACAGTGTCGGAACGGAAATCGTGGCGAATCGAATTCATGGGGCTCTCCTGGCGAACCCCTTCTATGTGCCAAGCAGGCTCAATTTCCGCTAGGCCGCAACGTCCCCATCTTCGCTGCCGTCATTGGCAGCGGTCAGCTCCATGCCCGGTTTGCGCGCCACCACCAAAATTCCGTTGATCGGCGCCCCGCGATCGAGACGCAGCACCGCGGTCTCGAAGCGCAACACCTCGAGGCCCGCCACCACGAGCGCGTCCCGCGTCGCCTGCACCCCATGGGCGTAGCGCAGGCTGGGGCGCAGGAACACCGGCTCCTCGCCATCATGCGCCTCGAGCGAAAAGGCAACGAGCCCTCCGGGCCGAAGCGCTGGCATCAGCGCGGCGAGCACCGGCTGCAACGCGCCGCAATAGATGAACACATCCGCGGCCGTCACGAGATCTGCGTCGGCGCGCCTTGTGTTGAGCGCGGCCACGAGCTCGGCCTTCTGCAGGCTGTCATAGATCCCCTTGCGCGCCGTTTCGGCAATCATCGCTGCCGAAATATCGACCCCTTCGAGATGATCCACCTTGGCGCGCACCCGCTCGCCCATCAACCCGGTGCCGCAACCGAGATCGATGGCCTTGGCAAATCGGGCGATGCCCAGCGTCGCCATCTCCTGGCTGACCATTTCGTCGAGCAGGTCGGGCACCCGATAGCCGAGCTTGCCGACCAGCGACTGCTCGAATTGGGGCGCATATTGATCGAACAGCGCTTCGACATAGCCGACCGCGGTCCCCTGACCGGCGGGCCCCGCATCATGGGCCGCCAGTTTCAGCGTCGCGCCGAAAATGCCGTCGTCGTCGAGCGCTTCCAGCCGCCGCCAGGCCGAAATCGCTCCCGACACATTGCCCGCCTTCTCGTGATAGGCGCCCGCCAGGTCCCAGCCGCCTGCCCAGTCCGGCGCGATTTCGAGCGCCTGCATCATCAACTCGGCGGCTGCATCATGCTCGCCGCCTTCCGCCAGCGCACGGGCATAGTCGGCACGCCGGTCGGCAATCACATCACCCGAAGAGTGAAACGACTTGCTCAAGAGAGGGAACTTTCATGAAATCACCGGCCGGGCTGGCGCAGCGCGCGGGATTTGCAGGATTTCATCGCCGTTTTCAAGAAAATTGCGCATCCACATCATGGAAAATACAGGAAGGCCTTTCTTCTCTATACAAGTGGTATAGAATAGCCCTCACCAGACTCTGGAGCGGCGCCACAGTTTCGGACCGCACCCCCACAATCCAGACTCTGTGCCCCTTTGCGGGCAGTTGCTTCGACCCCTCCCGGATCGGAGTTTTTTGACGGCTGGAAATGGTTTAACCTGGAAAAGGCATGTCCTTCTCCGGGCCTTTTGTCGTGAGCATTCGCCATATTGAAGTGCGATCAAATTCACGCTAGGTTCAAATTATCGAATATTGCGGCCGACTGATCTGAAGACGAATTGCCATTCGCCATTGCTGAAGTCATCTACCGATATTTCGATATCAACTAAGATCACGACCGGGCACGGTCTGGGTCGCCTACAGCATCGACTGCACGAGGGAACGCGCATATGGCAACGGGCACCGTTAAGTGGTTCAATGGCCAAAAAGGTTATGGTTTCATCCAGCCGGATGAGGGTGGTGCGGACGTTTTCGTCCATATCTCCGCTGTCCAGCGTTCGGGCCTGAACGGCCTGGATGAAGGCCAGAAAGTTACCTACGAGATCGTCAAGGACAAGCGGACTGGCAAGTCCGCCGCCGACAACCTCCAGGCCAGCTAAGCACCATTGCAAGTAAAAGGGCGCGTCCTCTTGGAGGGGCGCGCCCTTTTTCTTTTCTAAAGACCCTCGGGCGCGACCCGGATCAGGCGTCCATTGGCCTCATCCGTGAGGAGGTAGATTGCCCCGTCAGCGCCTGTTCGCACGTCGCGGATGCGCCCCAACTGCCCTTCGAACAGCGGCTCCACTTGCTGCACGGCATCCCCCTCCATGTCGATGCGCACCAGCACATTGCCGCTGAGCCCGCCGGCGAGCAGATCGCCCTGCCATCCGGCAATGAGATCGCCATCATAGAAGTCCAGTCCCGACGGCGAAATGGATGGATCCCAATAGTGCAGCGGCTGCTCCAGCCCCTCTTTTGTCGTGCCCTCGCCGATCGCCAGTCCCGAATAGTCGCGGCCATAGGTAATAACTGGCCAGCCATAATTCTTGCCCGCTTCAGGCTTGTTCACCTCGTCGCCACCGCGCGCACCATGCTCGACAGTAAAGAGCGCACCATCCTCTTCCCGCACTGTGGCACCCTGCGGGTTGCGATGGCCGATGCTCCAGAACGCCGGATGCCAACCCTCGATCTTGGGATTGTCCTGCGGAATGCTTCCGTCCGGGGCAATCCGCACCACGCCACCGGCGAGGTCCTGCGGGTCCTGCGCCCTTTCCATGTCGCCTCGCTCCCCAAGTGTCACGAACAGATTGCCATCAGTGCCGATGGCGATGCGCGACCCGAAGTGGCGATTGGAATTGTTGAAATTGTTCATGCGGAAGATGACGGCCTGGTCCTCCAGCCGGCCACCATCGCCCTCCAGCACAAGTCGCGCCGCCATAACTGCCGTCCCGGTGCCGCGCTGCAGGCCCGCGCTCGCCGCCGGTTCGGCGAAGGTGAGAAAAATCCGTCCGCTCGTTGCAAAATCGGGTGCCAGCGCCAGGTCCAGCAAACCGCCCTGCCCGACCGCAACCACCTCGGGCACGCCCTCGATCGGCGGACCGACCACGCCATCATCGACGATGCGCAATTGCCCGCTGCGTTCGGTCACGAGGAACCTGCCATCATCGAGAAACCCCAGTGCCCAGGGATGATCGAGGCCCTCTGCCACAACATTGGCCGTCAGCGGGCCGGCACTGCTGTCGATGGTCTGGGCCACGGCCGACCCGTGGCTGACGACAACAGCCAGTAAAATTGCCACAGGCGTTCCAAAGCCAGAGATTGTCATGAACGTCCCTTCCACTATTTGATCCGACATCTTGAACGGCGACAGGATCAGCCTATCTCCTGTTGCGCACATCCGCTTGACCGGAACGCGCCGTGCGGGCAAGTTGCGCATGTCTTCCTAAAAACTTGTCGTGAAGCGGAGGCCGAACGCAGTTTGGCGAGGGGACAACATGCTGGATGCGCCCGACAGGTGCGCGCCAGCCCACACTCATTCGTGGCGCGTCATGGTGTTTCTCTTCAGAGATGCCGTGGCGCGCCGGATTTCTTTGCCGAGCCCACTGGAGGCGAGACGATATGGACAAGATCCCGATGACGGTTCAGGGCCACAAGGCCCTGGGCGTTGAGTTCGAACACCGCACTGCAACCGAACGGCGCCGCATTATCGAAGCGATCGCAGAAGCCCGCGCGCATGGCGATCTTTCGGAGAATGCTGAATATCACGCCGCCAAGGAGCAGCAGAGCCTCAATGAAGGCCGCATCAAGGAGCTCGAGACCATCCTTGCCCTGGCTGATATCATCGATGTCAGCAAGCTGAGCGGCACCACGGTCAAGTTCGGCGCTACCGTCACCTATATCGACGAGGACACCGAGGAAGAAAAGACCTACCAGATCGTGGGCGATCCCGAGGCCGACGCGTCGGCCGGCCGTATCTCGATCTCCTCCCCGCTTGCGCGCGCCATGATAGGCAAGTCCGTGGGCGATTCGTTTGAAGTGGCTGCCCCCGGCGGCTCGCGCAGCTACGAAATCCTCAAGGTGCGCTATATCTGACACCCGGATTGGGGCTTCGGCCCCTTTCTTCTGTGTCTTTCGCGCATAAACGGGTCATTGTCTGCCACCCGGTTCACACAGCGCCTTGAAACCTCCCTGCTTCGCCCCTTAACTAGGGGCGAGGGATAATTCCTTTGTCTTACGGAGACCTGTCGCGATGCACGCGAAAGTCATCATCATCGGTTCCGGTCCTGCTGGATATACGGCGGCCATCTATGCGGCGCGCGCCATGCTCGAACCCGTGATGATCCAGGGCCTCCAGCCCGGCGGCCAGCTCACCATCACCACCGATGTCGAGAACTATCCCGGCTTTGCCGACGTCATCCAGGGCCCCTGGCTGATGGAGCAGATGAAGGCGCAGGCCGAGCATGTCGGCACAAAGATCGTCAACGACATCATCACCCATGTCGATTTCGATCGTCGTCCCTTCGTGCTCACCTCCGATAGCGGCACAAGTTACACGGCAGACAGCATCATCATCGCCACGGGCGCCCAGGCCAAATGGCTGGGCCTACCCTCCGAGCAGAAATTCCAGGGCTTTGGCGTTTCCGCCTGTGCGACCTGCGATGGCTTTTTCTATCGCGGCAAGCAGGTCCTCGTGGTCGGCGGCGGCAACACGGCCGTCGAGGAAGCGCTCTTCCTCACCAATTTCGCCGAAAAGGTCATCGTCGTGCATCGCCGCGACGAATTCCGCGCCGAGCGCATCCTGCAGGATCGCCTGTTCAAGAACCCGAAAATCGAAGTGCGCTGGAACACCGAAGTTGTCGAAGTCGGCGGCGCGCCGATGCCGCCCTCGGTCAATACGGTCCGCCTGCACAACCGGGTCACCGGCGAGAATTATGACCAGCCGATCGACGGCATCTTCGTGGCCATCGGCCACGCACCGGCAACGTCGATCTTTGCCGGCAAGCTCGACATGAAGCCGGGCGGGTATCTGCAGGTGAAGCCCGGCACCACCGAAACCAATATCCCCGGCGTCTTTGCGGCCGGCGACGTCACTGACGACGTCTATCGACAGGCCGTCACTGCCGCAGGCATGGGCTGCATGGCTGCGCTCGACGCCGAGCGCTTCCTTGCCGAACATGAACTTGCCGAAGCTGCGGAATAGGCTGCGACAGCATGTCCGGGGTAAAACTTCAAACCGTCACAATGACTTCCCGTCTGTCGTCTAAGGCGGGGCGAGTTCCTTCACCCGGCTGATCAGCACAAAGAAAGCGTCAATGAAAATGCTCGACTGGGACAAGCTCCGGATTTTCCACACCGCCGCTGAGTCGGGCTCTTTCACCCACGCTGCCGAAAAGCTGGGCATGAGCCAGTCTGCCGTCAGCCGGCAGATCTCGGCGCTCGAGGACGATCTGGGCCTCAAGCTTTTCATCCGCCATGCACGCGGCCTGGTGCTCACCGAGGTGGGCGAACAATTGTTCCGCACCGCCCATCGCATGCACTGGGAATTGCAGCAGGTCGAGACGCAGATGTCCGAGAGCCAGGACGAACCCACTGGCCCGCTCATCGTCACCACCACGGTCGGCATCGGCTCGACCTGGCTATCGTCGCGACTCGATGAGTTCTTGCAGCTCTATCCGCTGATCCAGCTCGAAATCCGCCTCAATGACGCCGAACTCGACCTCGCCATGCGCGAGGCCGACGTGGCCATTCGGCTGCACCGGCCCAACCAGTCCGAGATGATCCAGCGCAAGCTGTTCACCGTGCACAACCATTTCTATGCCAGCTCCTCCTATATCGAAGATCACGGCATGCCCAAGGCCGTTGACGACCTGGACGAGCACCGCATCATCAGCTTCGGCGAGCCGGTCCCGTCCTATCTCGGCGACATCAACTATCTCGAGCGCCTCGGCCGTCCCGATTCCAGCCCGCGCCGCGCCGTGCTCAAGGTCAACGCCATCTATGGCATGATGCAGGCCTGCCGCGCCGGCATCGGTGTCGCCATGCTGCCTGCCTATGTGACCGAAAAGGAAGACGGTCTCGTCCAGGTCCTGCCCGAGATCGAGCTGCCCGCCTACGAGGCCTATTTCGTCTATCCACCGGCCTTGAAGAATTCCAAGCGCGTCGGCGTCTTCCGCGACTTCCTCGTTTCCAAGGCACGGGAATGGTCGTTCTGATTTGCCCCGCATAACCACCATCGCCTTCGATGCCGATGATACGTTGTGGCAAAACGAGCGCTATTTCCGCCTGACAGAACAGCGCTTCGCCGCCCTTCTGGCGCCCTATACCGACGCGCCGGACCTGGTTGAGCGCCTCATCGAATCCACCAAGCGCAATCTGCGCTTTTACGGTTTCGGCATGAAGGGCTTTGCCCTCTCCATGGTCGAAACGGCCCTTGAGGTCACCGAACATCGCGTCCCCGGCACGGTCATTGCCGAAATCCTCGCCGCCGGCCGCGAATTGCTGACCTACCCGATCGAAACCCTGCCCTATGTCGATCAGGCGCTGGCCGGCCTCGAACGCGACTATCGGCTGATCCTGATCACCAAGGGCGATATCTTCGACCAGGAGCGCAAGCTCGCCGCCTCCGGGCTTGCCGACTATTTTGCCGCCATCGAAATCGTCGCAGACAAGACCGCAGCCACCTATGAGCGCCTCTTCGCCCGCCATACCGAAGGTGCTGAGCACACCGTCATGGTCGGCAATTCCCTGCGCTCCGATATCCTTCCGGCCCTCGAAGCCGGTGCCTTCGGCGTCTATGTGCCACACGACCTCACTTGGTCCTATGAGCACGCCGAGGAACCGCCGGCATCCCCGCGCTATGCCCGGATCGAGCATCTGGGGCTTCTCGAAGCGACCCTGGCCGCTTTCACCCACGCGCCCTGATCTGCTTCGTCCCGCCTCTCGTGAGCGACCTAGCTCGGGCAATCGCTGATTAAGACTTTGGCAATGTTGAGATCGGGCGCGCACAAGAAATATGCGCGGCAAACTTCGCAGTTCTAGGCCATCTAATCCTTGATTTTGCTTGCCTATTTCGTCCGCCATGCGAGAGGCGCATATCTGACATGTCAGTGGACTGGTTGGCGAATAGGCATCCCGCCCATATATGCAGCACATCACAGCGCGCTTGTTTTCTCCCTCCTCCCTTGCAACGCGCTGCGTTCCCTCCTAGCGGGCTTTTGGCTCGCGACCCTGGTGGCTCCGCTCTCCCCTCGGGCGGAGCCATTTTTTTGTCTTGTGCCATGCGAATTTGCATAGCTGACATGTGACGGCGCCTATTGCCTACTGAACTGGTAGAGTACATATAGGGCGTGTCGCTGAGACGTTCTTCCGAACCTCCTCCCTCGGAACTCTGTATCGCGACACTGAGTTGCGGATCTCTCCTCCTCCCTGATCCAAGGCTCTTGGCAGAATGGCATACTCCTCCTCCCTTGCCCTTCTGCCCCACTTTCGATCTGGATCTGCCGATCATCTTTGATCTGGCCTGCCGATCATCGGGCTCCAACTTCGGTTGGAGCCCTTTTTTTCTCTCCCCGCCCCCACCTCCCTCGCGCCGCTTTTTCACCGCCAGGAGAGGGGTGCGACAATCTGCCTAAGAAATGGACAGATTGACGCTGTGCCTAATGCATAGCTGACATGCTCACTTCTGCATTGCTGACCAGACGGTCAAAATCTATATTGCTCCTTGTCGACGCGACGCCGCTCCTTCTCCTCCTCCCTAGGACCCGCGACGCTCGGCACCGGGTTTCAGCCGTATCCTCCTCCCTCGGCTGGGGCCCACCGGTTCTGCGCATATCCTCCTCCCTTGCGCGGGGCCAAAACTCTCGATTTGGCTTCGGCCCTATCATAAGGCTCCAACTTCGGTTGGAGCCTCTTTTTTTGCCTGCACCACCCGCGGTCCGGAAAAACAAATCGAGCATTTCGCCTGCGCAACGAAACAGCGAGCGGCGCGAATCTGCATGGCAGCACTTCCCATTGCGCGTTTGTGCGCCGCTTCAGAACGTCGCATATTTCGCGCGAAAGCGGGATCGTGGTGACCCGCTTCCTCCAAGGTCGGAAGCTCTTGCTAAAGACCTCTAGCCCCGCCCATCCCCTCGGGCGGGGCTTCTTTATTTCAGGGTTTCGGCAGAATCAGCCCGGCAAACTTTGCCGACGCCTCCGTCCCCGACCTCCCTCGCCATTGAAATCAAAAGATAATTTTTCGGCACAACACTTGCTTAACCATTTTCAGCAAGGAGCTTTGCCATGGTCGCCGTCACCTCCACCTATTATTCCAGCTATACGAGCACGTCCTATTCGTCCGCGGCCAGCAAGGCCGGCACGGCGGCCACAGGCGCGGCGACCACCGCAGCAACTTCCGTCACTCTATCCGATGCGGCCCGCGCCGCCCTCGCCGAGCGCGATCTCCTGACAGTGGTCAGCGATGCTCGGGCCAAGCTCGCCAAATTGCTCGAGGAAGTGGGCCGCACCTCACCCCTCGAGGGCGACGAACTGGCGCTTGATCTCTCGAGCCTTGATGCACGCGAGCTCTATGCCCTGGCCAGCGACAAGAATTCGAAGGCGGATGAGAGCGAGGCCGCAACCCTTGAAATGCAGCGCCGCCTGGAAGCCGCCTTGGCCGGCCCCCTCGCCATCGCCGATGTGACCGGCGACTTCACCGGCCTCTATAAGGCCGCCGCCAGCTATTTCGACACTCTCGGCCCCGAGGAAAAAGCCAGCGCCGACTGGAAGGCCGGCCGGGACGCCCTCACCGAAGGCCTCAAGCAATTGCAGGCCGATCCAAAGCGGTTCCCCGATGCCGGCGAAGATGATCCCGTCGCCCTCTATATCGCCCTTGTCGAGGCCAAGGACGCCACCGGCCAGCAGAGCATGGTCACCCTTGCCGCCAATGCCCGCGCCGTGCTCGACAAGCGCTATGCCGACGCACAGGCGGCGGGCAAGACACCCACATTCAATCCCTATTCATCGCGCGGCGCGCTCATCGACCTCTCGGATCTGTCGAGCCGTTCGCTCTCGGCCATCGTCCTCAACGAGGGCGGCCAGTTCAGCACCGACGAGATCAAGGCCGCTCAATCGACCTTGCGGACCAAGTCCAGCGCGGCGCTGATGGCCGGCCTCAAATCCGCCGGCCAGTCGGGCGACCCCAGCGCCTTCAGCCAGAACGTCATCGCCGCCTTCTCCTCGCTCAGCCCCGAGGAGCGCCAGGCCGCCGGCTGGTCCGACAAGCTCTACGAAGCCGCAATCGCCAACTACAACACCTCCAGCAAGCTCATGCAGATGTTCACCGAACTCGGCGCCAGCGGCCCCACAGCCAAATCCAGCGGCCTCGCCGGCCTTCTGGGAAGTTAATCGGCAAGATCCACGCCTGAGAGCGGTCGGACCGGCATGAACTGGGCCAGCTCCAATCGCACGGAACGTGCTTTCCGAACCTCCGGCCAAAGCTGGTTTGCGAGCCGCAGGCCCTCTGCGGCATCGCCCGCCATTTCGACCGTGACATGGGGCGTCCACTGGCCAGGACGATAATGGGGACGGATACGATCCACCGGCACGACGTCGGCGATCCGCTGCTGGAGGTCGAAAAGCGCTGCCCCGCCGTCGCAGGCAAGCCAGACGATGCTCGTATCGGGAAATTGCCGGGCAGGCCCAAGCGACAGGTCAAGTCCTCGCTCGCCTGCCATTGCATCAATGGCGCCGCTGAGCGAAGTGGCCAGATCATCATCGTCCGAGACGATCAGCGACACATGCGGGGCATAGCCAAGATTGTCCATGGCGCTGCAGATGCCACTGTCTGCCAGCGCCTGCCAGACACGCCGTACCGCGCCGTCGACCTCGGGGTCGAAGAGAAGCGATACGGCGATCGCCATTATTTCACCCCGCCACAGAACGCCTGGATGCGCCGCACCGCTTCTTCAAGCTCTGCATTCGCCGCCGCATAGCTCAGCCGGAAATGCCCCGGCAGGCCGAACGCAGTGCCATGCACCAGCGCCACCCCTGCTTCTTCCAGCAGCGCCATGACGAAATCCTCGTCATTGGCGATCAGCTTGCCGCCCGCACTGGTCTTGCCCAGAAGCCCCTTGCACGAGGGGAACACATAAAACGCCCCCTGCGGCGTCAGGCATTCAACACCATTGGCCGCATTCAGGCCCGCAACCACCAGATCGCGCCGCCCCTGGAACACGTCGCGCCACTCGGCGAGGAATTCCTGTGGGCCATCCAGTGCCGCAACGGCCGCCCATTGCGAGATCGAGGAGGGATTGGTCGTCGACTGGCTCTGAAGCTTCGTCATCGCCGCCAGCAAGGGCCGCGGTCCGGTGCAATAGCCGATGCGCCAGCCGGTCATGGCATGGGACTTCGACACTCCGTTCATGGTCAGCGTGCGCGCCTGCAGCGCCGGCTCGACCTGGGCGATGGTGGCAAAGGTGCCGCCGTCGTAGACCAGGACCTCGTAGATATCGTCGGTGAGGATGTGCACATGAGGATGGCGCAGCAGCACATCGGCCAGCCCGCGGAGCTCGTCAGCCGTATAGGCCGCGCCCGTCGGGTTGGACGGCGTATTGAGGATCAGCCACTTGGTCTTGGGCGAGATCGCCCTTTCCAGCGCAACCGGCGTCAGCTTGAACCCGCTCGCCGCATCCGCCACGGCGAACACCGGTTCGGCCCCGCAGAGACGTACGATCTCGGGATAGCTGACCCAATAGGGAACCGGCACCACGACCTCGTCGCCCGGATTGAGCGTCGCCATCAGCGCGTTGAAGATGATCTGCTTGCCGCCCGAGGAGATGAAGCAGTCCGCAGCAGTCACGTCGAGGCCATTGTCGCGCTTGAACTTGCGGGCGACCGCTTCCTTGAGTTCGGGGATGCCGTCGACATTGGTGTAGCGCGTCTTGCCCTCGTCCATTGCCGCCTTGGCGGCGTCGCGCACATGCAGTGGCGTGTCGAAATCGGGTTCCCCGGCCGAGAGCGCAATGATGTCCTTGCCCTCCTGCGCCATCATGCGCGCTTTCTGGGTGATCCCCACTGTCGCCGACGGCGCCACGCGCGCGAGTGCATCAGAAAGAAAACCCATCAAAGCCTCCGGAGAATTGGACGGCATTTGTGTATTGCATGGCGCCGCCCGCGGGAAGGCCTATTGGCGGGGTGGCGCCGTCGTCTCGCGCACCACGAGTGCGGCGGGCAATATACGCCGGCCCTCCACCTGCTCGCCTCCGAGAGCGGCCTCAACCGCCAACCGCGCAATGTCCTTCATGGGCTGCTGAACCGTGGTCAGTTTGGGCGTTGCCACCGCAGATTCGGGCACGCCGTCAAAGCCGACGACAGACACGTCGCCCGGCACGCTCAGCCCGTTGCGGATCAGCCAGTCCACCGCCCACATGGCAATCTTGTCCGACATGGCAAGAATAGCGCTCGGCCGCTCCCCGCTGCCGAACAGCGCCGCCATGCTCTCCTGCGTGCTCCCGGCGTCTTCCTGCGTCACCATGATCGGCACGCTGGCGATGTCGATCCCCGCAGCCTCCATGGCCTGCCAATAGCCGAAGGCCCGGTCCCTGGAGGTCGAGTATTTCGCCGCCCGCATCTGCGCCTCGCTTGCCGGACCGACGAGATCGTCATCGAGCTGGGTGGAGAGGATGGCGAGCCGCCGATGGCCAAGGCCGATGAGATGCTCCGCCGCCAGGCGCGCACCGCCGACATTGTCGACCCCGATGGCAGGGATGGTCTGATCTGCCGCCCCGATGGCCAGCGCTACAAAGGGAAGCCTGCGCGCCCTCGTGATCTCGACCAGACGCTCTCCGCCCTCGACGCAAAGCAGGATGAACCCATCCACCACGGCGGAACCGATGTTCCAGTCCAGCCGCTCGTCACTTTGCGCCGACACCAGTGCCACGCCCGCGCCCTGCGCGTCGCAGATTTCGGAAATCTCGGCCAGCAGATGCCGCGCCCACAGATCCTCGAAGAAATAGCTCAGCGGCTCGATCGCCGCGACCCCCACCGCATTGACCCGTCCGGCCCGCAGCAGCCGGCCGGCAACGCTCGGCCCGCCATATCCCAGCTTGCCGGCAGCCTTCAAAACGCGCTCGCGCACTTCTTCGCGGACAACCTCCGGACGGTTGAACACATTTGATGCCGTGCCCTGTGAAACCCCGGCCTCCCGCGCCACGTCCCGCAGCCGCACCAGTTCCTTTTCGGCCATGCCATTACTCCGTTCGCACCCAGCTTAGGTCAATTCTTGGATCGGTTCAATTTCTGCTTGACTCCCACCTGCCACGGCGCAATATTGAACCGATTCAAGAAAGGCATTCACCCTCGCTTTGAATCGATTCAACATGTAGCCGAATGAGGAGTTGAAAATGATACCCGCCAGCTATCTCTTCAAGACAATCTACCACGACACCTGGGACCACGCCGGGCCCGAGGAGAGCAAGGAGAGCGAGGAAAAGCGCCCCCCGCGCACCGGCCATCCCATCTCAATGGCCCTCGCCCTTTCCGCTCTGAACAGCATTTTCCGGCGCCAAATGGTAACATTTCGCTAACCCATAAGGTCGAACGGCCACACTTCTGCCCCCAAATTGCCGCTCGGCCTCCTTAGTCGAACCCTATTCGGATGGTTTATTGCCAGCATCGGAAGTGATTAAAAGTTTCAGTCCCATGCAGCCTTCCAAAGCCACACCACGTCGCAAGAAAGTCCGCCTCGCCGTAGCGCTCGGCTCCAGCCTGGTCGGGCTTGGCGCGGCTTCTGTCGCCCTCCTGGGCGGTGTTACGCCGGCCGTGGCGGCCAATATTGCCAGCCAGCCAGACGCCCAGATCGCCGTGTTCATGGTCCCTGTGACGCTCTTGCTGATGGCCCTGCTTTTCGAAGCCGCCCGCTTCATCTGGCGCGGCCGCATCCCGGTTCAAACGCCGGCGAAGCGTTCCCTTCAGACGCATTGGCAGGGGCGCAACTAGCGGTTTCGCCTGCCTTTTCTCCGACCTCCCTGACTGACTGGCCGGCATTTTGCCGGCCTTTTTTTGCTCGACTTTTGGTGACTTGCGCCACTCCCATGGCGGGCGCACACTCCTTCCAGCAAGGAGGATATGACCATGTATGTCGAGACCATCCTGCAGGCCAAAGGCACGACGGTTTTCACCCTGCCCGAAACCGCGACGCTGGCTGAGGCCGTCGCCATGCTCAACGCCCACAATATTGGTGCCCTCGTCATCACCGGCAGTGGCGACACCGTTGTCGGCATCCTGTCCGAGCGCGACATCGTCCGCCAGCTTGGCACCGACCCGGCCGCTGCCCTCGCCCGCTCGGTACGCCAGATCATGACCGCCGATCTCGTCACCTGCACCCGCGATACGCCGATCGACCACATTATGGACCGCATGACCCGTCGCCGCGTGAGGCACATGCCAGTTCTCGACGGCACGAGCCTTGTCGGCATCGTCTCCATAGGTGATGTGGTCAAGATCAAGATCGAGGAAGTCGAGCACGAAGCCGAAGCGTTGCGCGACTATATCGCCAGCTAGACAGCCTCTCGTCTCGGCTTTTGTTCGCAGGGTGACATTCTCCTGCGCATATTCGCGGCCGCAGGCATGTCCCGGGCTTTGCTTTTTCATGCGCCTGCCATACCGTTCGGAAAACCGTAGACGGACCGCGCATGACCACCCTGCCCCTCGACCCGGCGCGTATTCGCGCTCTGTTCCCCGCCTTTTCCGAACCTGGCCTTTCCGGCCAGGCCTTTTTCGAAAACGCGGGCGGCTCCTACACCGCAAGGCCCGTGCTCGATCGCCTCGACACCTATTATCGCGCCAACAAGCTTCAGCCCTATGGCGCCTACCCGGCCTCGATCGCGGCAGGCCAGGCGATGGACCTGGCCTATGCGCGCATTGCAGAGGCCCTTAATGTCTCGACCGACTGGATCCATTTCGGCCCCTCGAGTTCCGCCAACACCTATGTCCTCGGCCACGCCTTTTCTGGCTGGCTGAAGCCGGGCGATGCCATCGTCGTCACCAATCAGGACCACGAGGCCAATACCGGGGCCTGGCGCCGTCTCGCCCAGCACGGCGTCGAGGTGCGCGAATGGGGCGTCGATCCCCGCACCGGCCAATTGTCGCTCGACACGCTGGATGCACTGCTCGACGACAAGATCCGTCTCGTCGCCATGACCCAGTGTTCCAACATCGTCGGCGAAATAAACCCTGTCTCCGAAGTGGCCATTCGCACCCGCGCGCTGGGGGCCGTCCTCGCCGTCGATGGTGTCAGCTATGCTCCCCATGGCCTGCCCGATCTCGCTGCGCTGGGCGCCGACATCTACTTTTTCTCGGCCTATAAGACCTATGGCCCCCACCAGGGCGTCATGGCCATCCGCCCTGACCTCGCGGCACAATTGCCGAACCAGGGGCATTTCTTCAACGATATCAAGCCGCGCTATCGCCTGACCCCGGCAGGCCCGGACCACGCCCAGATCGCCGCCAGCGCCGGCATCGTCGATTACCTTGAAGCCGTCGCCGATATCGCCGGAACATCAGTTGAGGGCGAAAATCCCTTCCGTCGCGCCCACGCCGCAATGCGCGCGCAGGAAATAGCCCTCGCCGCCCCGCTGCTCGAATTCCTCCGCAGCCGCAACGATATCCAGCTCATTGGCCCCGATGATCCCGAGCGGCGCGCCCCAACCATCGCCCTTCGCCACAGCCTGCCGGGACTGGAACTCGCCAAGCGCCTCGCCACCCACGGCGTGATGGCCGGCGGCGGCCATTTCTACGCCTGGCGCCTGCTCGAAGCGCTGGGGATCGACCCCAATCACGGCGTCCTGCGCCTGTCCTTCGTGCACTACACGACACCCGAGGAAATCCAGCAACTCATCCGCGCCCTCGACGCCGAGCTCTAGGCCTTTGGCACGCACCTGCCGTTTCCTGTCGGGAGGCGGCAATGCATGCCAGTTGCAGCCACACGCTCAAACCTGCACCTCCCCCTTGTAGGGGGAGGCCGGGAGGGGGTGGAGCCACACCCTCAACACCATCGCGCAATCCCCAGAGCCTCCAAAGAAAATGTCCCGCCCCGTCGCCACCGCCCTGCTTCTTATTTGCACCATGTTCTGGGGCTTTGCCTTCATCGCGCAGAAATCTGCCATGGACAGCATGGGCCCGCTGACCTTTGCCGGTGTGCGCTATCTGCTCGGGGGCCTGCTCGTGCTGCCGCTCGCCCTTCATGAACGCCGCCGCCGGCCCATCGCGCTCACCCGCACTCATTGGCTGTTCATCCTCGCCATGAGCACGGTGTTTTTCCTCGGCTCCTGGCTGCAGCAGGCGGGTCTGGCCACCACCACCGCCACCAATGGCGGCTTCCTTACCGGTCTCTACGTCTTTTTCGTCCCGCTCCTGGGCTATGTGCTGTTCCGCACCCGCCCCCATCCGATCATCTTCGCCGGCGTGCCGTTGGCGCTCATCGGCATTTATTTCCTCAATGGCGGGGGTCTCGACAGCTTCAATTCCGGCGATTGGCTCATCGTCGGCAGCGCGGTCTTCTGGGCCATGCATGTCATCCTGCTGGGTCATGTGGCCCGCATGACCGGCCTGCCCATTTTCGTCTCCTGCGTCAGTTTCCTGGTCGCCGGCATCGCCGCAAGCGCCATCGCCCTGGGCACTGAGGCACCGACCATCGCGGCCATTTCATCGGGCTGGATGGAAATCGCCTATGCCGCCGTGCTCTCCACCGCGGTCGGCTTCACCCTCCAGGCCGTCGGCCAGGAACACGTCCCCCCGGCCAATGCGGCGATCATCCTCTCGGCCGAAAGCCTCTTCGCGGCACTGGGCGGTGCGCTCATTCTCGGCGAGCGCCTGCCGCTCGTCGGTTATGCCGGCGCCACGCTGATCTTCGCGGCCATCCTGTTGGTCGAGGCCCTGCCCCCACTCTGGGCCCGCCGCCGCAGCCACATCCCCCGCACCACGAACTGACGTGAGATTGCCCGCATCCTTCAATCGGGCGTCAGGCTTCCCTCGGGCTTAACCCGAGGGCCACTTCGCGAGCCCCATAGCGACAACTGGCATGTGGTTAGAGACACTCGGGCGAGCCCAAGGCAAGCTCAGTGCACGTGAAAGCCGCGCTAAAACCTCAACTGTCGACACTCCCCCACAAAGAGGCGTGTCCACTAGGCTGAAGTCCCCTACTGATAGCGATTCATCTGGTAGGTCTTGCACATCACGAAGGCTACGCAACCCTTCAGCGTTATCTGATCCGCGCTCACCTGGGTGATGGTGCCCGCAGCCTTCTGCCCATAGATATTCAGTTCGCCCTTCCACTGGTTGGGACGGGTCTGGACCGCGTGGTCGATCAACATCGTGTTGAGATAGGGCAGGTTATCGGCATTGTCGGCGCCATTGCCCAGCCAGATCAGCTCGGCGCAGAACTGGCTGCCGTCTCCGCACATTTCCACCTTGTAACGCGAATCCCGCATTTCGATTTCCCACACACCATCAGGTGAGGCCATGGCCGGAACGCTGGCAAGGGCGGCAAGGGCGACGCCGAAAACAAATCGAAACATTGGGCACTCCATACAAGAACCAGGCAAATGTGGGCCCCCGCGCCTGAACCGCTCCTGAATGGCGTGGTACCCGCTTTTGTGCTCCACGGCCGGCTTGCTAACCCTTCACCATGATGATGCTGCGCACTCTTGTTCCCATTTCCACATCGTCGCGCTCCTCCGTTTCGCGCCACCCTCGTGCCGTGTAAAAGGCCCGCGCGCGGCTATTGAAGGCCCGCACGTCGAGCCTTGCCGCGCCATCTGCCTCGGCCTCTGCCATCAGCGCCGAGCCCACGCCGCTGCCAATATCGTCGACGGCCACATGGATGGCATGGAGGTAATCGCCGTCGAGATGATACATCCCGGCGATCCTGCCATCGCGCTCGGCCACGACGAATGACCCCAGGCAAGCTTCGACATAGCCATGGGCGGGCATTTCCCTGTCATAGCGGGCGCGGCCCTCCGGGTTCACATGCGGCCCCCAATGCGTCCGCCAGGAATTGTCCAGCAGCATCTTGAGCGCGTCGGAATCGCCCGGCCGGGCCTGGCGGATGAGAAGTTTGGACATGGTCTCCCACAATCTATTGTTGATCCGCGCGCCCCGGCCCTTCATCGTGGGGACACGAGGCGCTATTGGCTTACAACACCAACTTCCGCTCAGGATCAATTCGTGGCCAAGCTCTATTTTTCCTATGCGGCGATGAATGCGGGCAAATCCACGCTGCTGTTGCAGGCCGCCTATAATTACCGCGAACGCGGCATGCGCCCCCTGCTCTATACTTCCGCCCTCTACGCGGAGGGTGGTGAGGGCTTCATCTCCTCTCGCATCGGCATTTCCGAGCCCGCCGAACTCTACTCCGCCGGCGATGACCTCTACCAATCGGTCCGGGACTTCGACGAGGAATCCAAGGTCGATTGCGTTTTCGTCGATGAGGCACAGTTCCTCACGCGCGACCAGGTCTGGGGCCTCGCCCGCGTATCCGACCGGCTGAAGATCCCGGTCATGTGCTATGGCCTGCGCACCGATTTCCAGGGCAAGCTCTTTCCCGGCTCCATGGAGCTCCTCGCGATAGCCGATATCCTGCGCGAGATCCGCACCATCTGTACTTGCGGCGCCAAGGCGACAATGGTTGTCCGCCAGGACATGTCGGGCCGTGTCCTCACCGATGGCGACCAGGTTGCAATCGAAAAATCCGTTTATCTCTCCCTTTGCCGCAAGCATTGGGAAGAGGCTGTTGGCCGCTGGCCGGTGAAAGGACCTGCATGATGATCGTCGAATCCGCCGAACCCGATGGTGCCCTCACCATCCGCACCATCGCCATGCCGGCCGATACCAATCCCGCCGGGGATATTTTCGGTGGCTGGGTGATGAGCCAGATGGATCTGGCCGGCGCCATCGCCGCCGTCGAGCGCGTCAGGGGTCGCGTCGTGACCGTCGCGGTGGAAGCCATGACCTTCATCGCGCCGGTCAAGGTTGGCGATATTCTGTGCGTCTATACCAAGGTCGATCGCGTCGGCACCACCTCCATCACCATCGCCCTCGAAGCCTGGGTGCGCCGCAACCGGCTCGATGACCGACAGAAGGTCACCGAGGCGCGCTTTGTCTACGTGTCCCTTGATGAAAACGGCCAGAAGCGAGCCATACCCAAAGACTAACGTCCCGCTCCCAATCTGAACGAAATCGTTCAGACTGCGTTCAGCCGCCTCATGATTAGTATGGCATCAACAAAACGAAGCCCGTCCCGGAGCAAAGATCGATGAAGTCCGCAAAATTCGCCGCTGCCCTCGCCATGACTTTGCTCGGCGGCATTGCCACGGCCCTCGCCGCCCCGGCGATAACGACCGGCAACGCCAATGTGCGCCAGGGCGCTTCGGCCACCGCCCCGGTGCTGACCTCGCTGCCGGCCGGCGCCACGCTCGATGCCAATTGCTATGATCAGGGATGGTGCCAGGTAAACGGCACCGGCAATTTCAATGGCGTCAGCGGCTGGATTTCCGCTTCGCTCGTGGCCTTCACCGATGGCTCTGCCATGCCGCAGCCGCCTCGTCCCGGCCCGCAGCCCGGTCCCGGCCCACAGCCCCAGCCCCCGCGTCCCGGTGGCAACAATAGCGGCCCCGGCTTCTCGTTCGATTTCAACTTCGGCACGCCGCCGCAGACCCGTCCGCAGCCGTCCCGCCAGTCCGGCGCTTGCTTCTTCACCGAACGCAACTTCCGCGGCTCGAGCTTCTGCGTCGAGCGGGGTCAGGAATACACCCGCATGCCGCGCGGCTGGAATGACGTCATCCGCTCGGTCCAGGTTTTCGGCCGCGCCCAGGTGGATCTCTGCTCTGACAATGGTTTCTACGGCAATTGCGTGACCGTCCGCTCGGACCAGTCGCGCCTGCCCTCGGGTATTGATCGTCGCGTCTCCTCGATCGACGTCTACTAACCGCTCTATCGACGGGTCTGGAACCGATGCCGGTCCAGACCCGTTCTATCCTCACAAATCAAAGCTGAAGCCGGGCTGACGTCTGATTGCGTTGTCACGCCCGCAAGAATTGGCGCAAAGGGATCGTCATGAACCGCTACACCCGCAAGAAATTGCTCAATTTCGCCACCGGCATTGCCGTCGCCGCCACTGCCGTCGTCGTCTTCCTTCCCGCCGCCCAGGCTGCGCCAGGGACCATTACGAGCAATGTGAATGTGCGCTCCGGCCCCGGCACCAATTATGCTGTTGTCGACACCGCCCGCCGCGGCCAGCAGGTCGATGTGCAGCGTTGCGATGGCTCCTGGTGCTACATCAGCAAGCCCGGCCCTGACGGCTGGGTGTCCGCCACCTATCTCAATGCCGGCGGCCGCACCGTAAACCCGGCCCAGCCAGGCATTTCCTTCGGCTTCAATGTCCCCGGCGGCCCCTCGATCAATATCGGCGTCGGCGATCAGCGCCCGCCCGTCGTGGTCCGTCCGCAGCCCGCCCCCGTCAGCGATGTCTGCTTCTACGATCGCACCAATTTCCGCGGCACCAGCTTCTGCATGGGCCCGGGCGAAAGCACACGTGACCTGCGCGACTGGGCCGACCGCATCTCCTCGATCGACAACCCCGGCGGCTACTCAGTTCAGGTCTGCGCGGAAGCCAATTACCGCGATTGCCGCACCTACACCACCAGCGCCACTTCGCTGGGTGATTTCGACGATTACATCATCTCGGTCCGCGTCCGTTGACCCCTTGCTGCGACAGGGCATCGCCTCCTTCGGGAGGCGATGCTTTTTCGCTATGCCTCTTTGACAATCGCCGATGAAGCGTTAATGTCCGCGCCACATTCGCAATCGGACGCTTCAATGAAACTGTTCCAGCGCCTCCTCCTCGCCCTGACGATTATGGTCTCCGTCGTTTCGCCTTCCATGGCGGAATCGGTCACCGGCTCGCATGGTTGGGCTCGTCAGCCCCTCAGCCTGCGCGACGGACCGGGCGCGGCCTATGCGGTCACCGGCAATATCGCCGAAAACGCCGCCATCAAGGTTCTGCGCTGCCAGAAGGTCTGGTGCCTCGTTGATGGCCCTGGCGGGCGCGGCTGGACGTCCCTTGAACGCGTCGGCTTCGGCCTGTCGCCAGAAGGCCCGCTATTTGCCATCCAGCCCAATTATCCCGCTGGCGGCCCCGGCTCCGCGTGCTTTTACACGGGCACCAATTATTCCGGCTCCTCCTTCTGCGCCGGTCCCGGCGAAGTCTTCCCCGATCTGGCCCTGCACGGCGTCGACAACAGCTTCGCCTCAGTCAAGATCAGCGGCAATGTTTCCGCCGCCGCCTGCCGCGAGCGCAAGTTCCACTCCTATTGCGAGCGCATTGTCGAGAGCCAGCTGGTCCTTGATCGCTATCTGAACCGCAATCTCTCCTCGATCCGCGTCTACTGATCCATGAGCTTGGTTGCCCTGGCCGCAACCGTCCACGACCCCATCGGTCGCCTCGCAGAGGCGACCGTTTCCTTGTCGGGGCCCCTGCGTTCCAGTTTCGCGCACCTCGCCTTCAACGTTTCCGACGCCACGGATCCCAGAACCATCGACGCCCTGGGCCAGACCGGCGGAGCCATTATGGTCCACCCCGCCAGCGAAGCCATGATCGGCAAGGCGCGGCGGGATGCCCTGGCCTTGGCCGGAGCGGAAAATGCGGCGCTCTATACCGATTTCGATCATGTCCTGCGTTGGCTGCATCACGGACCGGGCGATCTGCAGCGCGTCCTCGACCTGCAGCCAGATCTCGATTGTCTCGTCGTCGGGCGTTCGCCCCGGGCCCTTGCGGCGGAGCCCCGTCGCCTTCGCGAAACCGAGGCGCTCGTCAACCACGCCCATGCCCTGCTGACCGGCGACAATTGGGATCTGATGTTCGCCATTCGGCGCCTCTCGCCCCGGGCCATCGCGTTGATAGTCGCTGAGAGCCGGGTCGATACCCTCGCCAATGACGTGGAGTGGCCACTTCTGGCGCGGCGCGCCGGCCTCTCGCTCGGCTATACCCAGTCCGACGCCCTCTTCTACCGAACGCTGGAGGAATTCGGCGCTGACGCGGATAGCGGGGACGAAGACCCCGTGCAATGGATCCGTCGCCTCGAATTCGCCGCCCAGCACGCCAGCGCCATGCGCCGGTTCGTGCCGGGCTGAACTCCGGCTCAGGCCACGAGCGGGAACACCTGCCGAACCCGGTCATCGCGCATCCACAGCGCCACCCACACCGCAATGCCCAGATAGATGCTGAACAGGGTATGGCTGAAGAGCGGATTGTCGACCCGCAGATTGGCCGCCAAAGCTGCGCCCAGCAATCCCGTGGTCAGCACGGCACCCAGCAGCGCCGTGCGCGGAATGAGAAAGAGGATCACGCATCCGATCTCGATCGCCGCGATCAACGGCAGATATTTGATAGGCCAGCCCACCACTTCCATCGGCTCCAGTGCCGCCTCGATCCCCATGATTTTCGGCCCCGCCGAGGCGATTGCCAGGAACAGCCCGATCAGCCCGCTCAATACCCAACCTGCAATCTTCATCTTTGTCTCTCCCGCGGCGGCCCCTTGCCCCGCCCTGTGCTCACGACGAACGAGCCGCCTCGATCCAGACTCGCCCGACAGGGCGCTCGCAGCCATTTTGGCAAGAAAGCACCCCGCCTTTATTTCGCCGTCAGACTTTCCTTCAGTTCAACGGCATCAACACAGAGGTTACACCATGGGCTTCCTGGACGATATCAAGGCCAAGATCTTCGGAACTCCCGCATCTGCGGCCATTCCCGTCGCCGCTGCGAAGCCGGCGGCCGCACCCGCCTCGTCACCAGCGGCCCCGGCCGCCGCCACGGCCCCCACTGCCGCGCCCTCCCCGCAGCAAGCCCCGGCCAACGCCGGACAGCCAGCGCCTGCCGGCACTGCCCCGGCTCCATCGGCTAGTCCAGTGGCCGCCACGCAGGTCGATGTCGCTGCAATCCTCGATGCCGCAGTCGCCGCATCGGGCCAGACGCTGAACTGGAAAACCTCCATCGTCGACCTGCTCAAGGCAATCGGCGTTGATTCCTCCCTGACGGCGCGCAAGGAACTGGCCGACGAACTCGGCTATAGCGGCGACAAATCCGACAGCGCCACGATGAATATCTGGCTCCATAAGCAGGTCCTCGCCCAGATCGCCGCCAATGGCGGCAAGGTGCCCGATACGCTTCTGGATTGAACCCTTCACCTGGGCCTGCTGGCGCCGCACGCCAGCGGGCCTCAGGGGCAATGGGGGCCAACTGAGCTGGCTTCCCGAGGGCATGAAAACGGCATAGATTTGCCCAGCGGCACGGCAGATCGAGATCCCGTGCCCGCTCTGGGAGGAGCTTCATGCCAAACATATCAAATCTCTATTTCCGCACGGCTATATTATTCCTGATCGCCGGGATCGGCCTTGGTCTGATGATGTCGATTAGTGGCGAGCACAACGTCATCGGCGCGCACGCCCATATCAACCTGCTCGGCTGGGTCACCAGCGCGCTGTTCGGCGGCTATTACGCATTGAACCCGGCCAAGGCCGCGGGCCGCCTGCCGATGGCGCAATACCTCGTCTATACCGTCGGCGTCTTCGTCATGAGCCTGTCGCTCTATTTCCTGCTTCTGGGCAATGCCGCCATGGTGCCGATCGTGGCCGGCAGCTCGCTGCTGACCTTCCTCGGCGTGCTCATCTTCGCCTGGATTGTCTGGTCCCCAGCACCCAGCGCCGCCCGCTCGCCTCTGGCCGCCTGACATCTGATATATCCGGCCTGTCGTGATATCAGGCAGGCCGGATTGCCCGGCTGTGGCTCAGTCTTCCGGCGATCTGATCCGCGCGTTTGATCCCTCGAGCGCCCAGGCGGGGTCCATCGGCTCAACCCGGTTCCGCCCCAGATCCTTGGCCAGGTAGAGCTGGCGATCGGCATTGGCGATCATCTGGTCGAGCGTTTCCGTGCCGCTGCGCAACTCGGCGACACCCAGGCTGATCGTTACGCCTTCGGGCACACCCTTTATGGCGGTCGCGGCAACGCTGGCCCGCAGCCGCTCTGCCAGGCCGCAAGCCGCTCTGAGCCCCGCAGCGGGAAGCAGCACGATGAACTCTTCCCCGCCCCAGCGGCAGAAGACGTCCCCCGCCCGCAGGCCCTGCCGGCAGACATTGGCTACCACCATGATCGCCTCGTCGCCCAGGGCATGGCCATAGCTGTCGTTGAGACGTTTGAATTTGTCGATATCGAGCAGGATGATGCTGGCCGACTTGCCATTGGCCGCACTCTCCGCGAGGGCCAGCCGGGCCCGTTCGAGAAAATACCGCCGATTGCCCACCCCGGTCAGCGGATCGGTTTCCGACATGGTCACGAGCGCAGCCCGCGCCTCGGCCAGCTGGTAGAGCAGCGAAAGCACCGCGGCGCTGATCGGCGGTGCAATGATCAGGGGCGCCACGGCCGAGATGTAGAGCCGCTCCTCGACCGGAACATGGGGCATGAAGACTGCATTGGCAAACCAGGTCATCAACACGGAGGCAACGACGCAGAGCATGGTGATCGCGGCCACGACCCGCCATTTGCCCACACGGAGCAGCCAGGCATTCAACCGTGCCTGAAGATCCAGACGACCAAACCCAATCCCATGTCCTCCTGCCTCGACCATCTTAAGCCAACACATCTTTCGGAATTTTTTGCATCGGGCCAAGGACCCAATTGACGGGCGCATTCTGTGGGCTCCCATCCGACTGGTGCCGAGAGCAGATGCCGCCATCTCCGATTGGCATCTGATGAAGCCTGCCGATTCTACTATGCTTGCCCTATCGGTCCCCTGCTGGGGATAACTTCGGCAAAAACTCCGCTTGGGGCAGCGCGAAACGACAATATCGACGCCGGCGACGGCCAGTATAGCGGCGCGTTTTGCTTTGCCGCTCTAGGGACCCGCCCAGCAATCGATCTTTCAGCCGGCGCTCCTCTTGGTCTTGCAGGCAATCCGGCAAAGACTAGACCGCAGCGACAAGCGGCTCGTGCGACTTTCGGTCTCGTCTCAATGCTCTGCTCCGGCCGGCGCGATCACGCGAATGTGTGCCGACGAGCCACGATCGAACGACCGAAACCAAAAACGTCCATTAATAGTTTTTTACGCCCAACGTCTTACGCCCTTCGGCGAGGAGACGACTCTGCCTGACATGGAAATACTCCCCGGCTGCCAGTAGGGCTGCGTTCGCGCGCCACGGCTTTTGGAGAGGATTTCTAATGGTACACATCACGCGAAAGCCCGTCGTCGCAGTGCTGAAAGAGACGGCGCAGGGCGAACGCCGCGTGGCGCTTGTGCCGGCAGACATCGGCAAGCTCAGCCAATACGACATCGTCGTTGAGGCAGGCGCAGGCCTGAACGCCGGCTTCATCGACGACGACTACACCACTGCGGGCGGCCGGATTTCGACCCGCGCCGAAGCCATTGCCGGCGCCGACCTTGTCCTTTCCGTGCGCGCGCCCGATTTTGCCGGCTTTGTCCCTGGCAAGGTGCTGATTTCGCTCGGCGGACGCGACACTGCCGTCACCGAGGCGGCCGCCAAGGCCCAGATCCTCCATCTCGGCATGGAGCGCCTCCCGCGCATCACCCGCGCCCAGAGCATGGACGTCCTCTCCTCCCAGGCGTCCATAGCCGGCTACGCAGCCGTACTCGAAGGCGCCCGCTACCTCGACACCCTCCTGCCGATGATGACCACGGCTGCCGGCATCGTTCGCCCGGCGAAGATGATCGCGCTCGGCGCCGGCGTTGCCGGCCTTCAGGCCCTCGCCACCGCCCGCCGCCTCGGCGCCGTCACCTATGGCTTTGACGTTCGTGAAGCGGCCCGCGAGCAGGTGGAAAGCCTTGGCGCCGAGTTCGTCTTCCCCGACGTTCCCGACGCAAAGGCCGAAGGCACCGGTGGCTATGCGGCCGCCCAGAGCGACGATCAGCAGGCCCGCCTCCGCCGCGCCCTGACCGCCTCGCTGTCGCGCACAAATCTGATCATCACCAGCGCCCAGATCCCCGGCCGCGCCGCGCCCATCCTGATCGACGATGAAACCATCGCCGCCATGACCCCGGGCACGGTGATCGTGGACATGGCTGCCGAAACCGGCGGCAATGTCACCATCACCCAGCCCGACGAAGTCGTGCGCCACGGCCGCGTCACCGTTCTGGGCCCGACCAATCTGCCGAGCGCCGCGCCCACCGATTCAAGCCGCCTCTACAGCGGCAATATGCGCACGCTTCTGACGCACCTCTGCAAGGACGGCGCGCTCAACCTCACAGCCGGCGACGAAATCCTCGATGCCCTCGCTGGCGGCCAGGCAATGCCTGCTCGCGCGGCCGCTTAACCCGGAGGCAGGATCATGCCCGAAACGACAATCATCCAACTCTTCGTGTTCCTGCTGGCCAGCTTTGTTGGCCTCATGACCATCCACCGCGTCCCCCCGCTCCTGCACACCCCGCTGATGGCCGCCACCAACGCCATGTCCGGCATTTCGCTCGTGGCATCGCTGGTTCTGGCCGGCGCCAATCACGGCTGGCTCGGCACCATTTTCGGCACCATCGCCGTGGCCATGGCCATGGCCAACGTCGTCGGCGGCTTCCTGATCACCGACCGCATGCTGGCCATGTTCAAGTCCGACAACAAGAAGGCCGATAAGGCAGCGAAATGACCGATATCTTTATTCAGCTCGCCTACCTTGTAGCGGCATTCTTCTTCATCAACGCGCTGCGCGTGCTCGGTCGCCCGGAAACGGCGCGCCGCGGCATGCAGATGGCCGCCCTCGGCATGCTCATCGCCGTTGTGGCAACGCTCTTCCACGCCCGCATCATTGAATATCAATGGATCGTCGTCGGCATCGTCGCCGGTGCCGCCATCGGCTATCCGCTCGGCATGTTCGTGCCGATGACGGCCATGCCGCAGCGTATCGCCATCAGCCACGCCTTCGGCGCGCTTGCCGCAACCCTCGTGGGTCTGGGCGAATACCACCACGGCTTCACCACCAATCACCTCGATAGCGGCCACGTTGCCGCCCTCGCCCTCGAAGTGCTGCTCGGTGGCCTGACCGTGACCGGCTCGATCATGGCCGCCGGCAAGCTGCAAGGCTGGTTGCCGCAAAAGCCGATCACCTTCCCCTTCCAGAACATCTCCAACTTCATCCTGCTCGGCATCGCCGTCGCCGGGCTGGTCTGGATGATCATTGTTCCCGATGCCTGGCCGATCTTCATCGTCATGCTGATCGTGTCGCTGGCCATCGGCGTGCTCATCGTTCTGCCGATCGGTGGCGCCGACATGCCGGTGGTGGTCTCGCTGCTCAACGCCTATGCCGGCCTTGCCGCCGTGGCGACCGGTTTCGCGCTCAACAACAACATCCTGATCATCGTCGGCGCACTCGATGGCGCCAGCGGCATCATCCTCTCCATCGCCATGTCCAAGGCCATGAACCGGTCCTTTGCCAACGTCCTGTTCGGCGCCTTTGGCTCCGACGCAACCGCCGCTGCCGCCGGCCCGGCCGGCGCGACCGGTGGCGAAATGTCCGCGGTGTCGTCCGAAGACGCTGCCCTGCGCCTCGCCTATGCCAAGCGCGTGGTGATCGTCCCCGGCTACGGCCTCGCCGTCAGCCAGGCCCAGCATCAGGTGCGTGAGCTTGCCGATCTCATCGAAAAGCGCGGTGGCGACGTAAAATTTGCGATCCACCCCGTTGCCGGCCGCATGCCCGGCCACATGAACGTGCTGCTCGCCGAAGCCGGTGTGGCTTATGACAAGCTCATCGACATGGACGAGATCAACGAGAAGTTCGCCGAGACCGACGTCGTGCTCGTCATCGGCGCCAACGACGTGGTCAACCCGGCTGCCAACACCAACCCGTCCTCGCCGATCTACGGCATGCCGATCCTCAAGGTCTCGGAAGCCCAGAGCGTCATCGCCATGAAGCGCGGTCCGGGCAAGGGTTTTTCGGGCGTCGAGAACGATCTGTTCTTCGACCCCAAGACCTCCATGCTCTTCGGCGACGCCAAGCAGTCGCTGATCCAGCTCGCCGCCGAAGTCAAGGAAGCCTGAAACTTCTCACAGCGCCAACACCTCCCACACCGCAGCCCCCGGCTGCGGTGTTTTCGCATTTGCGGTCCGAAGGCCGGGTCAACCCTGGTCCAACCCTGGTCACCGCCCTGACTTGTCTCGAACGTCTCGACCGAACCAAGAAGCAGCCCAACTCACTCGCTGCATCGCCGGTTTTGATGTATCTCTCAAACGGCGGTTTTCGACCCCATCTCGGCCGTTCAAGTTTGCGATCAGCAATCCCGAAAGCTGCCTCACCCTGGCGGGCAATGTTCACTATGGAAGCTGATCTTCGATGGCAGTTTTATCGACACCGACCACGCTGTTTTGATTTTGTCGCCGTCAAACTCGTAGAAAATGTTTTCAGCGAACGACACGGTCCTGCCGTTAAGTGCGAGCCCGAGGAAATTACCCTTTGGCGAGCAATTGAACCAAAGGCGAGCTGCGACGAAGGGCGGCTCACAGACTAGCAGTTCAGCCCTAAATTGGAGATCGGGTATTTGCTGAAAATCGTTTTCCAGCATCACACGGTAGCCTGCTAGTCCAAACAGTCGCCCATTATGGCTTACCTCGTCATGCACGAAATCGCCAAGACGAGACCAATCCTGTGCGTTGAGACAATCGAGATAAGACTGATATGTCGAGAGCAGCTCCTGCATTCTCCTAGCGTAGTTCAAAATCAGGATTTCTGCACCACTTTCCCTATCCGGCAATCGCAATAGCCTCGATGGTGAACAACTCCGGTGCAAATCCAACTCAATACGAAATTTGGGTAGTGTCCGGTTTACCCCGCCACATACCAGAAGTAGACGATCCGCATTTCACCCCATTTGTGAAGGTTAGTGCTGCTGCAAGTTCTGCCAATAAGACTGTTCCATGCTATGCAAGAATGGAGGCTTCGTAAGCCGACTGCATCTTTGCCAGAGCGGAGCATTGCGGCGCTGGCGAACCCAAATGAATGTGCCGCAGCTCATCCATGAACTCTGCCCAGAGTTGAGGGCCGCCATCTTCAAGGACCTGTGCACGCGTTGATAGCTCGATGGACGGTAAGGCATGGCGAATGCCCCAGGTTCCCATAAAGGCCATGAGCGGAACCAGCTCTATGGCGCTTTCTGTCAAGCTATAAACAACCCGTTGCTTGTGACCAGGGTCAGCGGCACGTGTGAGAAGTCCGCTTGCGGTTAACCGCTGCAGGCGATCTGAAAGGATGTTGGAAGCGATGCCTTCCATACTTTCGGTCAGAAACGATCGGAAGCTTCGACGACGACCACCGAACATGGTGTCACGCAGAATGATCAGGCTCCATCGATCGCCAAAGGTTTCCAAAGTCAGATTGATCGGGCATCCCGAGCGCTTCAATCTCATTGGGCTCTCCAAACTGGTTGCAAAAAAGAGGTGGTTTTTGCATCGCGTCGACTGCTACCATAGTCCTTGGAAGAACTGAACTCAGTGTCACGGAAATTGTGTCGCTAACGGATGGTAGGGAATGGCCAAGCTTTTCTTCGGAATGAACCAGTCGCTAGATGGCTATGTCGACCACACAAGGGTAGGATCACCCAGTCCCAAGCTGTTCCGTCATTTCGTCGAGCAAACAGATGCTCTTGCCGGTAGCCTCTATGGCCGAACTCTTTATGGGCTGATGACCTATTGGGATGAAGACCAGCAAGGCTGGGACGCGGATCACCGCGCATTTGCAGCGGCGTGGCGCAAGTCGCCAAAATGGATTGTGTCGAGCACACTGCAGGCGGTCGGACCCAATGCAACACTGTTGCGCGGCGACCTCGAAACAGAAGTACGCCGGCTAAAGACCGAGATCGAAGGTGAGATCGAAATTGGTGGTCCCAAGTTGGCGCGTACCCTGACCCAACTTGGCCTTATCGACGAATACCGCATCTATCTGCATCCGGAGGTTCTCGGCCACGGCACCCCCTTCTTCGCAGAAGCGCGCCCGCCATTGCGTTTAGCCAGCTATGAGCAAATCGACGACAATGTATTGAGGCTCAGTTACACCCCAGTCTGAGTGCGGGACCACCCAGCGGATTCTCGCCGGGCAACTTTGACTGCCGAAGAGTGCGAGCATGCACCAGTGCAAGAATTGTCGTGCCTGATGTTGCCTCAATCGGCGAGCTTGGGCGGCCGACCAATACAATAATCAATGAACTTCCATGCAGGCGGTCGTGCACCTGCACACATACCCACGCGCCGATAAAGGCAAATGACAGGGGAACTTGACGCCATGAACAAAAGCAAAGTTGCGTACTGGATCAGCACCGTTTTGCTGTGCATGATCTATGGATCGGGTGCGATCATGTACATTCTGCAGCGGCCGCTAGTTGAAGAGGGGTTTGGGTATTTCGGTTATCCGGCCTATTTGGTCAGTGTGTTGATCGTAGCCAAGATTGCCGCGCCCCTAACGATCCTGACACGCTTTTCAGTGCAGCTCAGCGATCTGGCTTACGCTGGTATGCTCTTTCACCTCCTTCTGGCTATTTCGGCCCATTTGAGCGTTGTCGACATGGGGTTCGTTCCAGCGCTTCTTGCCCTAGCCCTGCTGGCGGTTTCTTTCCTGACCCAGAACGCGGGGCGCAAGGTTGCGTCTCCAAATGTCCCTCTATTTGCTTTCGGCAAGTCACCTAAAATTTTGAAGCAGGTGCAGGGATGAAGTCCGGCTTCTCTGTACCCATCAAGCGCTACACAGTCGCTGATCTGCTCGTCGACGGTCATCGCATCCCTGTAAATGTGCATGTTATCGCGCATCCGGACGCAAATATCCTTGTCGATACGGGCATTCGAGAACTGCATCCGGCCGCAGCAGATATGGAGCCTCGTCTCTACCCGTTGAGTGAACTGAACTTTGACTTCGCCGGCATCGACATAGTCGTCAACACGCACCTGCACTTCGATCACTGTGGCAACAATCATCGCTTCGCCGGCAGGCCGATATATGTGCAGCAGCGCGAACTGGACGACGCACTCAACACGGACGACTACACCATTCGTGAGTGGGTCGATTCACCAGGCGTCAAGTATGTGCCCGTCAACGGCGAGCATCTACTTCTGCCTGGCATTCGCCTGGTTCCTGCTCCAGGGCATTCGGACGGCATGCAGGTCGTTGTCATCGAAACAGGTGGACGACCGATCGTGATCGGCGGCGACGTTGCGGTTTGGTTTGGTGAGTTGGATGAGCCGACTTCCGAAGGTCAATTCCGCGTGCTGTCCTTAAATCCCGAAGCGGTTTGGCTTACGCACGTCGATGAGCCCTGGCGACCTGGCAACCTGACGAAATCACCCTCGTCGAGTATGTGAAGCAAACCTCACCGAAGGCAGGGTTCACGTCTGCTTCTTAAACCGTTTTCCCGAAAGCGGACCGACGGGTAACCACCCCAACTCCGTCGGGGGGACGAATGCTTTCCCGCCATGCCGGTTTCGGAGGTTTTCCAGAAGGCGCGTCTGGAATACGGAGCTTCTCAGGCTTTAAGGCTCGTCCCTATGGGCTCGAGGTGGCGGTTTCTGGAAAGAGCTGCCGCTCCGGCAGAAATGGGTGGATCGCAAGGGCTTCCCGCATGGCGGCCAATGCCTCTGCCCCCTTGCCCTGCGCCTGAAGAATTACTGCCCTGCCGGCCAAGGCGCCAAAATGTCTGGGTTCGCGTTTGAGGACTTCCTCGATATCCGATAGAGCTCCCGCATTATCGCCGCCGAAAAACCTGGCTGTGGCTCGCAAGTTCCAGCCTTCGGGGTAGTCCGGATAGTCCATGATCAAGCTTTCGATGACTGGCATCCGGGAGAATGGGCCAGCCAGACCGGAATTCTGGATGATCTCCGACATACGCTCAGCGATGGCCTCATTCGGCGGCTGCGTCCACATAGTCCAAATTTCGTTGGCCAGTTCTCGTGCACTTGCCTCATCCTCGGCGATGGCGAGCTGGTCGAAGAGACCGTCGAGCTGTTCAGTTTGACCCAGCGTCCAGATGGAGTGTTCTGCCAGTCGGGGAGATGTCACTGCCAGCAACAGAACGAGAGTTGTGATCATGGGTCTGAGAATGCGCATGTGTTGAGCATACGGCTCCAGGGAAGGAGGGCAAGGCCTGGATAGCGGAGCCTTTCCAAGACGAGATGGTGATGACGAGGAAGGTCGACGAACGGCCCGAGGCCGGCAATCGTCTGACGTGTGCATATCTCGGCCACTCCCTAAGAACCGACCGACCCCTTTCCCCGCCGCGCGCAAAAATGCTACAAACCGTGAACCACTACCCTGCTGACATAGCGTGACAGAGCACCCATCTATGGGTTCCACTGTCCCCCTTCTGCTGATCGCGAGCGCGCCATGGCCCCCAAATCGACCCGCCCCGGCAAGGCCGAGTTTTCCATCGACGAGTTCTTCGCCGAGATCGAGAAGGCCGAGGACATCGCTGCATCCAAGCCGCTTTATGCCGAGCGCATGAAGAACAAGCGCGCCCTCGATCGCGCCGATCAGGCCGCCGCGGCTGCTGCCGCTGAGCCCCAGCCCGTCCGGCGCGAGGACACAAAAAAGACCCCGCTCGAAAAGCGCCGCACCACCAAGTCCAACAACGACACCGCCACCGGCATGTCGAAAAAGACGTCGAAGACCAAGATCAACTCCGTCGACCGCGTCGATTTCGATGGCATGGGCGAGGCCCCGCAGGCCGGGTTCAACCACGTCCCCTCCGCAAAAGTCACCGCCCGCGACATTTCCCGCGTCGCCGCCACCGATCCCGAAGCCATGTCCAAGGTGCGCGAAGCCCTCGACGCCTCGGTGAAAAAGAACAAGGCCCGCAACAACGAGGACGTTTCGGGCGCCACCACGGTCGGCGTCACCGCCACGGTGAAAGCCCTCGAGCAGATCATTCTGCACGGCCGCAAGGAAGTGGAAGGCTCCGCCCCCTGGGCGCCGCATCGCCCCGAGCGCCCGGCCAAGCGCGGCGCCTCAAAACCTTTCCGCCTCGACACCACCTATACCCCCGCCGGCGACCAGCCGACGGCGATTGCCGAGCTCGTGGAAGGCATCAACAATGGCGAGACCGACCAGGTCCTGCTCGGCGTCACCGGCTCCGGCAAAACCTTCACCGCTGCCCAGGTCATCGCCCAGACCCAGCGCCCTGCCCTGATCCTCGCGCCCAACAAGACCCTCGCCGCCCAGCTCTATTCCGAGTTCAAGGGCTTCTTCCCGGACAATGCGGTCGAGTATTTCGTCTCCTACTACGACTATTACCAGCCGGAAGCCTACGTCCCGCGCACCGACACCTACATCGAAAAAGAATCCACCATCAACGAGCAGATCGACCGCATGCGCCACTCGGCGACCCGCGCGATCCTCGAACGCGACGACGTCATCATCGTCGCCTCGGTCTCCTGCATCTACGGTATCGGCTCAGTGGAAGACTACACCGCCATGACCATCGATGTGCAGAAGGGCGAAAAGATCGATCAGCGCCAGCTGCTCGCAAAGCTCGTCGCGCTGCAATACAAACGCGGCGACACCGGCTTCGTCCGCGGCACATTTCGCGTGCGCGGCGATACCGTGGAAATCTTCCCCGCCCACTATGAAGCCGCCGCCTGGCGCGTCACCCTCTTCGGCAACGAGGTCGAGGCGATCACCGAATTCGATCCCCTCACCGGCAAGAAATCCGCCGATCTCACCTTTATCCGCGTCTACGCGAACAGCCACCACGTGACGCCGCGCACCACGATGAACCAGGCGATCAAGCAGATCCGCGCCGATCTCGCCGCGCGCCTCCAGGAACTGACCGGCGCCGGCCGCTTCCTCGAGGCCCAGCGCCTCGAGCAGCGCAGCCTCTTCGATCTCGAAATGATGGAAGCCACCGGCTCCTGCGCCGGCATCGAGAATTATTCGCGCTACTTCTCCGGCCGCCGCCCCGGCGAGCCGCCGCCGACCCTGTTCGAATATCTCCCCGACAATGCGCTGGTTTTCGTCGACGAAAGCCACGTCACCATCGGCCAGCTCGGCGCCATGTATCGCGGCGACCTCCGCCGCAAGGCGACCCTTGCCGAATACGGCTTCCGCCTGCCCTCCTGCATGGACAATCGCCCGCTCCGCTTCGAGGAGTGGAACGCCATGCGCCCGCAATCGGTCTATGTCTCGGCCACCCCCGGCTCCTGGGAAATGGACCAGACCGGCGGCGTTTTCGCCGAACAGGTCATCCGCCCCACCGGCCTCATCGATCCTCCGGTCGAGATCCGCCCGGCCACCCATCAGGTCGACGACGTCATCGACGCCATCCGCACCACGGTCAAGGCCGGCTACCGCACGCTCGTCACCGTCCTCACCAAGAAAATGGCCGAGGATCTCACCGAATATATGCACGAACAGGGCATTCGCGTGCGCTACATGCACTCGGACGTCGACACCATCGAACGCATCGAGATCATTCGCGATCTCCGCCTCGGTGCCTTCGACGTTCTGGTGGGCATCAACCTCCTCCGCGAAGGCCTCGACATCCCCGAATGCGGCCTCGTCGCCATTCTCGACGCCGACAAGGAAGGTTTCCTGCGCTCGGAAACCTCCCTCATCCAGACCATCGGCCGCGCCGCGCGTAACGTCGACGGCAAGGTCATCCTCTATGCCGACAAGACCACCGGCTCAATGGAACGCGCCCTGGCGGAAACCAACCGCCGCCGCGAAAAGCAGATCGCCTATAACGAAGCCAACGGCATCACCCCCCAATCGGTGAAAGCCCGCATCAACGACATCATCGACAGCACCGCCGAGCGCGACCACGTCACGATTTCCATCGGCAAGGGCAAGGACGGCAAGGAAAAGGTGGTCACCGGCGACAATCTCGCCACAGTCATCAAAGACCTCGAACGCGAAATGCGCGAAGCCGCGACGAATTTGGAATTCGAGAAGGCTGCAAGGCTGCGCGACGAGGTCAGACGCTTGCGCGAGATGGAACTGGATACGCTGGAGGGCGAGGTGTCTTAGTCACCTCTCCCCGCCGGGGAGAGGTCTGCGCGCAGCGCCGGGTGGGAGTCCCTCACCCGACCAAAAAATCTGCCATGAGTGCCGAAACGCTCTAATTAAGCATTTCAGGTGAAAGAGCTCATAGTTACGTACAAGCGGTCCAACTTATCTCGACGACAGCGACTGCCGATATGCCGATCCTGTCGCAACCTAATTCAGCGTAGAGTTTTGGCTTTTACTGTCTTCGACAGGCAAAGCCACCTCACCAATCCCTAACTGCGCGCGTTCTTCGTCTTCATGCACCAGACTCATAAGTTGCATAAAGCTGTGACGGTCCTCCGCTGCAGGACTGAATGGACGGCCAAATACCTCCTCGAAAGATTTCGCGAAGCGCTCATCTTCTCGTACCCTGTAAAACGCCGGCCAACTTTCGTAGTTGTGCGCGCTTATAGTATCTTCTGATATTCGAGGCATAAGGCTTGTCACATGAAGCACATCCCCCTTGATCGCACTCACACAAATCTGAAATTCATCTCGGGCCGCGCTCCAATCAACCGAGTCTAGAACCTCTTTAGACTTTTTTTCGTCTCCCTGAAGTCGGTAGCAGTTTCCAAGATTGACCACATTCATCATCTGCCGATCCATCTTAATCGGCTTCGCCTCCATCATGGAGAATAGGAGCAATTGCTCTGCTAGCTCATACTGTCGAGCTTCAACCAAATCATAGCAAAACTCGCCAAGAATTTGGTCTATTTGCTCCAGGTCATCTGGGCACTGCCGCCTCCAAGCTACAAAAACAAGCTTTGCACCAAAATCATACATATTTATTATAGATCGAGAGAAGTACTTAGAACCAACAGACAACCTGTCTCCGATATTTTTATCCGAATTCTCTACATTGTTCAAATATATCCCATTAACTACACCGTCAGCGTGCGCAAATAAATTCCGGCGCTCAAATACCTCAACCAAGTCATCCCACTTCTTATACTGACCGCTTATGCCCTTTTTTATTCCCAGATAACCTTCAAAAACTGAGACTTGTTTAGAAAAACTGTCCCGCATAACCCCTTCCACCTACTGAGAGATGTAATATGACTTTATCGATTCAATATCGCCAAACGAGGATATCCCTTCCAAGGTCAACTCAATAGCCTTGGAGTTCAATATTTCTGGCCTATTACTCAGGATACATTTCAATAACGTTGAAAAATGGTATTCGAAGCTACTAACAACGCCAAGCAAAAGCATTGGAGGGACTTTCTTACCCAGACGAACAGCGTTACCTCTTTTGCTATTTATATTGCTATACGTTGGAAAGTGACCAGAATGGATCCTGTAAACCTCCTTATATTCGTTATTTTCGTGCAGATCTCCATGTCGAGAAACGAACGACTTAACAGCTCCATTTGAAACAGAGTTCGAGATGGAGTTCCCGATTGCGGCAACCAATGGAAGCATTTCCAGATATCCCATCATCGAGCTAGAAAAATCACTGAACACCTCCCGAAAACTAGAGAACTCAGAAGAAACCTTTTTTTCCGAAGCCTCTTTTATTTGTTCCGTTTTTTCTCTTTGCTCATCCACGCTATCCATAAATTCGCCATCACTAGAAATGGCATGAGCCGAGTATTTTCCCGGATTCGACGCGTTTTTATACATGCAAACGTAGAAATATTTAGCCACAGTCAACCCCAGTAGTTCGCACACCGATTTTCGATCTATTCTCACAATATAATATATTTAAGATGTATTCTTGAGTCTATTTTAATTGCACCTTATGGCCCTTCAGAGTGCCAGCTTCTTTGTTAGAGAATGATAGAAAATCTTCCGCAGCTAAAGCAATAACCTCGTCGCGGTCATATAGATTCTTATCGAGTTACTGCCAGCCGAGGTCTGCCGCCAGCAGGCCTCCCCCTGTAGGAGCGGGAGGAGAAGATCGGGGCTCCCGCAGATCGCGACACAAACGCGATGCGTCCCTCCCCCTGGCAAGGGGGAGGTTAGGTGGGGGTCGACTGACGAAGATCGAGAGAAGCAAAACACCCCCACCCGGCCTCCCCCTGAAGAAGGGGGAGGGGAAGATTGCGGCTCTCGGGCTTAGGCGTCGGGCTCGCCGAGCACGCCACGCAAAATCTCAAAAACACCCTCGTCGCTTTCCAGCACATCGACATTGGTGAAGCGCAGCACCGTAAAACCGCGCTGGCGCAGAAAATCCGTGCGAACCGCGTCACGTGAAATCCCCGCGTCGGGAAAATGGCTGTCGCCATCTATCTCGACGACGAGTTTCCGGCTCTTGCAGCAAAAATCCACGACATAGGGACCGATCGGCGCCTGCCGCCGCCAGTGCATGCCGCGCTCGCGCCAGGGATGGAGCAGCGCCCAGAAGGCGCGCTCGGCGGGCGTCTGCTCCCGGCGCAGGGCGCGGGCAAAGGCGGTCCGGTCTTTCATGGTGTTCCCTCAAAGGGGAGAGTAGCAGGTGTGGGGATGGTGAGAAGACCCCCACCCGGCCTCCCCCTGAGGGAGGGGGAGGAGAAGAAAGGGGCTCTCCCAGATCGCGCCACAAACCCGATCCGTCCCTCCCCCTGGCAAGGGGGAGGTTAGGTGGGGGGCGACTGACGCAAGCCAGACAAACATAACACCCCCACCCGGCCTCCCCCTGGACGAGGGGGAGGGGAAGAAGGGGCCCCACAGATCGCGCCACAAACCCGATCGGTCCCTCCCCCTGGCAAGGGGGAGGCTAGGTGGGGGTCGGCCCCAACACCCAAAACCAAAACTAATCCCCGCCCCTCTGCCCTGCCCCACACTGGCTGCACGAAAAATCATCAGCCAGGGACCACCCACTAAATGCGACCACCCGATCCGCCGAAACTCAGCCCGATCGCTCTCCGTCAGGTCATCGTGTGGCAACGCCTTCAAACCGAGCTGGAGGAATTTGTCTTCGAGCTCGATGAATTGCCGCGGCAGACGCCGCCGTCCGGCCTGCTGGTCGAGCTGGTGCGCCAGCACCGGACAAAGCTCTACCGCTTCCTGTCGCGCGAAAACTTTGGGCGGGCGCTCGAAAAATTCCCCGCGCCGCCGCTCGATCGCGCCTGTCTGATCGCCCTCCTGCACGAATCCAGGCTGGCGCTCGGCCAGTTCCGAAAACTCCATTCCTCCGAATTTTCCGAGCGCGAGGATGGGTTCGTGATCGAGGAGGATTTTTAGCCCCTTCTTGCTCGCCCCCTCACCCTGTCATCCCCGCGAAAGCGGGGACCCCAGTTTCCTTGGGGCGACCCAACAGGGGTTCCCGCTTTCGCGGGAATGACACCGCGGGGGTTAACAGCTCCTCCCCAAGCCCCTCCGCTCCTGCGCCCCCTCGCCCCTCCGGGGAGAGGGTTGGGGTGAGGGGCCTTTCCCACCCCACCATTCGTCATCGCCGCCCGCCCCAACCACTATGTCATCCCCGCGCACGCGGGGACCTCCGTTTCCCCTTCCTCCACAGTACAACAGAGGTTCCCGCTTCCGCGGGAATGACATCGAGGGTGCAAAAGAATCCCACTTATCCCCGTCCTCAATGTTCCATGCCATCATCCGCCCGTTCCCGCCGACAACACGCGGCGCCGACGAAGCGTCGGGCGGGGAGACGGGCCGCACGGGGTCGCCTGGGCGGGGGCGTGGATGTCGACCACCGGCCGGCGCCGGTTCTGCCTTTCGGGGTCATGCCTCGACGCAGTTCCCAGCACCACCCGCAAGGGGGCCGCTCAAGACATGCGCCCAAAAAACCGGTCGTGGAAAGCGGCTTTCGCCTCTTTCACTCTTTTTCAATTCGGGGCGAAAGCCGCTTTTCACCGCGTGCCCTAGGGCATCGCGACCCTGCACCCGCGACGCTCCCTCCGAGCCGGGCGGCGCTTTGGCACGCCTGCCCCAAGCTTGCAACGCTGCCGGCTTTGGCGCATTGACTCCCGAAGCCCCCTGAGGAGCCGAACAAAATGCGCGCCCCTGCGAAAAAAACCGGACTTGCCCTCGTGACAAGCCTTGTCGCGAGCCTCGCCCTCGCCCTGCCCACCCAGGCGCTGACAGTGACGGCCCGGGTATCCGGCGGCAATATCGCCATTCATTCCGGCCCCGGCGATGGCTACGCCATTATCGGCCGCGTCGCCGATGGCATGGAAATCCCCATCGACCGCTGCACGCAGAACGACAGCGATTCCCGTTTTGGCAGCTTTTTCGGCGATGCCGGCCACGCCCTCCGCGGCCGCAACGCCACCCAGTGGTGCCATATTCCGGACACTGGCTGGGTACTGCGCAGCTACATCGTCGGCCGCGGCCTCGTCAACGTCACCCCGCCCGACTTCAACGGGCCGGGGTGGTAAGGGCAGATAATCCTAGGCTATCACCCCACCCTCATTCCCTCCCCATCGAGGGGAGGGAGGCGCTAGCACAACCGTCTCGGCTCCGTCGTCTCCGTCCCCCTTGTGGGGAGGGATCAAGGGTGGGGGTGTCACGTCGCGCTTGCGGTAACTTCTAGGCCCTAGAGCCAGCCGGACAGTTCCCGGCGCACCATGGACTCGATCATGTCCATGCCTTCGACGCTGTCGTTGAGGCAGGGAATATAGGCATAGTTCTCGCCGCCGGCCTCAAGGAAGGTCTCCTTGCCGCCAATGGCGATTTCTTCCAGCGTCTCGATACAGTCGGCCGAGAACGCCGGAGCCAGGATCGCCACCTTCTTGATGCCCTTCTTGGGCAGCTCGCCCAGGGTCACATCGGTATAGGGCTGCAGCCATTCCGTCGGCCCGAACCGGCTCTGGAAGGTCACCATCAGCTTTTCCTTCGGCCAGCCGAGATATTCCCGCACCAGCCGCGTGGTCTTGAAACACTGGCAGTGGTACGGGTCGCCCTTCTGCAGATACTCCACCGGCATGCCGTGGAACGAGGTGATCACCACATCCGGCTCGAAGTCGAGCTTGGCGACACCGTCGCGGATCGAATTGCCGAGGGTCTCGATATATTTCGGGTCCTCGAAATAGGCCGGCGCGGTGCGCACGGCCGGCTGCCAGCGCATGGTTTTCAGCGCATCGAACGCCTTGTCATTGGCCGTCGCCGTGGTGGTCGCCGAATATTGCGGATAGAGCGGCACGAGCAGGATCTTCTGGCATCCGGCGGCCTGCATCTTCTCCAGCACCGACTGGGTCGAGGGATTGCCATAGCGCATGGCGTATTCGACCATGACGCCGTCGCCGGACATGCGCTCGGCCAGCGCCTCGGACTGCGCGCGGGTGATCACGCGCAGCGGGCTCTCGTTCTTTTCCTTGTCCCAGATCATCGCATAGGCATGCCCCGCCTTTTGCGGGCGGAAGCTGAGGATGATGAGGTTGAGGACCGGCCACCACTTCCATTTCGGCGTCTCGATGACGCGCGGATCGGAGAGGAATTCCTTGAGATAGCGGCGCACGCTCCAATAATCGGTCGCGTCCGGCGTACCCAGATTGAGCAGCAGAACCCCGATTTTTTGCTGCGGAACGGGGGGATGATCTTTCGGCAGGTTGTGCGTCATTGTCCGCCAGTTTGGAGTTGTTCTATTTTGGGCGCACCATACCCGCTTCCCGCCTCTTCGCAAGGCGGCGTTGGGTCGCGCCGGCCGGGAAATTCTAGAGACTGGCCACCAGAAGCAAGACGCCGAAGCCGAGAACCATCACAGCGCCGGCCAGTTCCGCCCACCACACCAGCCCCTGTGCCAGGGCGCTGTCTGCGCCGCCAATCCGGCTCGCCAATCCCTTGGCGCCGACGGCAATGCTTGCCAACGCCGCCACGGTTATGGCGGTGCCAAGGCCCATCAGCAGCACCGAGGCAATGCCGGCCGCCAGCAATCCCTGTGACAAGGCAAACACCAGAACCACCAGGGCACCCGAACAGGGCCGCAGGCCGACCGCCAGCACCACGCCCAATTGTTCGCGCCAACTGCCCTTGAGGTCGGCCGGCGCAACCGCGTGGTGAAGATGCCCGGCGTGATCGTGAAGATGTTCGTGAACATGTTCATGATCGTGATCGTGATCATGATCGTGGACATCCGAATGGGCATGGCCATGGCTATGCCCCCAGCCAAACAGCTTTCGCGCCACAAGCCAAACTCCGAGCAGCGCTACAAGACCGTAGGAAATGATGCCCACCCAATAGGCGGCATCGCCGAGCGCCGTGCTGGTCAGGCGTAGGACCCCGGCCAACACCAGCACAAAGCCGATGGCAACGAGAGACTGCATGAGTGCCGAAAGCGCGCTGAGCACGATGCCCTGCCGCAATTGGCGCTCATTGGCGAGGAGATAGGAAGAGATAACCACCTTGCCATGCCCCGGCCCGGCGGCATGAAACACTCCGTATAGAAAACTCAGCCCGCCCAGCACCCAGAACGCGGTCCAGTCGGTGCGCATGGAGTCGAGCGCCCCCGTCATTGCGGCGTAGAAATCGCGCTGCTGATCCTGCAGCCAGCCGAAAAATCCGGTCCGCGGCAGATTGAGCCCCACTTCGGCGGGCGGTCCGCCGAACGGCGTTGCGGGCCGGGTTTCCGCCACCTGCGTGGCAGCCTCCAGCGCCGTCGCCGGCGCGGGCATCTCTCCGCAGGAGAGCACGATCATCCCTTGCGTACCCCGCATCGCGGCGGCAAGGTCCGGCGGCAGCACCGGCACGTCCGGCCCAAGGGCGTAGAGCCGGGCTTCCACCGCGGGGTCGATCGGCTGTGGCGGAATGAGCGCGACCGCGCAACTGTCCGGGGCATTCACCAGCGTCACATCGGAGACTGCTCCGAAGCCGATGGCCACGTAATATTCCGCGTCATAGACGCCCAGTTCAAACCTTGGCCCGGGCGGCGTAGGGCTAACTGCGTTGATGGAAAAATCCAGCGTAACCCGATTGTCCTGGTAGTTCATGCGCTGGTCGCCGGCCGCGACGAAGTCCACGCCGTCGCCGGCCACGGTGTAAAATCCGTATTCGCTCAGCCCGCCGACATTCTCGTCGGCCAGCTCCTGCATTTCCTCGGGGCTGACGCTGCCGTCGCCGTTGGTATCGAGCCCCTGAACCATCCATACCGAAAACGCGGCGTCGAATGTCCAGCTGTGCTGGAGCGCGGTTATGGCACCAGCGTCGTCAAAGACAACGCCCACCTTGGCGTCGATGAAAATATGAGGATGCGCCAGTGCCGGCTGTGCGAAAAAAAGGCCTGCCAGCGCAGCGACAGCCAGCCGTGCGAGCCCCGGAAACTTAATCAAATTCATGCGCCCCTAACTGATCGGATGGACGGAGAACCAATCCACCAGATGGTCGATCAGCGCCCTGACCTTCCCAGCCAGATGCCGCCGATGCGGGTAGACCGCCTGCAGTGTCTGCCCCGTCGGCAAGAAATCGACGAGGACCGGCACCAGTTCGCCACTCGCAACCTTCGGTTCGGCGAGGTAGGAGGGCAATACGACAAAACCGAGGCCCATCACTGCCGCAGTCCGGGCAGCGAGGGGTGAATTGACCCGAACCGGCCCGTTCACCGGTACAGAAATCGTCTTGCCGTTCTCGGTAAAACGCCAGTTCGACTGCCCCTGCAGATTGACGTCGACGATGCACGGAAGATGGCGCAAATCCTCGGGATGCGTCGGGATCTCGATGGATTTAAGCAGATCGGGCGATGCGCTCACCACCACATGCATGTCGGCGATCTTGCGGGCGATCAGCGAGGAATCGGCGAGTGTCGAGATACGCAGCGCCACGTCAACGCCCTCATCGACAAGATCGACATAGCGGTCCTCGAGCCGCAGATCGAGCGACACCTTGGGGTATTTCTTGAGGAACTCGAATATCGCCGGGGCGAGCGTCGATTCCCCGAAATTGCGGGGCGCCGACACCCGCACGATGCCGCGCGGCTCCGATGTCTGGTCAGTGATGGTCGCGTCGAGATCATCCAATTGCTGCAGAAGGCTCGAGGCTTCGCGGTAATAGGCCTCGCCTGCCTCAGTGAGGCTGAGCTTTCGCGTGGTCCGGTTCATCAGCCGGACGCCCAGATAGTCCTCTAGGTCGGTGACATATTTGCTGAGCAGGGCCTTGGAGCGTCCGAATTGCCGCGCCGCCGAAGAAAACCCGCCTGCATCAAAGACCTGCACAAAGGCGCGTATGCGAGCCAGATCTTGCGTCATGACCATCCGTTCACCCAAACCAGCGTAATCAAGCCATAACTCATCCGTGTTTGGTGAACAATAACGGCTTGGCGCGTTCCTGATTAACGATAGGATACGAGCCTCATCGACGCAGCCAAGGAGATCGGACTATTTTCCCGCCTATGTCCAAACCAACCTCCCGTTCGGCGCTCTATCGGCTTATCCAGGCCGGGCAATTGGCCCACCAGGCCGTCCTCGTGCCTCTGGTCGAAAAAGGCCTGGAGCCGGGAGACGATGCCATCCTCTTCGTCCTGGGTCGCGCCGGCACCACTGAGGACGATCTCTCGCGCGAATTGGGACTGCCGCCAGAGGCGCTGCAGAGTCGCTTGTCGCGTCTTGCCGAGCGCAATCTGGTCACCCGGCAGGCCGTAGGTCCGGAACTGCTCCCCGGCTTTGCCCTCACCGAACGCGGCGCTCGCATCCGGGCCGGATTGATCGAGCATTGGGCGCAATTGGAAGAGGCGCTCCTTGGCGAACTCAAGCCCAAGCAGCGCAAGAAGCTAAGCGCCGCCCTCAAGCGGTTCACAGAGCTACTGAGCTTCTGAAAGGAACGTCGGCTTCGGGGCCAAGAAGCCAGGCCAGTTTGCTGTAAGGCCCGTTCAGTCTGGGTTCATCCGCATTGGTGTCTTCTGTGTTCAGGCAAATACAAGCCACTAAACAGGGAAAGGACACTTCTATGGCACTCACTCGGAAGCTCTTCGCATCCGGCCTGGCCACCCTGGCCGTGCTGGCGACCACCGCAGCGGCATCTGCTGCTCCCGCTTTCGCCACCAGCAATGTCAACGTGCGCTCCGGCCCGGGCACGGGCTACGCAATTGTCGATGCCCTGCGTCGCGGCGAGCGCGTCGATGTTCAACAGTGCCGCGGCAGCTGGTGCTATGTCGAACGTCGCGGCGCCGATGGCTGGGTCTCAGCAAGCTATCTCGATAGTGGCCGCTGGGATGATGGCTGGAACGACGGCTGGGACCGCCCGCCTCCGCCGCCTCCGGCCTGGGGCAATCCGCGCCCGCCGCACTGGAACAATCGTCCCCGTCCGCCGGTCGTCTATCCGCCCTATCCGAGCCGTCCGGGCGCCAGCTTCTGCTTCAATGGCCCAAATGGCTATTTCTGCATGAACAATTGAGCATTGAGCGCCGCCTTCCGGGCGGCGCTTTTCATTCCACCCGCAGTCTCTCGACATCGACACCGTGCCGTTCGAGGGGTGCCCGGGCCTTTCGCGCCAGATATTCGCTGGCACCATAACCGACTGCCACCCCGATGGCAGCAGTGGCGGCAAAGCCCCGCCAGCCATCCTGGCTCCCCATCAGGATCGCGCCGAACAGCGTCGCCGCGCCCACTCCCAATAGAATCCACATGCGCTTCTGCGTGGCGGCGCGCAGATTGTGGGCACCTGCATAGAGCAGGTCGCGCAATTCGCTGTCGCTCATAGCGGCCAGGATGGGGCTTCCACGCTCCCGCCGGATGGTTTCGATATAGGCGTCCACCCTGCGCAGGATCAGGGCCTCGCGCCTTTTGGTGGCCTTGCCCTGCGTCAGAAGCGTCAGTCCACCGCCGACCAGCAGCAGCACCAGGGCAATCTGAATCAGGAACATCTTTCCCCTCCACGATTGTGCCCTTCACATGCCCATCAAAGGGCTGCGCTTCAAGCGGCAAATATGGGGCGCCGTGCTATTCGCGGCCCGTGACCGCCGCTGCCTTGGTGAGGATGCTGGCGTTCTTCGCCCGCTCCCGAGCCATCACCACCAGACCTGCGGCGGCAATCACCGTCGCGCCGAGCAACGAAACCGGATCGATCCAGTGTCCGAAAATCACCGCACTGAGAAAGATCGCCCAGGGCAGCGAGAAATAGTTGAACGGCTGCAGGGTGCTGGCCGGGGCCATGGACAGCGCGAAGACCATCAGCCCGTGTCCCGCACACGTCGTGACCATGGTCAGCGCGACGAGGGCGAAATCGCCCCATCCCATGGGCTGCCAGAAGAACACGCCCACGGCACCGGATAGCACGAGGCCCACCAGCGCCGAATAGGCGAGGCTGGTTGCCGCGCTGTCGACCGTGCTGACCTGGCGGGTGACCACGATATAGAGCGCATAGGTCGCCGCCGAGATCAGCGCAAAGCCGACGCCCCAATCGAGTGGCACGCCGCCCGGGCGGATGATCACCAGCGCGCCCAGGAAGCCGACGCTCACGGCGGCAAATCGAAAAATGCCGACCTTCTCCCCGAGGATCGGAATGGCAAAGATCGTCACCAGCAGCGGATAAACGATGACGATCGCCTGCAACTCTCCGAGCGGTACCGTGCGCAGCGCCATGCCGAACGTCCAGATGTCGACCATCAGCAGCAGGCCGCGCAACACCTGCCGCCGCGGCATGCGCGATCGCAGCGCCTGGCGCAGCGGCGCTTGTCGCGCCACCAGGATCAGGGCAAAGACGGCAAAGCCCCAATAGCGCATCATCGTAATTTGGAAAGGCGAATAGTCCTGCACCAGCAGCTTCGATATCGCGTCCTGAATGCCAAAGGCGCCGATCGTGACGAGCGTCAAAATGATGGCACGCCCCACAGCATCCTGCTGGGGCTCGGTAACGATGGCTGACATGGAGACGCGCGCTCTTGAAGACCTGATGCGCCCCGCAAGCAAGTTCTCGCGAGGCACGGCATTGGTAGCTGCTGGTTCAGCCTTTGGCCATCGCCGACTTGATGGCGCCCACTATTGCGGTCAGCAGTCCGCCACCGATAAGGCCGGTGGCCCCTTGCCCGGCCAGCGCACCAAGATCGAGCCCGCTCGCGACCCCATCCGCGGCGCCCGCCCTCACCAGGCCATCCAGTCCGGGAATGATGCCGGCGAGCCAGGTCCCGGCCAGGCCCCCAATAATCCCGACGATCGTATTGCCGGCCGTGCCCAGTTGAATGGACTTGGCCAATTGCCCGATGACATTGCCGCCTGCGGCGCCAGCGATCAGCTGCACCAAAATGGGTACGATAACGTCCATTATGTCCCCCTCCTCCCAAAAAGGGCGCAACCCCTCGTTGAGCCCTTTGGGAAGGCTACTCCCCTTCCTGGACGGGCAAAAGCCCCCACCTGCTGCCGCTCCCTGTCAGCAGCCTCTCGCCTTTACTGCACGCCCCGATTGAAGAAACCGACCGAACCGTCTTATGGTCCGCGCGATGTCACATCCGAACCCAGCTTCGATTCACGCCCCAGTCGCGCTTGTCACAGGCGCCAGCGACCGCATTGGCGCCGCCATTGCCCGAGCCCTTGCCGGCTCCGGCCATGCGGTCGTCATCCATTATCGCTCGGGCACCGACGGGGCCTGCCAGTTGAAAGACGAGATTTGCGCTGCGGGCGGCAGGGCCGAGATTCTCAAGGCCGATCTCGGCAATCGCGGCGATCGCGCTACGGTCATCCCCAGGGCACTCGATCTCTTCGGGCCCCTCACCACCCTCGTCAACAACGCGTCCATCTTCGATCCGGACTCTGCCCGCGATATCAACGAAGAATTGTGGGACCAGCATTTTGCGATCCATGCCGAAGCCCCCATATTTCTGGCACGTGATTTTGCCAACCAGCTGCCGCAGGGCGCCGAGGGAAATATCGTCAACATGATCGACGAGCGGGTGCTTCATCTCAGCCCGGCCTATTTCAGCTATACCCTGTCCAAATCGGTGCTTTGGACGGCAACGCAGACGCTTGCCCAGTCCCTGGCCCCCGCTATTCGCGTCAACGCCATCGGCCCCGGCCCGGTCCTGCCCCATTCGCGCCAGACCCAGTCAGAGTTCGAACAGGGCGTGAAGGCCCTGCCCCTGCAGCGTCACGCCGATCCCGAAGCCATCGCCCAGGGCGTGCTGGCCATCCTCTCCATGCCGGCCTTCACCGGCCAGATGCTCGCCCTCGATGGCGGCAAGCATCTCGAATTTCCCGCCAGGCGCGGGCCCACTCCGCGACAATGACCGAAAAACCGACCCCGACCCGTTCCGGCCCGGAAATCATCCGGGCTTTTGTCCGTACCCTGCCGGCGGCCCCCGGCGTCTACCGCATGCTCGATGCGGAGGGCGAGGTCATGTATGTGGGCAAGGCCCGCAACCTTAAGGCCCGCGTCACCAATTACACGCGCCCTGAAGGCCTGCCCGTGCGCATCCAGCGCATGATAGCGGCCACGGTCGGCATGGAGTTCGTGCGCACCGAAACCGAGTCCGAAGCGCTGCTGCTCGAGGCCAATCTGGTCAAGCGGCTGAAGCCGCGCTTCAACGTGCTGCTGCGCGACGACAAGAGCTTCCCCTATATCCTCATCGCCACCGACCATGAGGCGCCTGAGCTCACCAAGCATCGCGGCTCCCGCCGGCGGCCCGGCCATTATTTCGGCCCCTTCGCCTCGGCCACCGCCGTCGGCCGTACCATTGCGAGCCTCCAAAAGGCCTTCCTCCTCCGCAATTGCTCGGACAGTTTTTACGCCGGCCGCACCCGTCCGTGCCTCCAATACCAGATCAAGCGCTGCGCCGGCCCCTGCACCCGCGAGATCAGCCTCGAAGCCTATGGCGAACTCGTCGAGGACGCCCGGCAATTCCTCTCCGGCAAGTCGCGCAGCGTCCAGGATCACCTCCAGGCGGACATGAACAAGGCCGCCGAGGACCTCGATTTCGAACGCGCCGCCCTCATTCGTGACCGCCTTTCCGCCCTTGCCCTCATCCAGAGCCAGGGCGACGCCACCGCCAAGACGGTCGAGGAAGCCGACGTTTTCGCCATCCACCACGAGGGCGGCCAGTTCTGCGTGCAGGTCTTCTTCTTCCGTGCCTTCCAGAACTGGGGCAATTACCCCTACCGCCCCCGCGCCGATGCCAGCCTTACCGACGCCGAAGTGCTCGAAGCCTTCATCGCCCAATTCTATGAAGACCGCACGCCGGCCAGGCTGGTTCTCATCAGCCACGAGCTGTCCGAGCCGGCCCTCATGGAAGAGGCCCTCTCCTCCCGCGCCGGGCGCCGGGTCTATATCGAGCAGCCGAAGCGCGGCGAGAAGCGCGATCTCGTCAATCACGCCCTCAACAATGCCCGCGAAGCCCTTGGCCGCCAGCTGGCCGAAGGCGCCTCACACCGCGCCCTGCTCGAGGGCGTCGCCGAGACATTCGCGCTGGAAAACGTGCCGCGCCGCATCGAGATCTACGACAACTCCCACATTTCCGGCACCAACATGGTCGGCGCCATGGTGGTGGCGGGCGAAGAGGGCTTTTCCAAAAAGCACTACCGCACCTTCAACATCAAATCCGACATCTCCGCCGGCGACGATTTTGGCATGATGCGCGAAGTGCTGACCCGCCGCTTTGCCCGCCTCGCCGCCGAAAGCGAAACCGACGCCGAGGATGAAAACACCGGCATGCCCGACTGGCCCGACCTCGTCTTCATCGACGGCGGCGCCGGTCAGATGAGCGCCGTGCGCGAGGTCATCGCCACCCTCAACCTGCCCAAGGAAGTGATTTTCATCGGCATCGCCAAGGGCGAGGACCGCGATGCCGGTCGCGAAAAATTCTTCATGGAGGGTCGCGACGCCTTCATGCTGCCCCACCGCGATCCGGTGCTCTACTACGTCCAGCGCCTGCGCGACGAGGCCCACCGCTTCGCCATCGGCACGCACCGCGCCAAGCGCAAGAAGGACGCCATCAAGAACCCGCTCGACGAGATCGAAGGTATCGGCCCGACGCGAAAGCGCGCCCTCCTCAACCATTTTGGCTCCGCCAAGGCGGTATCCCGCGCCTCCCTCCTCGATCTCCAGGCCGTGCCGTCCATCTCCGGCGCCATGGCGCAGCTCATTTACGATCACTTCAATCGCACCTAGCGCGGGTGCGATCGTACTCCATGATGTGATCGATCCGCCGCCGCGCTTCCGCAACCAGTCTGGCCGTCATCCGTTCGAACCTGACCAAGCCAGGAGCTGACCCCATGACCCAAGAAAACAACAACATTCTTCCCCCCGACGAAGCTGCCGACCGTGTTTGGGAGCTGGCTGAAAAGATCGACATCTGCATGTTCACCACCTGGGATGGCGAACAGCAGCGCAGCCGCCCCATGTCGGCGCGCGTCCGCCGCGAAGAGAATGCCATCTATTTTCTCACCGACCTCGAGGGCCACAAGCTCCAGGAAATCGAGCGCTACCCTCATGTCTCGCTGGCCTGGGCCGATAATGGCGCACATCGCTATGCCGTTATTGCCGGCGATGCCATCGTTTCCAATGACCGCGCAAAGATCGAGCAATTGTGGAGCGCCTTCGACAAGGCCTGGTGGGACGATGCCAATGATCCCCAGATCCGCCTTCTCAAGGTCACCCCGGAAGATGGCGAAGTCTGGGATAGCCCCAACAAGCTGATCGCAGGGGCAAAGATGCTGTTTGCGGCCGCCACCGGCGCCAAGCCCGAAATGGGCGACACGGCCAAGGTCGACCTCTAGGACCAATTTCGGGCCGTCCTTCGCTGGACGGCTCGACGCCCCCTACGAAAGTCGGGACTCGACAAGCCGGAGACTCGGCGCTAGCTTCCCTGCCATGATCAACGCAGCCACCTTTTATTGGTACTTTAGCTATCCGCTCCCGGCGGAGGCTAATGCGCGCGCGTCCTGATCCCGACAAAGATTAGACCCAAATCGCAAGCCAGCCGCCCGACTTTCGAGGCGGCTTTTTTCTTGGCCGCCTCCTGAATAACCCAGGAAGCCAACGAAAATGCTCAAATCCACCGACGATCTCCGCATCACCGAAATCAAGACCCTGACCACGCCGATCGAGGTCATGCGCCAGCATCCGCGCACCGATGCGGCGACCCGCACGGTGCTCGCCGCGCGCCATGATTTCCATAATATCTTGACCGGCCAGGATGATCGCCTGGCCGTTATTGTTGGTCCCTGCTCCATCCACGATCCCGCCGCCGCCATGGACTACGCGCGCCGCCTCGCCCCGTTGCGCGAACGCCTGGGCGACCGGCTTGAGATCATCATGCGCGTCTACTTCGAAAAGCCGCGGACCACGGTCGGCTGGAAGGGTCTCATCAACGACCCCGATCTCAATGGCAGCTTCAATATCGACCAGGGCCTGCACACCGCGCGCGCGCTCCTGCTCGACATCGCCAATCTCGGCCTGCCGGCCGCCTGCGAATTCCTCGACATGACGACGCCGCAATACATTGCCGATCTCGTCTCCTGGGCTGCCATCGGCGCGCGCACCACGGAAAGCCAGATCCACCGCGAGCTGTCCTCCGGCCTTTCCTGCCCGGTCGGCTTCAAGAACGGCACCGACGGCAACGTCAAGATCGCGCTCGACGCCGTGCTCTCCGCCTCCCAGCCGCATCATTTCCTCGCCGTCACCAAGGACGGTCGCTCGGCCATCGCCTCGACCACCGGCAATGAGGACTGCCACATCATCCTGCGCGGCGGAAAGACCACCAATTACGATGCCCAGAGCGTCGAGGACACGGCCAATGCCGCCCTCAAGGCGGGCCTGACCCCTGCGATCATGATCGACGCCAGCCACGCCAACTCCTCCAAGAAGCCTGAAAACCAGCCCCAGGTTCTCGCCGAGATCGGCAACCAGCTCGCCGCCGGCGACAAGCGCATCATCGGCGTGATGGTCGAATCCAATATCGTCGCCGGTCGCCAGGACCTTATCCCCGGCCAGGAGCTGGTCTACGGCCAGTCGATCACCGACGGCTGTATCGATTGGGACACCACCGTCACCGCTCTCGAGGCTCTTGCCGATTCCGTCTCCAAGCGCCGCGCCGCCACCACCCAGGCCGTCGCATAACTTCCCTTCCTTCCTCCCCGGGGAGGGTAGCAGAGCTAGGCCGTCAGGCCGTAGTGGCGCTGGGGTGGGGGCGAATCTGCCCCAACTCCCTTACCCCTCGACTCCGTCCCACCTCCCCCTCCGAAGGGGGAGGTAGCGTCGCTCGGCCCAAAGGGCCGTAGCAAAGCTGGGAGGGGGTGATCCTACCCATCCCCTCCAATCTACCTTGACCCCTCGCCGCCATTCCTGTTCTCTCCGGCCATGGCCAGAAACCCGCTTACGCTCGTCCCGAACATCATCACCATCGCTCGCATCCTTGCGATCATCCCCATCACCTGGCTGGTGATGAATGGCGACATCACCCTGCGCATCGTCGCGCTGGCGCTCTATGTGCTCGCCGCCGCCAGCGACTGGCTGGACGGCTATCTCGCGCGCGCCTGGAACCAGTATTCCGATCTCGGGCGCATGCTCGACCCCATTGCCGACAAGCTGCTCGTCGGCATTCTCATCGCCGCCTTGGCGTGGGACGGCAGCTTTTCGGGTTGGGACATGATCCCCGTCGTCGCCATCCTGTTCCGTGAACTCTTCATTCCCGGCCTGCGCGAATTTCTCGGCAACAAGACCGTGGTCCTGCCCGTCAGCAAGCTGGCTAAATGGAAGACCACCATCCAGCTCGTCGCTCTCGCCTTCGTCCTCGCCGAGCGCATAATCCCCGGCCTGGGCCTTGCCTCCGATATTCTCCTCTGGCTTGCCGGCATCCTCACGCTCTGGACCGGCTGGCAATATCTTCGCGCCAGCTGGCCGCACCTTTCCGGCGTCGGCAAATGAAAATCCTCTATTTCGCCTGGCTGCGCGAACGCCTCAACCGCGCCGGCGACGAGGTCAACCCGCCCGCCGATGTCGAAACCCTCGCCGATCTCGTCACCTGGCTGTGCGCCAATGACGAAGCGCTCGACCTCGCCATGGCCAATCCGGCCCAGTTCAAGCTCTCGAAAAACGCCCGCATCGTCCCCTGGGACACGCCCATCGAGGGTGCCGACACCATCGCCATCCTGCCGCCCATGACCGGTGGCTGAAATGATCCGCGTCACCAGCGCCCCCTTTGATCCCGGCGCCGAGCTCACCGCCTTCCAGGCCAACCACCCCGACGCCGGCGCTGCTGTCACCTTCACCGGCCTCGTCCGGTCCCTCCCCGAGCGCCCGATCACCGCGCTCATCCTCGAATGCTATCCCGAACTGGCCGTGAACGAGATATCAGCCATCCGCGACGCCGCCATCGCCCGCTTCGCGCTCACCGACGCTGCGATCATCCATCGCCACGGGCGCCTGGTGCCCGGCGAGCCGATCATGCAGGTCATGGCCCTTGCCCCCCATCGGCAAGCCGCCTTCGACGGTGCTCAGTTCCTGATGGACTACCTCAAGACCGACGCGCCCTTCTGGAAACAGGAAGAAACCGCGACCGGCACAAACTGGGTCGAAGCCAAGCCCGCCGACGACGCCGCCCGCGAACGCTGGGGCTGACACCCCCACCCAACCGCCCCTGGTCAGGGGGAGGGGCACGGCGGTTCTTGCCTCAATATCTGCGCGCCACCGGCCGATCCCTCCCCCTGGCCAGGGGAAGGCTCGGCGGGGGTGCTACTCGCTAAAAACAATAAAAGCCGGACATCACTGCCCGGCCTTCTCAAATTCTATCAGCGGAAAAGACTTATTCTGCCGCTGCCTGCTTGGGCTGAACCGCTGCGGAATAAGCGTCGATCAGCGTGCGGCAACCTTCACCGGGGGTGAAGCTGTATTCGCCGATCAGCGAAACCGGCGTCACTTCGGCGGCCGTACCGGTCAGGAAGCACTCGTCAAAACTGCTGAGTTCTTCCGGCATGATATGCCGCTCGGTGACCGTAAAGCCGTTTTCCTTGGCCAGCTGGATAAGCGTCTGGCGGGTAATACCATTGAGGAAGCAATCCGGCGTCGGCGTGGTGATTTCCTTGCCCTTGATGAAGAACACATTCGCGCCGGTGGCCTCAGCCACATAGCCGCGATAGTCCAGCATCAGCGCGTCGGCATAGCCATTGGCCATGGCCGCGTCCTTGGAGAGCGTGCAGATCATGTAAAGACCGGCAGCCTTGGCCGAAGACGGAATGGTTTCCGGGCTCGGGCGCTTCCACTTGCTCCATTCGAGGCGAATGCCCTTGAGCTTCTCCTCGGTCGAGAAGTAGCTCGGCCAAACCCATGCGGCGATCGCCACATGCACCTTGTTGTTGCGCGCAGGAACCGACAGTTCCTCCGAACCGCGCCAGGCGACGGGACGAAGATAGGCGTCGACCAGGCCGTTCTTTTCGAGAACCAGGCGCTTTGCCGCTTCGATCTCTTCGACAGTGTAGGGGAAAGGCATGTCCAGCGTCGCCGCCGAGCGAATCAGACGCTCGGTGTGCTCGCGCGACTTGAAGATTTCGCCGCCATAGGCGCGTTCGCCTTCGAATACCGAGCTGGCGTAGTGAAGCCCGTGCGTCAGCACGTGAATCTTCGCGTCCTTCCACGGTTTGAGTTCGCCATCGAACCAGATCCAGCCATCACGCTGGTCCATGGGCAGGCCTGCCATAGTCCTCTCCAACATACTTAAATTGTGGTGCCGTCTTCGAACGGTCATTCCGTCAAATATGCCTCACGGCCCATGGCCTTGGCAAACCTGAATGTCTTTGGGATAAGACGGAACGGCGGTTTGATGGAGTGAAAATGGCAGAGAGCCTAAAAAATGTCAACAAGGCTGACATAAATTCTGCCCTTTCTGGAGACGAAGATCTGCCGCTCGATATTATGGGCCTGTTCTTCTTTGCCTATCGCGACTTCACGGGTGATGCCGACGCATTGCTGGAGCGTCAAGGGTTTGGCCGCGCCCATCACCGCGTGCTGTATTTCGTCAATCTGCGGCCGGGCATGCCCGTGGCCGACATTCTCGATGTCCTCAAGATCACCAAGCAGAGCCTGGCCCGGGTGCTGCGCCAGCTGATCGACAATGGCTATATCGAGCAGAAAACCGGCCAGTCCGATCGCCGCCAGCGTCTTCTTTACGCCACCGACAAGGGCCGCGCCTTTTTCGCTGCCCTCTCGGCCACGCAGGCCAGCCGCATCAAGGCGTCAATCGCCGCCTTGCCACCGGAAAGCGCAACCGTGTTGCGCAAGTTCTTCGTCGGCATGGTGGACCCGGCCGACCATGCGGTGCTGGACAGGCTCAATCTGACCGTAAATCTATAGGAAGCGCCGCTCCCCGGGGCCGCCGGCAGGGCCTCAGCCCTGCCCCAGTTCCTCGCTGCGCTTGCGCGCGGCATCCACGGCCCGCTTCATCAGCGGTTCAAGACCGTCTGCCGCCATCAGCACGTCGAGTGCGGCGGCGGTCGTGCCCTTGGGCGAGGTCACGTTCTGGCGCAAGACGCTGGCCGGAGCCGGATCGGCCTCCATCAGCGCTGCAGCCCCGATCACCGTCTGGCGCGCCAGCTGCATGGCGATATGCTCGGGAAGTCCTTCGGCGACACCCGCTGCGGCCATGGCCTCCACCAGGTTGAACACATAGGCCGGACCCGAGCCGGAAACGGCAGTCACCGCGTCGAGATCGCGCTCCCCGTCAAACCACACCACCGCCCCGGCGGCAGCCAGGAGGGCGTTGGCAGCGTCCTTGTCGGCGCGCGCCACTTCGGGCCCCGCAACCGCTCCGGTTATGCCCTTGCCTATCTGGGCCGGCGTATTGGGCATGGTGCGCACGATGCGCCCGGTGCCGAGGCCCTGGCTGAGCTTTTCGATGGAAACGCCTGCCGCGATGGAAACGACGAGCGTCTGCGGGCCGATAACCGGCTCAAGACCCTCCATCACTGCCGAAATGATCTGCGGCTTGACGGCCAGCACCAGCACATTGGGCACCAGCCCGGCTGCCTGGGAATGAATGACGAGATCATTGTCCGCGGCCAGCGCCTGCGCTGCCTCACCCGGATTAGGGTCGACCAGCACCAGATTGCTCGGGGGCATGCCGGCGTCGAGCCAGCCTTCGGCCAGCGCCATGCCCATCTTTCCGGCGCCGACCAGCATAACCGGACCCAGCGAACGCAGATCGCTCATCACGCTTCTCCAACGGTCTCGAACATTACGTGGCTCAGCGCGTCGGCGGCAGATTTGCCGGCCCAGACCACGAACTGGAATGCCTGGTAATAGAGGTCGCAGCTATCCGAGGCGGACCGCAGCAGGGCCTCGCATTGCTGCGGCGACACATCGGCGCCCCCGGTCAGCAGGTGCGAATTGCGAAACAGCACCACGCCTTCCTTGTGCCAGATATCGAAGTGGCCGATCCACAATTGTTCGTTGACGAGGCTGATCAATTGCTTGATCTCCCCCCGACGCGCCTCGGGCACCTTCAGGTCGAATGCGCAGGCGATATGGAGAGATTCGAGGTCTTCCATCCAGTTGAACGAGACGTGGTAGTCGCTCCAGCCGCCGCGCACGGAAATGGAAATCTCGTCTGCGTCCTGGCGCTCGAAATTCCAATCATTGATGGCGGCGATATGCTCGACCAGGTCCACCGGGTGGGACGAACGATCGGGCTCGAATTCAATCACAGGCATTGACCGGTTCCGTCCTGCATCACGCATGAAGATTGCGGCATCGTACCGCATGGCTCGGGATACGCGCTGGACGGCTCGCCGCACGAAAAGGTCTACGAATCGTCCACACCAAGAATGCTACACCCACCCCGCCGTTTCTGGGGAGAAACAGCACCCGGCGGACTCAATCTCTTGTGGATGACGAAAACGCAAAAGTTAAAAAACGCTCAATGCCAAGCGTTTCTTGCGCTTATTGCTGGTCCATCAGCGCAGGCTTTCGGGACCGACCCAGCCCCCTAAAAGGGAGGCGCGCCACTTCGGAAATCCATTCTCGGCCGCACGGTCGGCGGCGGCCTGATGGTCATAGGGGACGCTGATGATGCTGGTCTGCCAGCCGCGCGCCCGCTTCTCGAGAATGCCATAGCGCGCATCCGGCAGTCCCTGCACCAATTGCATGCCGATGGCGCCCGGGTTGAACAACAGACGACCGTCGGCCAGGCGCACAGTGCGCGGGATATGGGTGTGCCCACAAAGGATCACCGGAAAATCGATTCCATCGGCGCGCGCAGTGACGCTGGCCTCGTCCGGCAGCGCCGCGACCCTGTCTGTATAAAAATTGTCGAGCCAGGGCGTTTCGTCGTCGCTCGGTATGCCGTGGCAGAGAAAGACCTCGTCACCCCATTGGGCGGTCGCCGGCAAATTGGCCAGCCAGTCGAGCTGGTCCGGCGCTAATTGCCCACGCGCAAAAACATCGATCTTCCCCGAGCCTGGCAGGCCGAGATCAACGGTCCAACGATCGTGATTGCCACGAATGCACAGCGCCCCCAGCGCCATCAGGCGCTGCGCCACGCCCGAGGGATCGACGGGGCCGCTGACATGGTCGCCCAGCACGACGATCCCGTCGACGCTCAGGCGGGCCAGATCCTCCAGCACGGCCTCGAGCGCCGGCGCATTGCCGTGAATGTCCGAGAGAACCGCCAGACGCAACGATCAGGCGGGCTTCTGTTCGGCCTTGAGGGCGGCGATTTCCTTGCGCAGGGCATCGATCTCTTCGCCCTGGACCTGCACCAGCTCGCGCAGCGCGTCGAAATCCTCGCGCTTGACCAGCTCCATATCGGCAACGATGCGCTGGGCCTGGCTCTTGGCCACGGTTTCAACCTCGCGCCGCACGCCGTCCGCAACGCCTGCTGCTTCGTTCATCAGCCGACCGAGACCGTCGAAAATCCTGTTGTTCTGGTTCATCGCTGTTCCGTTCTTCATTTGGCGCTGCCGCGTTCGCTTCCTATTTAGGGGAGCCGGCACGGCTTGACCAGAGCGGCACATGCACTCAGCCCGGACCGATACCGTCATTTTTCGCCCCGGGCACAACGCGTCAAACCTCTCTTTCTTCACCTCCCCTCTTGAGGCCGAGGGCGGGAGGGGGGTAAGTCACTGCAATGATTTCGCGCCCGCGTGCGTGACCAGCCATCTGGAGAAACACGGGTGCCCTTCCCCAATATCGACCCCGTCGCCTTCGCCATCGGCCCCTTCGCCGTGCGCTGGTATGCCCTTGGCTACCTCATGGGCGTGCTGCTCGGCGCCGCCTATGGCTATACGCTGCTGCGCAATGAGCGCCTCTGGCACAAGGGCACACCGCCCTTCAAGGCCGCCGACATCTGGGATTTCGCCTTCTGGGCCATGCTGTCGATCGTCCTCGGCGGCCGGCTGGGCTATGTGCTCTTTTACAATTTCCCCTATTACGCGCAGAACCCGCTCGAAATTCTCAACACGCTTGACGGCGGCATGTCCTACCATGGCGGCATGCTGGGCCTGATGGCCGCGGCAATCCTGTTCACCCGCGCCAAGGGCGGAAACTGGCTGTCCTCGCTGGATCTGCTCGGCGCCGTCGCCACCATCGGCATCTTTTTGGTCCGCATCACCAATTTCATCAATTCCGAGCTCTACGGCGCGCCGACCGAGCTGCCTTGGGGCGTCGTCTTCCCGACCGACCCGCTGCAAGTGGCTCGCCACCCCAGTCAGCTCTATGAGGCAGCCCTCGAAGGGCTCCTCCTTTTCATTGTCATCCGGCTGGCCACCAATGTGTTCTTCGCCCTGCGCAAGCCGGGCCTGGTCGCCGGCATTTTCGGGGTCGGCTACGGGCTCTCGCGCATCCTCGTCGAGTTCGTCCGCCTGCCCGATGCCCATATCGGCTATCTCTACGGCAATTGGCTGACCATGGGTCAGGTCCTCAGCCTGCCCCTCGTCCTCGGCGGTCTGGCGCTCATCGCCTACGCCATGTCGCGCCGCGACAGCAAGATTCACTTCTAGGGGCTCCAAACGTGAACAGTCCGCTAACACTTGGCCAGCAAATTGATACTCAAATCGCTGCCAATGGCCCCATGTCCATCGCCACCTATATGGGCCTCTGCCTCACCCATCCCACCAAGGGCTATTACAAGGGGCCGGACCCACTTGGAGCCAAGGGCGACTTCATCACCGCACCCGAAATTTCCCAGATGTTTGGCGAGCTCATCGGCTTCTGGCTGGTCAATATCTGGCAGCAGATGGACGAGCCCAAGAGCTTCAACCTGCTCGAACTGGGTCCCGGCCGCGGTACCCTCATGGCCGATATCCTGCGCGTCGCCTGCCGCGCCCCCGGTTTTCGAGACGCGCTGAAGCTGAAGCTCTTCGAGACCAACCCGGTCCTCACTGGCCAGCAGCGTTCGCGCCTTGAGGTTTACGACCCCAAATGGCTGGAAAACTTCGAGAATTTCGACGAGGGCCCGATCCTCATTATTGCCAATGAGTTCTTCGACGCCCTGCCGATCCGCCAGTTTGTCCGCAAGCCCGATGGCTGGCACGAGCGCCAGGTCGGCCTCGCCGACGGCAAGCGCGTCTTCGGCCTCTCGCCCACCCCGATCCCGCCCGAAGCCCTGCCCGATGCGGTCGCTTCCGCCGAACTCGACACCGTCTATGAAGTGTCCTTCGCCGCTGGCGAAGTCATGTCGGTCCTGTCCAAGCTGGTCGCCCGCCAGGGCGGCGCCATCCTCGCCATAGACTATGGTTATGCCGAGACCCGAACCGGCGAAACCCTGCAGGGCGTGCGCAACCACGCCTATGCCGATGTCCTTGAAAATCCTGGCGAAACCGACCTCTCGGCGCATGTGGACTTCGGTGCGCTGATCGGTGCCGCCCGGCTTGCCGGCATCGCCACCCAGCCCGTTGTGACCCAGGGCGATTTCCTCCTGCAATTGGGCATCGGAGAGCGCGCCGGCGCCCTGTCTCGCGCCAATCCCGGTTCCGCCGAAGACATTCGCATCGCCCGGGATCGTCTCGTCAATGAGGACCAGATGGGCACGCTGTTCAAGGTCTTCTGCGCTCACAGCCCCGGACTTATCCCCCCCGGGTTCGCCTCATGATAGATCTTGCGCAAACAGCGGGAGAACTCGAAGCGACAGGATTGGTACGACACGGATTTTTCGGCCGGCAAGGCGGCGTGTCGACCGGCGAATTCGACAGTCTCAACGTTTCCGTCTCCACCGGGGATAACTCGGATAATGTGGAGAGAAATCGCGCCATCGTCGCCGAAAACCTCGGCAGCGCGCCCCTGGTCACCCTCAAGCAGGTCCACTCCACCCGCGTCGTGACGGTTGAAGCGGGCGCTATTCCCGACAGGGCGATCGAGGCCGACGCCCTCGTCACCAGACGGGCCGATATTCTGATCGGCGTGTTGACGGCCGACTGCGCCCCGCTTCTGCTCGTCGATCCTCATGCCGGCATCATCGGTGCCGCCCATGCTGGCTGGGCGGGCGCGGTCGGCGGCATACTCGAGAATACGGTAACCGCCATGGAGGCTCTCGGGGCCCAGCGCCGCCGCATTCTCCTGGCGATCGGCCCGACGATCAGCGGAGAAAATTACGAGGTCGGCGAAGAGTTTAAGGCCAAGGCGCTGTCTATCAACCCTGCAGCAGCGAACGCTTTTTTCACGCCGCCCGCGGGAAAACCCCATTTCGACCTCCCGGCGTTTCTCGTCGCCGAGGCCCAGTCGATCGGCCTGCCACCGGCAAGCAATCTGGCGCAGTGCACCTACGCCCAGCCGCAGGCTTACTTCTCCCACCGTCACGCCACCCACCAGGGCAAGCGCACCGGCCGTCAAATATCTGTCATCGGACTCGTTTAGCTATAAATTACATATGCGACCAATGGGTCGTTGCGATTGCCGGAACGACTCGATAAAGGTGCCGCGAAACTGGAAGGTCCCCCGCCCCAGGGACTGTTTGAGACAGGATCGCGCCCCATGAAACTGGTGACCGGCAACTCCAATCGCGCCCTCGCCCAAGCCGTCGCCAGCTATCTGGAACTCCCGCTCACCGATTGTACGGTCAAGCGCTTCGCGGACAAGGAAGTCTATGTCGAAGTGCACGAGAATGTGCGCGGCGAAGACGCCTTCATTCTCCAGTCGACGAGCTATCCCGCCAACGACAACCTCATGGAATTGCTCATCCTTACCGATGCGCTCCGGCGGTCGTCGGCGCGGCGCATCACCGCTGTCATTCCCTATTTCGGCTATGCCCGCCAGGATCGCAAGTCCGCGCCGCGCACCCCGATTTCGGCCAAGCTGGTGTCCAACCTCATCACCGAGGCCGGCGCCAACCGCGTGCTGACGCTGGACCTCCACGCCAGCCAGATCCAGGGCTTTTTTGACATCCCGACCGACAATCTCACCGCCGCCCCGGTGATGGTCCGCGACATCAAGGACAATTACGACGTCAAGAACGTCATGATCGTCTCGCCTGACGTCGGCGGCGTGATCCGCGCCCGCAATGTCGCCGGTCGCATTGGCGCCAACCTCGCCATCGTCGACAAGCGCCGCCCGCGCGCCGGCGTCTCGGAAGTCATGAACATCATCGGTGACGTCTCGGGGCAGGCCTGTATCCTCATCGACGACATCGTCGACAGCGGCGGCACGCTGGTCAACGCTGCCGAAGCCCTGCTCAAGGCCGGTGCCAAGGAAGTTTCGGCCTACATCACGCACGGCGTGCTGTCCGAGGGCGCATCCGAGCGCATCGCTGCCAGCAAGCTCAAGGAACTGGTGGTCACCGATTCCATCCAGGACACCGATGCCACGAAGGCAGCGGCCAATATCCGCCGGATCAGCATTGCCCCGCTCATCGGGGAAGCCATCGCCCGCACCGCGAGCGAACAGAGCGTCTCGAGCCTTTTCGACTGATTTCTGCCGCAGACTGCTCCTATCCTCCCCCCAAGTGCACTTTGGGAGGAGGATGCCATGCCAAAATTTCTGGCTCTTTATATGGGGTCACCGGACTCCGAGGCGCAGATGCGCTGGAACGCGCTGACCGATGCCGAACGCTCACAGCGTAATCTCGACGCCATGGCAGCGTGGGGCGAATGGATGAGCCGGCACAAGCAGGCCATCCGCGACATCGGTTCGCCTCTGGGCAAGACCATGCTGACCGATCCCAGCGGTGTCCACCCCTTCAAGAACGCCATTGCGGCCTATGTGATCGTCGAGGCTGACACCCACGAGGCGGCGGCCAGGATGTTCGAGAACCACCCCCATTTCAGTATTTTTCCGGGCACTGGCGTCGAGATTCTCGAATGCCTCCCCATGCCGGGGCCCTAACAGCCTTTGCAGGGGTAGAATCCCTTGCCCGCCCTGCCCCTTTCCTCTATATCCCGACCCCATGAAGCGCTCGTCACCCCTGGAGGACGGGCGCGTATGCCGTTGAGATGACGCCATACACCAACCCAATGGATGCTTTCCATGGCTGAGACCAAAGTGCTCAAGGCACAGGCGCGTAACGGAGTGGGCAAGGGGGCCGCTCGCGAAGCTCGTCGTCAGGGACTCGTTCCCGCTGTTATCTATGGTGACAAGAAGTCCCCCGTCGCCGTTTCCGTTGCCTACAAGGACGCTCACAAGGCGATCTATGCCGGCGGCTTCAAGTCGCACGTTCTCGATCTCGATGTCGACGGCACGATCCACAAGGTCATCCCGCGCGATTATCAGCTCGATGTCGTCAAGGGCCAGCCGCTCCACATCGACTTCCTGCGCGTCTCCGGCAATGCCAAGCTTCACGTTGAAGTCCATGTTGACTTCATCAATGAAGAAGCAAGCCCCGGCCTGAAGCGCGGTGGTACGCTCAACGTTGTGCGTCACACCGTCGAAGTCGTCGCTCCGGCAAACGCTATTCCGGATGCCATCACGGTCGACCTGACCGGCACCGAAATCGGCGACTCGATCCATATCTCGGCCGTGACCCTGCCCAAGGGCGTGACCCCGGCGATCACCGACCGCGATTTCACCATCGCAACCGTCGTTGCTCCGTCGGGCCTCAAGTCCGAAGAAGCTGCCGGTGGTGAGGAAGCTTCCGAGTAAGCTCGGTAGTTCTCACGATAGCTTTCTGGGGCGGCCTTTGGGCCGCCTCAGTCATTTGCAAGGCTTGCTTTCATGAAACTGCTCGTCGGCCTGGGCAATCCGGGCGCCCAATATGCGGGCAACCGCCACAATATCGGCTTCATGGCCATCGACGCGATCGCCTCCGCCCACGGCATTTCGGGGTGGAAGTCAAAGCATGCCGGGCTTCTGGCGGAAGGCACTATCGGCGGGGACAGGGTGCTGCTGCTCAAACCGCAGACCTTCATGAACAAGTCCGGCGACAGTGTGCAGCAGGTCGCGCGCTTCTATAAGATCGAACCGGCCGACATTATCGTCTTCTATGACGAACTCGACCTCACCGCCGGCAAGGTCAGGGTCAAGATCGGCGGCGGCAATGGCGGCCATAACGGCCTCCGCTCCATCGACCCGCAGATCGGGCTCGACTACAAGCGCGTCCGGCTTGGCATCGGCCACCCCGGCAAGGAATTCGTTACCCACCACGTGCTCGGCGACTTCGCCAAGGCCGACAAGGCCTGGCTCGATCCCTTGCTCGACGATATCGGCCGCCATGTGGGCATGTTGCTCAAGGGCGACGACGCCGGCTTCATGAACAAGCTGGCAGTGGCCGCCAAGGGCGCGGACGACGCCGCAAAGCCTGCCCCTGCGCCCAAGGCCCAGAGCCATATCCGCCAGGCCAGACAAGCCCAGCCGCAGGCCAGCGTCCCCAAATCAGGCCCGATGGCGGATATGCTGAGCAAGCTGTTTGGAAACAAGGGCGAGTAAAACCCGCCCCTGCCCTGCTCGAACTAGGCCACGCGCGCCTTGCGGGAGCCGCGCGCCCACTCGGGCAACATGGCGCCATGGGCCTCGCGCAGATCGTCCACCAGCGCCCAGATCTGCTCGAGATCGAGCTCGGCGGCCGTGTGCGGGTCCATCATCGCCGCGTGGTAGATGTGCTCCGGATTTTCATCCATCAGCGCCCGCACGGTGAGTTCCTGCACATTGATGTTGGTGCGGATCAGCGCCGTCAGTTGCGGTGGCAGATCGCCGATATAGGTCGGCTGCAGGCCGTTCTCGTCGACAAGGCACGGCACTTCGACCGCCGCATTGTTCGGCAGCGAGGTGATGACCCCATTATTGCGCAGATTGCCATAGATAACCGACGGCTCACCCGTCCACACCGAGTTGACGATGGACGAGGCGTATTCCTTCGATTGTTTCACCTCGATGCGGTCGGCCTTGCGATAATCTTCGCTGGTTTTTTTCCACTTGGCGATCTGCTCGACGCAGCGCTTTGGATATTCGTCGAGCGGAATACCGAACTTCTCGATGAGATCTTCCCGGCCTTCTTTGATGAAATAGGGGGTGTATTCGGCGAAGTGCTCTGAGCTTTCGGTGACGAAATAGCCCAACCGCGTCATCATCTCGTAGCGCACCTTGTTGGGGCAGCGCGGGTTCCAGCCGGCTTTTGGCGCACGTCCCTCACGATAGGCCCGATGAAGCTCGGGATAGAGGTCCTTGTAGCTTCCATCCGGCTGGCGATGCTCGAACTTGAGATAGAACGCCATGTGGTTGATGCCGGCCGAGCGGTAACGGATTTCCTCGTATGGGATATCGAGGTCGTGCGCGAGTTCCATCGCCGTGCCCTGCACCGAGTGGCAAAGGCCAACCTGCTTTATCGTCGGGTATTTTTCCGAAATGGCCCAGGTATTGATGGCCATCGGGTTCACATATTGCAGCATGATCGCGTCGGGAGCGACCTCGAGCATGTCCTCGCAGATGCTCCAGAGATGTGGAACGGTGCGAAGCCCGCGCATGATACCGCCAACCCCCAGCGTATCGGCGATGGTCTGGCGCAGATTGTATTTCTTGGGCACGTCGAAATCGATGACCGTCGAGGGCTCGTAGCCGCCGATCTGGAAGCAGACGACGACGAAATTGGTGCCGTCCAGCGCTTGGCGCTGATTGGCATAGGTCTCAACCCTCGCAGCCACGCCGAGCGTCGCGATCAGCTTTTTCGCGATGATCTCGCTTTCCTCGAGCCGCTTGGGATTGATGTCCATCAAGCGGATCGTCGCGCCGGCCAGCGCCGGACGCTGAAGAATATCGCCCACGATGTTCTTCATGAACACCGACGAGCCCGCACCGATAAAGGTGATCTTGGGATTTGCCATTTTTGAGAAAGCTCCGGAAATTCAGGCGGCTATTTCGAATGCGGCGCGGACCAGCCGGGCCGTATATTCAGACTTGGGGTTGATGAGCACTTCATTGACCGGCCCCTGTTCCACGATTTTGCCGTGCTGCATGACCATCACCCTGTGACACAGGGCCCGCACCACCTTGAGGTCGTGCGAAATGAAGAGGTAGGAGAGGCCCTTTTCGTCCTGCAGCTTGCGCAGCAGGTCGATGATCTGGGCCTGAACAGAGAGATCGAGCGCCGAAGTGGGCTCGTCGAGAAGGATGAATTCGGGCTCGAGCGCGATGGCCCGGGCAATGGCGATACGTTGCCGCTGCCCACCCGAGAATTCGTGCGGAAAGCGGTTGAGTATGGTGTCCGGCATGCCGGCATCCCGCAACGCCTGGCGCACCCGTTCGGATCGCTCCCGCCCATTGGCGCCAATGCCATTGACCGCCAGCCCCTCGGAAATGATCTGGCCGATGGACATGCGGGGATTTAGGCTGGCGAAAGGGTCCTGAAAGACGATCTGCATGCGGCTGCGCAGTGGCCGCATCGCCTTGCGATCCTTGTCGTGGATGGGCTCGCCATCGAAATAGATCTGCCCGCCCTGATTGCCGATGAGCCGGATCAGCGCCTGCCCGAAGGTCGTCTTACCCGACCCGCTCTCCCCCACGATACCCAGCGTTTCGTGGCGCATGAGCTTGATGTCGAGATCATCCACCGCCTTGAGCTCGAAGAAGTCCGGCTTGAAGAAGCCCCCGCGCTTGAGCGTGTAGGTCACCTTGACGTTCTGCCCCTCGAGCACCGTGTCATGTGCTCCCTCCGTCAGGGGCAATGCGGTCCCCTTGGGCTCGGAGGCGAGCAGATGCTTGGTATAGGCATGCTGGGGGTTCGAAAACAGCGCCTCGGTTGAATTGTGCTCCTGCACCCGGCCGTTCTGCATCACATAGACATAATCCGAGAATTGCCGGACGATGGTCAGGTCGTGGGTGATCAGGATCACCGCCATGCCGTATTTGTCTTTGAGATCCTTGATCAGATTGAGGATTTGCGCCTGCACCGTCACATCAAGCGCCGTCGTTGGCTCGTCGGCAATGAGCACATCCGGGCGATTGGCCAGGGCCATGGCGATCATGACGCGCTGGCGCTGGCCGCCCGAGAGCTGGTGCGGATAATTGTTGAGGCGGGCCCGTGGCTCGGGGATCTGTACTTCCTCGAGCAGCTTTTCCGCCCGGTCCATGGCCTCCTTGCGGGAGACGCGATTATGCAGATGAATGATTTCGCAGATCTGCTGGCCAACCGTGTAGACGGGGTTGAGCGAACTCATCGGCTCCTGGAAGATCATGGCGAGGTCATTGCCGCGAAGCTTGCGCATCTGCCTGTCGTCCATGGCGACGACATCCTTGCCGGACAGTGTGATGCGCGTGTCCTTGCCTATCGTTGCCCGCTTGGTCAGCAGCTTCATCAGCGTACGCGCCGTCACCGATTTGCCTGAACCGCTCTCCCCCACCAGTGCGATGGTTTCGCCCTTGTGCAATTGGAAAGACACGTCGCGGACCGCATTGACGATGCCGCCCTCGACCTTGAAATCCACGGCGACATTTCTGGCATCGAGGATCAGCTCTCGGCCGTGCTGGCCGAGATCGTGGCGCTCTGCGGCAACATTGTTCTTCTGGCTCATCGCAGCACCTCAGTATGGATCGATCGCATCACGCAACCCGTCGCCGAGCGCATTGAACGCAAAGACGGTGATGAGCACGAAAATGACGGGAGACAGGATCCAGGGATAGGAGCCGATGACGGAGAAAGTCCCGGTATCCTGCAGCATCAGCCCCCAGGAAATCAGTGGCGGCTTCACTGCAAAGCCGAGGAAGCCGAGGAAACTCTCCAGCAGCACGACACTGGGAATAGCCAGCGTGATGGAAACGATGATGTGGCTCAGCACATTGGGCAGGATATGCCGCGTGATGATGCGCGCGTCAGACGAACCGACCGCGATTGCCGCCCGCACATAGTCGATGCGAGCCAGCGACAGGGTCTTGGACCGCACCTCCCGGCTCAATTGCGCCCACCCCAGCACCGCCATGACGAAGATCACGAAACTGAGGAACACATTGGAGGGTGCCGTCACCGGGATTAGCGAAGTCAGTGCCAGGTAGAGCGGCAATTGCGGAAAGGCGAGCACGAACTCGACGAACCGCTGCACCCAGGCATCCAGCCGCCCGCCGATATAGCCGGAGGTAATCCCGACCAGCGTGCCGACAATCGTTGTGATCGCGACGACAACCAGGGCAATGGTGAGCGATATCCGCGAGCCGATAATCCCGCGCGAAAGGATGTCGCGCCCGAACTTGTCCGTCCCCAGCAATTGGAGTGGCCGCCCGTCCGTCGACCCGAAAAAGTGGATGTTCGACGGGATGAACCAGAGCAGGTGATAGGAATATCCCTTAACGAAGAAGCCGGTCGGCGTCGGGTCGTCCTTCTTTGCTCCGGTCAGCGGCTGGAAGGTAATTGGATCGAACTCCCCCGTATCGCCGATGGGATAGACATAGGGAATGAGGCTGAAATTGCCCTCCGGGTTCTCGAAGGCGATGAGATCGGGTGGCGCAAATGGCAAATTCGTCGCCTTGGGGTCCATCGGCGCGAAGAAATCGGCGAAGACCGAAACCACGAGCAGCATTCCCACGAGGACGAGGCCGATCATGCCCATGGTTGAGCGACGGAAACGCCGCCAGACCAGCGCCGCATAGGTCTCGTTGCTGGATCCGAAGCGCGTCGCCACCGTGCCGGTATCGGCCTCTTCGAACGCCGTCGGCGCAGGACCGCCAGCGACATCGGTGGGAAGGGGAATGGAGGAGTGTGTATCGATCTTGCTCATTCGGCCTTCCCTCCCAGACGGATACGAGGATCGAGCGCGACGAGCAGCAGGTCGGCGATGATATTGCCAATGATGAGTGTCGTTGCGAGGACGAGCATGAAAGTGGCGGTAACATAGACGTCGCCCACCCCCATCGAGCCGACAATGGCCGGCCCCACCGTGGCGAGGCCGAAGACGATCGCCACCTCGATCTCACCCGTGAGCATGTAGGGCAGCACCACGCCCTGATAGGCGACGAGCGGGTGCAGGGCATTGGGCACGGCATGCTTCATGATCACCGCGCCTTCCGGCAGGCCCTTGGCGCGTGCCGTCTCGACATATTGGCTGTTCAGCACGTCGAGCAGATTGGCCCGCATCACCCGCATATTATAGGCGAGGCCGCCAAAGGTGGCGATGAACACCACCGGCCACACATGCTGGACGAGATTGACGAACTTGTCCCAGCTCCAGGGCGCGCCGCCATAGCGGGCCGAAAAGAACATGCCCACTTCCGAAACATTGAGCCGGAAGACGAGGAGATAGAGGATGATGATGGCGAGCAGAAAGCGCGGAATGGTCATCCCGAGGAAGGAGATGATCCCCAGGCCAGTATCGATCCACGAATATTGCCGCGTCGCCGAAACTATGCCGAGCCCGATGCCCAGGAGCGAAGCGAGCACATGGCACACCAGCGCCAGCGCGATCGTCGCCGGCAGCCGCTCGGCGACCACGGTGCCGACTTCCTTGTTGTAGAAGAACGAATGCCCGAAATCGAACCGCGTCACGATGCCCGTAATCCAGCGGAAATACTGCACGATCATGGGGTCGTTGAGGCCATTGGCTTCGCGATAAAGCTCGGCCTGCGCCTCCGCCTGGGGGGCAGGAACGCCACCCTGGTTGATCAACATGGACCGGATCGTATCGCCATAATCCCCCGGCGGCGCCTGGATGATGGCAAAGGTCACGATGCTGAGCAGAAACAACAGCGGGATCGCGCCAAGGATGCGGAATGCGAGAAATCGAAGCATCTGGGCCTCTTCGAAAGTATCGTACCATGGAGGCACGCGCAGGAACGATCGGGGGAGCCACTGGCTCATTCCCCTCTCCCCTGAGGGGAGAGGGTTAGGGTGAGGGGGTCAGCATTTGAGTTAACCTCGGATCTGAACCCCTCATCCCAACCGAATTCGCAAGTGCGAATTCGGAGAGCTTCGGACCACCTTCTCCCCTCAGGGGAGAAGGCAAGGAGCAGTGTCGCCTACACCGGACCGGCGCCGCCCGGGGCACCGGGCAGGGTTTGCGGATGCAGTTCGAAATCGCCCTGCTTGTCTTCCGGCACGAAGACGCGTTCGCGGATGATGTTGTCCTCGGCCCAGTTGAACATGAAGATCGGGGCACCGGCCGGGATATTGGCGAAGCGCTTGTTGATGATCAGCGCACCCGGATACTGCGTGAGACCGACCGTATAGACGTTCTCCGTGTAGATGTGCTGGTACTGCTTCATCAGTTCGGCACGCTCGGCATTGTCGCTCGACGAGATGAACTTGTTGACGATGTCGATCAGCTCCTGCTCGAAGGGCAGCACGTCCACGGTGCCGTCAGTTCCTCCGCGGTGGAAGAAGCTGGTGCGCGGGCCGGTCGGCGCGAGCTGGGCCGTGCCCTGCACCACCGAGACCATTTCCGAGCCCTGGCGACGCACATGCCAGTCGAATTGACCCGCCTGCTGCATGTCGTCGCGTGCCGTGCCCGACTGGAAGTTGGCGATCACGCGGATCCCCAGCGGTTCCATCTGGGCGATGACACCTTCGGCAAGGTTGGTGTCGGTGCCATAGTCGGTATTGGCCAGGAGCGTGATCTCCACATCGGCCCCGCCATCGGGGAGGTTGCGGATACCATTGCCGTCAGTATCGATCAGCCCCAGACCGTCGAGCAGGCCGTTGGCCGCCTCGAGATTGAAGGGATAGTAGACCGTCGATGCCTTGTCGTAATAGGCCGTGCCCGCATAGAGGCCGCCCGGATAGATGGCGGTGAACGGACCACGCACCAGCGAGTCGCCTAGACGCTGGCGGTCGACCGCGATCGAGATCGCCTTGCGGAAGTCGATGTTGCGGTTGAGCTCGCGGATGGCCTGGCCACGCGCGTCGGGTTCACCCCAGCCATTGGCCGAGAGGTTCATCTCGAGCGTATAGCCGATGGTGCGGGCGCCGAACTGCAGACGAGCCGGAGCGCTGTCTTCAGCCGAGCGACGGAGCGCTTCGACATAGCTTTCCGCCTGTTCGAGGTTGGAGAAGTCGCCCGAACCGGCCACCGCCTGCACGTCGCGGTCTGCCCAGGTCGAGAGGCGATAGTGCATCTCGTTGAGATAGGGCAGCTGGTTGCCGTTCTCGTCGACCTTCCAGTAATAGGGGTTGCGGCGCATGACGATGATATCGTCCGGACGATATTCGACCGGCACCCAGGCGCCCATCACCGGAATGTTCATATATTCCGGCGGGAAGGCGTTCTTGTATTCTTCGTAGGTATTGTCGGCGTTGTATTTGGGATGTTCGGGCTTGAGGATATGGCTCGGGCCCGGGCAGAACGAACCATAGGCCATCGCATAGAGATATTGCGTCGGCCGCACGTCCTTGAACGTCCACTTGATGGTGTAGGGATCGAGCGCTTCGAGCGTCGTGCCGATACCGAAAGTTTCCGGCGTCGCATTGTTGAGCGGGGTGACGTTCTGGTCATTGACGTTGTCTTCCCAGAAGAACATCACGTCATCGGCGTCGAACGGATCGCCATCGGACCATTTGGCACCCTCGATCAGATGCATGGTCAGTTCATGGCCGTCCTCGGACCATTCCCAGCTCTTGGCCAGATTGGGCAAGGGCTCGAGTTCATCCGCCTTGATCATGAACAGCGGGCCGGTACGGGTCAGGCATTCGGAGAGTCCGATATCAATGCCGCCCCAGCCCTGGCTCTGGCCGCCGATATAGTTCCAGCCCTCCGGCCGACCACCGATGACGTGACGCATCGTGTCGCCATAAACACCAATGCCGTCGGGCATGTTTCCGGCCTTGTAGACCAGCGGCTCCTTGGGCAGGCGCTCGGCGACTGGCGGCAGCGTGCCGGCGTCGACATATTTCGAGGTCACCCAGTCGGGCTCGTGGTATTCCGGCAGCGCCTTGAATTCCTGGATATCGCCGACCGAGACGAAAATCGGCTCACTCTGGGCCGCGAAATCCGGCGGATCCGGCAATTCGCCCGTCAGTTCCTGCGCCGGAATGGCCAGCATGGAAACGGACAGCAGAAGTCCTGCCCCGCCAAGGGCATATTTGTGCTTTTTCAATAGAACCTCCCATCGCATCGGGGTTTAGCGGTCCTCGCTGCGCGCCAGTCACTCCCACTGGTCCCGCCCCCGCGCAGTCATGACCCTACGACTTGCCGGACGCGAAACAATCCGGAATGATAGAGACTAATTCCGGGTTTCTAAGATCAAGGGGATTAGTATGACTGAAGCTGCCACCCACCCATCCCCTCGCCGGGAAAGAGCGCCGCGGCCAACGCCCCGCCCCGACCGCAGCTTCTATGCGTCCGGCAAGGCCTTCGGCCGCTTCGGCATCCGCGCCTTCCCGCCCCAGATCATGGCACAGCCCCACAGCCACGGGCATATCGAGTTTAACTGGCTCACCGCCGGGCGCATGGACTATGTCTTTGACGGAGGGCCCGTAACCGTTGGCGACAACAGGCTCGTCGCCTTCTGGGCCGGCATTCCGCACCAGACGGTGGGGCTGACCGAGGTCGGAGACGGCCGACAGCTCAACATCTACCTGCCGATGGACGCTTTTCTCGAAATGCCGCAGCTAGGCCGTCTGACCGAGACCCTCATGGGCGGCGGCGTCATCCAGCTGACCCCGGACTGTATCGGCCTCGAAACGCTCGAGCGCTGGCACGGCGATTACCGCAGCGGCAATTCCCTCCGCTCCGATCTCGTGCGCGCCGAAATCGCGACCATGTTCCGCCGCGCCGCCATCACCGGCTGGGATACGCTTCTCCCCGCCTGGGTGGAGAAGACCGGCTCGCGCACCCGCACGACCTCGCCGGTCCGCTATGTCGTTCGCATGGTGCGCCACATTGTCGAGAACATCACCGACCCACTGACGGCCGATGACATCGCGCGCGTCGTCGGCCTCCACCCGAACTACGCCACCAATCTCTTCACCAAGGTGATGCACATCTCGGTGCAGAAATTCGTCACCCGCATGCGGCTCATCCGGGCGCGCAGCCTGCTCTTTGACGGCAATCTCTCGATTGCCAATATCGCGTTTCAGTCGGGCTTCGTCAGCCAGACCCAGTTTTACGAGCACTTCCGCCGGGCCTATGGCATGACGCCGAGCCAGATGCGCAGGGATACGATTGGCTGACCGCCGTCCTGCAAAACGCTCCAGTGGAGCGTTTTGAGGCGGTCAGGCCCGCAGAGCTATGCTCGCAGGGCGGGTAGCGTTTGGTCAGGCCTCAAGAGCTATGCTCGCAGGGCGGGCGGACCTCGGCGGTCTTCGTCTCTATTCCACGACTTCGACAATGCCCATCATGCCGTGATCCTCGTGGAAGAGCAGGTGGCAGTGGTAGACATATTTGCCGGTGAAATCGAGGAAACGGTGGCGGATGGTCAGCGAGCCGTTCGGCGGGATGCCGCGCGTATCCTCGAAGGAAAGCACTTCGTCCACCGGTACGCCGTTCACCGCCACGACCTGGAAATCATTGGTGTGGATGTGGAACGGATGCCACTCCGGCGAGTCGTTGATGAGTTCCCATTCCTCGAACGCGCCAAGCTTGACCGTCTGGTCCACCCGGCCCATGTCGACCTGCTTGCCGTCGATGGTGAACTTCGTGCCGCCCGGCTGTCCCCGAACGACATCGAAGCGGATTTCGCGCTTCTTGTCGACCGGCAGGCCGCGCAGATCTTCGCCGAGAGGGATCAGCTCATTGGGGATCTGGTGATCGGTAACGGCCTCGCCTTCTTCGACCACCAGCGTGGCAAGTAGCTCATCAGGCTCATACTGGCGCTCCGATCCCAGCCAGAGCATCTTCCGCAGCTCCCATGAGCCCGAAAACATGTGTCCCTTGACTAACACATCGGCGCGCGTGCCCGGCTCGAGCAGCAGGCGCTCATGCTTGACGACCCGGCTCATGGCATTGCCGTCCTTGGAAATCTGGTAGAGCGGGTGTCCCTCCAGCCCGATCATCAGGAAGGTCTCGGCGGTCGCATTGACCAGACGCCAGCGCTGCACCTCGCCCGAACGGATGCGCAGGGTCGGGTTGATCTGGCCGTTGACCGTGCGGGTCTGGCGATGAATGTCCTGGTTGTCGACCGGCACAATCGTGTTCGTGTCGTCGAACTCGGCCGACTGGATCACCAGCAGCTGGTCGACGCGGTCCTTGATGCCTTCAAGCGCGTCGAGGCCACCCTCGATGATCAGTGCACCGGCAAGCCCGCCCCCGACTTGGGGATAGGTTAGGCCATGCACATGGGGATGATACCAATAGGTGCCCGGCATATGGTCTTGGGGGATGCTGATCTCATAGTCGAAGGTCTCGCCCGGCTGGATCACCAGCATGACATTGTCGCTGTTCCCCGAGGGCGAAACATGCAGCCCGTGGGTGTGCAGATTGGTAACGTCGTCGAGATCGTTGATCAGCCGGATCTTGATCGTGTCGCCCGGCTGGGCAATTAGCGTCGGCCCTGGATAGGAGCCCTCGAAGGTCATGGCGACAGCTTTTTCGCCATCGATGTCGGTTGGACCATAGGCAAGGCGCAGCGTCGTTTCGAGCAGGCCATTTTCTGACCGGCGGACTTCCGGGAAGCGGATGTCATCGCCTGTCGCCTGCGCTACGGCGCGGCCGAGCTTCTTTTCGGTGGCGAAGACTTCGCCGTCGCCATGGCCGTGGTGGTCGTGCTGGCCAAAGGCTGGTGCCGAAAGACCGGCAGCAGCAGCGGCGCTGCCGGCAAAAAGAACTTGCCGGCGGCTTGGTTTATCAATCATCGAAAGGCCCCCAAATTACTGCCGGCACCATAAATTCTGGCACGGGCCGTGCAAGGGGGGATAAGTGGGGGAAAGCCGTTTGTCGGCTTGCCCCGGGGTGGGGTCGCGCTCAGCCACTCAAGCTGCCACTCAAGCATAGCTTTCGTGGCCTTCTTGACTTGCAAGGCTCCACCGGAGCCTTGCATCCGCTCCGCGGACCGCCTGCTAAGTCTCGTGGCCTTAAGTGCAAAAATCGCTTCATCGGAGCGATTTTACCGCGTAGCGGTCGCCTCAGCCATTCGAGCGTAGCTCTCATGGCCTTGATGCCTAAAATCCCTCCACTGGAGGGATTTTACCGAAAAGCGGTCGGCATCAAGTATTAAACTTGAACATCATGACGTCGCCGTCCCGGACGACATATTCCTTGCCTTCGTCGCGGGCCTTGCCGGCTTCCTTGGCGGCGACTTCGCCACCAAGGGTGACGAAATCATCATAGCCAATCGTCTGGGCACGAATGAAGCCACGCTCGAAATCGGTATGGATCACGCCGGCGGCGGCAGGAGCCTTGTCGCCTTTGTGGATGGTCCAGGCGCGGGTTTCCTTGGGACCGACGGTGAAATAGGTCTGCAGGCCCAGCAAATCATAGGCCTCGCGGATCAAACGGTTGAGGCCGGCCTCGTGCAGACCCAGGGATTCGAGATATTCTGCTTGCTCGGCATCGGGGAGCTGGGCCAGCTGGCTTTCGATTTCAGCCGAGATGACGACTACGCCCGCATCATTGGCATGGGCGTATTCGGCGACCTTGGCACTCATCTCATTGCCGTTTTCGGCGGAGCCTTCGTCAACATTGCAGACATAGAGCACGGGCTTGGAGGTCAGAAGCTGCAGCTCCTGGAAGGCCTTTTCCTCTTCGGCGGAACGCTCGACGAAGCGGGCCGACTTGCCTTCGCGCAGCAGCACCAGCGCACGGTCGATCAACTCGAGCGTCTGCTTGGCGTCCTTGTCATTGCCCTTGGCCTTCTTCTCGACGCCGGCACGGCGCTTTTCGAGGCTTTCGAGGTCGGCGAGCATCAGCTCTGTCTCGACCACTTCGGCGTCGGCCAGCGGATCGACCTTATTGGCGACGTGGATGATGTTGCCATCTTCAAAGCAGCGCAACACATAGGCAATGGCGTCGCATTCGCGGATATTGGCCAGGAACTGGTTGCCGAGGCCCTCGCCCTTCGACGCGCCTTTGACGAGGCCCGCAATGTCCACAAAGCTCATGCGCGCCGGCAGGATATTGACCGACTTGCCGATTTCGGCCAGCTTTTGCAGCCGATTATCCGGCACCGGAACCTCGCCCACATTGGGCTCGATGGTGCAGAACGGAAAATTGGCGGCAGCAGCAGCAGCCGTGCGGGTCAAAGCGTTGAAAAGCGTCGACTTGCCGACATTCGGCAGGCCGACGATGCCCATTTTAAAGCCCATGGGAAACTCCGGGGATAAGTTGGGTTTCAATTGGGTCGGATTGGCCGGGATGTCAATGCTTGGAGCTGTGCTGCATAGCCGCTGGGAGGCTCCGGTTTAGCCTTGCAGAGCCACAAGGCGCCAGCGTCCGCCCCTCACCCCATCTCCTGCACGATATCCAGAAACGCGCGATGCCCCAGTGCTTGGCTCGCCGCTGCGCGATATTCCTTCACCAGTCCATCAAAAGTCTGTTGCGCGAAACGGCGCAATTTTGGGTCGGCCTCCATTTCCCGCCGCGCCACCTGCTGGTCGAGAAGGCCGAGCCCATTGAGCACCGGATAGTGCAGCTGGGTTTCGATATGCGGCAGACCGCCGAGATAGTTTGGAAAATGCTCGTTGCGGGGCATTTCTGTCTGCCAGCGCGCCAGCCTCTCCCTGGTCTCGGCATGGATGCGATTGGCCCGCACTTCGCGCCAGAAGGGAGTGTCATCGCGCTCGGTGACGTAATGGGTGTTCACGAAGGTGCGGAAATCATCGACCTGCCGGCCGACCCTTGCATTGTAATCCTCCCGCGCCGTGGGCGTGATCTTGCCCGGCTCGTCCATATAGCGCTGCGCGAACAGCATCATCTGCACGATGGTGCCGTGGATGGAGGTGGATTCCAGCGGCTCGAGAAAGCTTGAGGACAGCCCCACCGCCACGCAGTTTCCGATCCAGGCCTTTTCCAGCCGCCCGATCTGGAAGCGGATATCGCTGCGCACCTCGATCTCGTGCCCGAGCACGCGCTCGACCTCTTCCTTGGCCTGCTCCGGGGTGGAGAACTCGTCGGAATAGACATAGCCGCAGCCATAGCGCGTGCGCGTCGGGATCTGCCACATCCAGCCCGAACTCTGGGCCCAGGCGCGGGTGTAATTGGCGAGCTCCTCTCCCGGCTTGATGTCGATCCAGAAGGGCAGCGCCCGGTTGACCGGCAACTCATGGGCATAGGATTTCCACGGGGCCTCCAGCGCCTTGACGATGATCTGCTTTCGGAACCCCGTCGCGTCGATGAAAAAGTCGCCCTCAAGGCGGGAATTGTCATCGAGCACGAGGGCGGAGATATCGCCGGTTTCCCCGTTCCGTTCGACACCCGCCACCATGGCGTCGACCTTTTCGACACCCTTGGATTTGCTGGCAAAAAACTTCCCAACCAGCGCCTGATCGAAGTGGAAGGCGTGGTGGAATGGTCCGAGCGGTATCAGCGAGCCATCCGGCTTTTGCGCATAGGGCGCCTTTCTCTGCTCCAGGAGGGGCTGGAAGAGATGCATCTCCTGCACCGCCCTGCCCGCAGCTATGGCATAGACATTGAGATAGTCCGAGGGCGCGCCCGGTGGCGCCTGCACGATCTGATGGGGATCATCGATTGGGCCATAATAGGTAAAGCCCTTGCGGCGCCAATCCTCGTGCCGGATGCCGAGCTTGAAGCTGGCATCGGTCTTGCGGAAGAATTCGAACTCATCGATGCCGAAATGCTTGAGCAGCACCCGGAACGCGGCGGTGGTGGCCTCCCCCACCCCGACAGTGGGGATGCGGGAGCTTTCAACGACGGAAATCCTGAAATTGAAACCACGACGGCGCGCTTCATCCTGGATGATGAAAGCGGCGATCCACCCTGCAGTGCCGCCACCGACGATGACGAAATGAGCCGACTGTGCCATGCAAAATCCTCCCCCGCATGACGCTATGGTGCCGCTCTCAGCCGGGCAATCCCTCCTGTGAAAGCCGGAAGTTTTCTCCTCTTTACCGCAGACACGCCAAGGCGCCGCCCGGCCCCAGGGGAGCGTCGCGGGGACACGGTCGCGATGCCCTACGGGCACGGTGAAAAGCGGCTTTCGCCCCGAATTGATAGAAATAGAAGAGGCGAAAGCCGCTTCCCACGACCGGTTTTTTGGGCGCATGCCTTGAGCGGCCCCCTTGCGGGTGGTGCTGGGTCCTGCGTCGAGGCATGACCCCGAAAGGCAGAACCGGCACCGGCCGGTGGTCGACATCCACGCCCCCGCCCAGGCGACCCCGTGCGGCCCGTCTCCCCGCCCGACGCTTCGTCGGCGCCGCGTGTTGTCGGCGGGAACGGGCGGATGATGGCATGGAACATTGAGGACGGGGATAAGTGGGATTCTTTTGCACCCTCGATGTCATTCCCGCGAAAGCGAGAACCTCCGTTGTACTGTGGAGGAAGGGTAACGGAGGTCCCCGCCTGCGCGGGGATGACACAGTGGTTGGGGCGGGCGGCGGTGACGAATGGTGGGGTGGGAATGGCCCCTCACCCCGGCCCTCTCCCCGGAGGGGCGAGGGGGCGCAGGAGCGGAGGGATTTGGGGAGGAGTGGTCATCCACCCACAATGTCATTCCCGCGGAAGCGGGAACCTCTGTTGTACTGTGGAGGAAGGGGAAACGGAGGTCCCCGCGTGCGCGGGGATGACATAGTGGTTGGGGCGGGCGGCGGTGACGAATGGTGGGGTGGGAAAGGCCCCTCACCCCAACCCTCTCCCCGGAGGGGCGAGGGGGCGCGGGAGCGGAGGGATTTGGGCAGGGCTGTCATCCACCCGCGGTGTCATTCCCGCGAAAGCGGGAACCCCTGTTTGATTGTGCGGTGAAGGGTAACGGAGGTCCCCGCTTGCGGGGATGACATCGTGGGTTTGGAAGATCAAAGCTCCCAACAAAAAGCCCCCGGTGGAGGGCCGGGGGCAGGTGACGCTTGGGAGGTCGCGTCGTTTTCAGTGATGGGCGCCGCTCATTTCGCGCAGTTCTTCGACCGAGCGAACACGCTTGCGGGCGGCGCCGTCCCAGTCGCGGGTCTTGACAGTGGATTTGGCGATCCGTTCGCGTGCAGCGGGCACTGCGTGCGCATATTGCGGCAGCCATTGCGCCTGGGCGACAACCATCTCGTCCACCATGGCCCAGACTTCGTCGGGCGTGCAGATGGCGCCGACCAGCGGATCATGCAGCACGGCGAGTTTCAGAGTGTCGATGTCGCCTGTCATGGCCGCCTCGACCGAGAGACGCTGTACCGAGACCGAGACCGAACAGGTGGCGGCGCAGGCCGTTGGCAGGGTGATGCCCTCGATCATGTTGATGCCGAAGCGATCGACATAGCCAGGGCTTTCGATGATCGCGTCATCGGGCAGATTGGTGATGATGCCATTGTTGCGGCGGTTGAAATGGCCGCGATAAACGCGCCCGGTTTCAAGCGCCTCGATAATGTAGCTGGCGTGTTCGCTGGTGCGCTTGTAGTCGGCGAGCGGCTTGTTCGCCTGCTCCTTGAACATCGGGAAATCGGTTTCGAACCAGTTCCGACGCTCGGTGGAATAGCGCAGATATCCGCCGGTCTCGCCATGGATCCAGTCGCTCATGTCGATCCAGCGATTGATCTCGTCCGGGCGCTTCCGATACCAAGGGAGGTATTCGGAGAGATGGCCATTGCTCTCGGTGGAATAGACGCCGAAGCGCTTCAGGACGTCGATGCGCACCTTTTCGGTCTTGGAATAGATCGGGTGGGCCTCAAAGCCGGCGATCAGCTCTTCCTTCTCGATCTTCCGGCCCTTGGCGCGAATGTCGATATACCAGGTCTGGTGGTTGATGCCCGAGCACACATAGTCGAGCTCGTCGTCCCGCACGCCCAACACCTGCGCGATCTGGTGCGCCCCGTGCTGCACGCCGTGGCAGAGGCCGACCACATTGACCCCGCCAAATTGCTCGGCGGCCCAGGTGTTCATGGCCATGGGATTGGCATAGTTGAGGAACAGCGCCCCGGGCTCGGCGACTTCGCGGATATCTTTGCAGAAATCGAGAATGACCGGGATGTTGCGCTGCCCGTAGAGAATCCCGCCGGCGCAGATGGTGTCGCCGACACACTGGTCGACCCCATATTTGAGCGGGATGGAAATGTCGGTGGCAAAGGCCTCGAGCCCGCCGACGCGGACGCAAGACATGATGTAGCGCGCCCCGCTCAGCGCCTCGCGCCTGTCGGTCGTCGCCGTCACCCTGGCGGGCAGATTATTGACCGAGACGATGGTCTCGATGATCTGCCGCACCATGTCGAGATTGTGCGGATTGATGTCGGTCAGCGCGAATTCGACATCGGCGAATTCGGGAACCTTCAACAGGTCGGAAATCAGCGTCTTGGTAAAGCCGACTGAACCGGCGCCGATAATGGCGACCTTGAATGACATGGCGTGCCTCACTCCCTGGCGGCATGATTATTGGGCTCATTGCTAGCGCGCCTCTCCCTGTTCGTGTAGAGAAAGCTTGTGCGAACGCGGGTAATCTTGTGCTGTCCCAGCTTCTCGACCATGGCCATGACATCAGATCCCTGAGCTTGCCGCGCAGCGCCGCGCCGCTCCATTGCATGGCCGTTGCCGCAGGCTATGAACAGCGCCGCAACGAGGTCTATTCCTGGGATGGGCTGAAGCGCGGCACCGCCCCTTTCCTTGTCATCCAGCACACGACGCTGGGCGAAGGCCGGCTCGATTTTTCCGGCACCCAGCATCGCCTCCGTCCTGGCAGTACGATGCTGGTGGCCATGCCACACGCCCATCGCTATTGGCTGGAGCGCGGCGGTCACTGGGAATATTTCTGGCTGCTGCTCAATGGTCGCGAGGCGCTGCGCCTTGCCCGCGAGATCATCGATAGCGCCGGGCCGGTTCTCGAGCTTTCGGCCCATCAGATCGACCGGCTGGCAGCGTCATGCCTCGCGCTCCTGACCCTGTCGGGTCTCTCCCCGGGCGAGGCTTCGAGCGCCGCCTATGGCGCCATGACCAGCCTTCATGACAGTGTGTTCGGCAGCCGCCCTGTCCCCGAGCACGCGCTGGCGCCGGCCCTCAGCCGGGTATTGGCCCATATCGATGGCCAGCTTGCCTCCCCTCTTCCGGTCGAGCGCCTTGCGGCGATCGCCGGCATCAGCCGGGCCCATTTCGTGCGCAGTTTTTCCGCTGCCATGGGCCGCGGCCCCGCCGACTATGTGCTCGAACGACGCCTCGAGCGGGTCGAGCGCCTGCTGCTGGCGAGCGAAATGAGCGTCGCCGAAATCGCCCGCGCCACGGGCTTTGCCGATGGAAACTACCTCGCCAAGGTGCTGCGCCGCCGCCGCGGCATCTCCCCGCTCGAATTCCGCCAATCGGGCCGGCGAGCGGAAATGTAGATGCGGCTGCAAGGAACGATGCGAATCTTGCCAGCCCAGTCGGCTCATGCCACAAGCGCGATTGACGTATAGGGAAAGACAATGACCAATCCTGTCACGCGCGATCGCAGGCATTTCGAGGATCTTGTCGAGGGCGAGATCATCGATCTGGGCCACACCAAGGTGACCAAGGAGATGATCACCACTTTCGCCCGCCAGTTCGACCCCTTTCCCTTCCATCTCGACGAAGAAGCCGCGCGCAAGAGCCTTCTCGGCGGCCTCTCCTCCAGCGGCTGGCAGACCGGCGGCCTCAGCCTGCGCATGCTGGTCGACAGCTTTCTCTCCAAAATCGCCTCCTGCGGCGGCCTCGGCTTCACCGACCTCAAGTGGAAGAACCCGGTGATGGTTGACGACATTATCGGTGGCACGGTGACCATTGCTGCGCTGCGCCGATCCGGCAGTCACCCCAAATGGGGTATCGTCACGCTCGATTTCGACGTCCGCAACCAAAACGACAAGCCGGTCCTCACCATGCGCCTTGCCAATCTCGTTGAATGCCGCGAGGTCGCGGCATGACCCGCTGGTTTGAGAACATCGTCATCGACGAAACCTTTCCGCTCGGCAGTCACACCTTTACCGCCGAGGAAATCATCGACTTCGCCACCCTTTACGACCCGCAATATTTCCACATCGATCCAGAGGCCGCCAAGCACAGCCATTTTGGCGGCTTGATCGCCAGTGGTTGGCACACGGTCAGCGTGGGGCACCGCCGCATGGTCGATGCGCTGGAGGCAGAGGCGGAACGGCTGCGGGAACTCGGCGAAGAGCCGGGCGTCTCCGGACCCTCGCCGGGCGTCAATTCCATGGATTTCAAGGTCCCGGTCCGCCCCGGAGATACCGTCACCTATGAACTCGTGGTTACCGGCAAGCGTCCCTCCAACTCCCTGCCCGGCTGGGGCCTGCTGTTCAATCGCCTGACCGCGACCAATCAGCGGGGCGAACTGGTCTATCGGGCCGAGCTCGTCGGGTTTTCCAAACTGCGGGATTATCGCATGCCGCTGAAGCTTCGGCTGCTGCTCGCGCTCACGAAAATACCGGTGATCGGGCCCAGACTGACACGCAGCACTTGAAACGCGGATGACGCCCCGGCACTCTCCTGCAATGCGCCGATTCGTCCTTGTCTTCTCGCTTCTTGCCACCTTCGCCACGCCGAGCCTGGCCCAGTCCTATCAGGGGAACTGGAGCTGTCGCGACGCGACCTCGAACCGCGCCGGAATTTTGACCATTTACGGTCAGGTCTATGGCTGGGCCTCGCGCGCCGTGGGCGATGCCAATTCGGGCACCGGCACCACCACGCCCTATGAAGACGGCATCGGCATCAATGATGGCAATCTGCGCGCCAATTCGGGCATTCAGGCCGGGCGGGTCGTCGCGGACGCCAATTTCGGTGTCGCTTTGCAACTGGAGACCGCCGACGCCATCGTCATGTTGTGCACGCCGCGCTGAACGGCCCGGTTTTTCTCGTGACGGCCCCGCAGCTTATCAACTGCAATCGGCGCTAAAAGCCGCAGGCGCGCGGCGAGGGCTTGAACTTTTCATTCCTTAGGGCATTTTAGAGGGGCAGCGCCGGGCCCCTCTGGTCATGGGTTCTCCATGATGATGTCGGAGCTGCTCCACCAAGTTACATGGAGAAGGTCCGGCGATGGAAATGCTGCTTGCCGCCTTAACGGGTGATTTTCTAGGCACCCCTATCTACTTCTGGGTCGCGTTCATCGCGATCGTCCTTGCCCTGCTTGTCTTCGACCTTGGCATCCTGCATCGGGATGAACACGAGATCGAAGCCAAGGAGAGCCTGCTGCTCTACGGCTTTTACGTCCTTATTGCCCTGGCGTTCGGCGCCTGGGTCTGGTTCAGCCGCGGCGCTGAGGCCGGGCTCGAGTTCTACACCGGCTATTTGCTCGAGCAGAGCCTGGCGATGGACAACATGTTCGTCATCGCCACCATCTTCGGCTTCCTCGGCATTCCCCGCCTCTACCAGCACCGCGTGCTGTTCTGGGGCATTCTCGGCGTGATCCTGTTCCGCGCCGTCCTGATTGGCGTCGGCGCAGCCCTGGTCAACCAGTTCAGCTGGATCCTGCTCGGCTTTGGCGCCTTCCTGGTGTTCACCGGCATCCGGATGTTCAGCCATCAGGACGAAGAGCCGAACCTTGAAGAGAACAAGGTCTACCAGTTCATTGCCCGGCACTTCCGGGTCACCAGGACGCTGCATGGCCGCAATTTCACGGTCAAGGAACCCGATCCCAAGACCGGCAAGATCGTCACCTGGCTGACCCCGCTCGCCGTGGCGCTGATCATGGTGGAAGTCGTCGACCTGATCTTCGCCGTCGACTCGGTTCCTGCCGTCTTCGCCGTGACCCAGGACACGTTCATCGTCTACACCTCGAACATCTTCGCCATCCTTGGCCTGCGTTCGCTGTATTTTGCGCTTGCCGCGGCGATGAACCGGTTCCGGTACCTGCAGACCTCGCTGGCCATCATCCTCGTTCTGGTCGGCATCAAGATCTCGCTCGTGCCGTTCCATATCCACATCGACACGCTACTCTCGCTGGTCGTGACCATCGCGATCCTCGCCGGTGGCATCATCTTCTCGCTGTGGAAGACTCGCAACGAGCCCAGCATCAGCGCTGAAGACCATCCGGAAACGGGCAAGCTCGAGCCCTAATGCGGCGCGGCTGACAGTTTTGGGGCGGACCGGTTGACCCGGCCCGCCTCTTTTTTTATCCTGCTCCCCGTTCACACACGAGAACGAGGTCTCGCCCGCAAATGATCTGAACCCTTGCTTCGGACGCTTCTGACCTGATCCAGCATCCCCGCTTCGGGGCCCGCATGGTCATGGAGGCTTCTGTCGCGACGGTAGATCGGGGCGACCACAAGGCGAGCTGATATCGCCACCCCTACCCTTCCGCATCGCTTACCCGGCCTCCAGGCGTCTCTGACCGCTTGAACCGACGGCTCGTGGCTTTGCCCGGCCGGCAAACCAATTCGTGCCGATCCGGCCCTGCCCGGACGGAAAGGAAAACGCATGCCTAAAAATCCACATCAACGCCCCCAGCCCATACAGCACACGCGGAACGTGCCGCGACATGGGCTCGCGCCCAAGGCCACGGCCCGCTCGTTGACGCCTGACAAAGCTGTGCGGCCGCCCGCAGGACCCTCGGGTGTCCCGACGCTGGAGAGCCTGTTGCGACGGGACAATCCCACCCGGTGACGCAGGAGGCGGGGCGGCCATCGGGTCGCCCCGCATCAGCCAGTGCCGCCTTGCGCCACTCTTGCCGCAATTTCTGGTTAACCGAAAGGGAATGAAGCGAGGAGATGGGCCATGGGAGCCATCCACGAAATCGTCTTTGACTGCGACAAACCCGCCATCCTGGCACGGTTCTGGGCCAGCCTGCTCGATGGCTACGCGGTGCGCAGCTATGATGACGTCGAGATCGCCAAGCTGGCGGCGCTCGGCTTTACCCCTGAAACCGACCCCACCGTGATGGTCGATGGCCCCGGGCCGTCGCTCTGCTTCCAGAATGTGGAGGGGCGACGTTACGACAATAATCGCGTCCATTTCGACGTCGATGCGGTGGATCGCGCCGCCGAGGTGGAACGGCTCAAGCAATTGGGTGCCACGCTCGATCGCGTCCTGCCCACCTATACGGTCATGAAGGACCCAGAGGGCAATCAGTTCTGCCTCGTGGACCGGCGTCAGGACGCTGCCGCACCGGAAATTGCCGCGCAGGACGCGGCCTGACCCGATGTGCTGACAGGGCCTGACACTGCACCCGCCTAGGCTCTCTTCATCACAGCCAAGGAGGAAGCCAATGCCCCTGATCGCCAGCTGCCATTGTGGCGCGACCCGTATCGAACTGCCTGCGCAGCCAACCCATGCCGGCTCCTGTAACTGCAGCTATTGCGCGCGCACGGGTGCAGTCTGGACCTATTACAAGCCGGGTGAGCTGAAATTCCTGTCGCAGGAGGGCGAGACCGAATATGCGCCAGGCGGGCTGAACCAGCACCATTTCTGCAGCCGCTGCGGCATGCAGACCTGGGGTTCGTCGCCCGACTGGGCCTCGATGTACAACACTGACGGAACGCCCAAGAATGGGGACCCGACCGCAGTGCCAACCGAACGCAGCTTTGCCGTCAATCTCAACCTCGTCGACGATCTCGACTGGTCGGCCATAACCATAGAAGCGATGGACGGGCGGAATAATTGGTAGACAATGCCGGGGTCACGGCCCCGGCAATCGCTCATCTCGAATGTCAGTGCCCTTCGAAATCGATCAGGGACTGCAGCTGCATGTTCTCGGCGCGCAATTTTTCTGCACCGCCCAGATCAGGCAGATCGATGACGAAGGCGGCGTGATTGACGATTGCCCCCGTGCGGCGGAGCAGTCCGACGGCTGCAATGGCGGTGCCGCCCGTGGCGATCAGATCGTCGACGAGCAACACATTGTCCTGGGCCCCCAGGACATCGGCATGGATCTCGATCGTGTCCACGCCATATTCGAGCGCATAGTTCTGCCCGATGGTTTCGCCGGGCAGCTTGCCCTTCTTGCGGATCGGCACGAACCCGACGCCAAGGGCGATGGCGACCCCTGCCCCGAAGATGAAGCCGCGCGCCTCGATGCCCGCTACATGGGTAATGCCGAGCCCGCGATGGGCGGCAGCGATGCGTTCAACGCTCTCCCTGAACCCCTGGGGATGCTCGATCAGCGTGGTGATGTCCCGAAACAGAATCCCCTTCTTGGGATAGTCCGGGATCGTGCGAACGAGCGACTTCAGGTCGAGCGACATGGATAGCCTTGGCTGGAAGAGAGATCAGGACTTGCGTCGGCCAATCAGGTGGCGGGCAATGACCCCGGCATTATAGGCCACGCTGCGCGTTGCGGAGACTGCGGCATCGCGCGCTTTGGGATTGTTGGCCACGGCCTGGATGCCAGCACGCACGGCCGGATGCCGGCTGACTGTAATGGCTGCGCCGACCACGGTAACAGCCAGGCGAATAGCGGACATGGCATTATCCTCGCAGGAAACAGACGCAGGCAATATATTGCTTTGCGAACTCGGAAACACAAGTGCCGATGGCGCAGGCACCCTTAAAAAGCAAAGGGCCCCGAAGGGCCCCGTGCCAAATTCAATAAGCAGCGAACGCTGTTAGTGTTCGATGACCAGCGAACAAACCTGGTGTTCGATGCCCAGCGAACACACTTAGTGTTCGATGCCGCGCCAGAGCTTGCGCTTGGTGCCGTACATGAGACCGGCGAACAGCACGAGGAACAGCAGCACCACGAAACCGGTCTGCTTGCGCGACACCAGATGCGGTTCGGCGAGCCACATCATGAAGGCCGAGACGTCGCGAGAATACTGGTCGATGGTCTCGGGGACGGTGGCGCCGTCTTCACCCGGCACATAGGCGATTCCGCCGTCGCTGAGCGGAGGCGGCATGCCGATAGCGTGACCCGGGAAGTAATCGTTGTAATACTTGCCTTCCGGCAGTTCGAACCCTTCCGGTGCAGTGGCCGGCACTTCGGCGTGGTAGCCGACCAGCAGGGCATGCACATAGTCAGCGCCGCCTTCCTGGTACCCGGTGAAATAGTTGGTGATCCACCACGGGAACGGATCGGTCACGCCGCGAGCCTTGGCCATCACCGACAGGTCCGGAGGCAGCGAGCCACCCATGGCATCGCGAGCATCCTGCTCGGTTGCGAAAGGCGAGGGCCAGCGATCGGCCGGAACGGCCTGGCGGACGCCACCGGTGGCCGTGGGATCGGTCACTTCATATTCGGCCGCAAGGGCGCGAACCTGGGCTTCGGAGAAGTGCGGGCCACCTGGTTCCATCAGATTGCGGAAGGCCAGCAGGTGAGCGCCATGGCAGCTGGCGCAGACTTCCCGGAACACCTGGAAGCCGCGCTGAAGCTGGTTCTGGTCATAGGTGCCGAAAATGCCGGCAAAGGACCAGTTCTGCTTCTCGATCGCTGCGCCACCCTCGGCGGCGTTTGCCGAAACCGAGGAGAGGCCAACCACGAGAGCCAGGGCGGCGAGGATGAACTTGCTCTTGAACATAGATGTCGCCCCGATCAAGCGTGTGCATTCTTGCCGAGAACGCTCTCGGAAATGCTGGTTGGCAACGGCTTGGGCGTCTCGATCCGCGACAGCACCGGCAGCACCACCAGGAAGTAGATGAAGTAGTATGCCGTGCAGACCTTGGCGAGCACCGTGTAGATGCCCTCGGCAGGCTGTGCGCCGAGATACATCAGGCCGATGAAGTTGATCACGAACAGGGCAAAGAACCACTTGAACATCGGGCGGAAAGTACCCGAGCGGACCTTGGACGTGTCGAGCCACGGCACGATCAGCAGCATGAGCATCGCGCCGCCCATGGCGATCACGCCGCCGAGCTTGCTGTCGATGAACAGGACGTTGAAGTCGATGGCGCGCAGGATCGTATAGAACGGCAGCAAATACCATTCCGGCACGATATGGGCCGGCGTCACCTGGCTGTTGGCCATGATGTAGTTGTCGGGGTGACCCAGGATATCGGGGGCGAAGAACACGAACCACGCGAACGGGATCAGGAACAGCACCATCGCGAACAGATCCTTCATCGTATAGTACGGATGGAAGGGGACGGTATCGCGGCTTTCCTTGACGTCAACGCCGATCGGGTTGTTGTTGCCCGGCACGTGCAGCGCCCAGATGTGGAGCGCAACGACGGCTGCGATGATGAACGGCAGCAGATAGTGCAGCGAGAAGAAGCGGTTCAGCGTCGGGTTGCCGACGGCAAAGCCACCGAGGACCAGCTGCTTGATGTTCTCGCCGACCAGCGGGATGGCGGTGAAGATGTTCGAGATAACCGTCGCCCCCCAGAAGCTCATCTGGCCCCAGGGCAGGATGTAGCCCATGAAGGCGGTCGCGGTGGTCAGAAGGAAAATGACGACGCCGAGGATCCAGAGGATTTCGCGCGGGGCCTTGTACGAACCGTAGAAGAGGCCGCGGAACATGTGGATGTAGAGCGCCACGAAGAACATCGAGGCACCCACGGCGTGGGTCGCCTGGATAACGCGGCCACCATTGACGTTGCGGCGGATGTGCTCCACCGAGTCGAAGGCAAGCGCCGTGTTGGGCGTATAGTGCATCGCCAGGATGATACCGGTGACGATCTGGATACCGAGGCACATCACGAGGATCGCGCCGAAGGTCCACCAATAATTGAGGTTCTTCGGCGTCGGGAAGTCCATGAGATGGGCTTTTGCGAAACGCACGACCGGCAGGCGGTCGTCAAGCCACTTCTCAGCAGCGTTTCCCGGGACGTAAGTCGAATGTTCTGACATCGGGAATGCCCCCATTAACCGATCTGGACCAGCGTATCGCTGAGGAATTCGTAAGGCGGCACAACCAGGTTGGCCGGAGCGGGACCGCGGCGGATACGGCCGGCAGAATCATAGTGCGAGCCGTGGCACGGGCAGAACCAGCCATCGAAATCGCCCGCTTCCCCGACAGGGATGCACCCCAGATGGGTGCAGTTGGCGATCATGATGAGCCACTGCTCATGGCCGGGCTTGGTACGCTCTTCGTCGGTCTGCGGATCCTTGAGGTCGGACAAGGGCACTGCCTTGGCTTCCTCGATCTCGGCAGCCGTGCGATGGCGCACGAACACCGGCAGGCCGCGCCACATGATCGTGACCGACTGCCCTTCAGCGATGGGACCGACGTCATACTGAATGCTGGCGAGAGCCAGCGTAGACGCGTCCGGATTGAGTTGATTGATCAGCGGCCAAACCACGGCCGCAGCTCCAACGGCGCCGACCGCGCCGGTGGCGACGTAGAGAAAATCCCGCCGGTTCGTGGTTTTATGTTCTGCTTGCGTGGCCAAGGTCCGTATCCCCGTACGATGCACAAATGACGGAGCCGGCTCCGGACGGCCGACTGAGTAAACAGAATCGACCGCCGGCCGCCCTCAAGCGGTCCGTCAGGTGGGGTTCTTTTTGCACTGTCAGGCTAGCTTGTCCAGTGCACGGCTCGTGACAGCCCCAAACTGCGACACTATACCCGGGCAAAGCCCGCCAGTCCGGGCACAACAGCACCAGCGCGGGACCATGGACCTAGACATCGCCCTTTACCAGCCGGACATCGCCAACAATACCGGCACGCTGATCCGCCTGGCGGCCTGCATGGGTCTGACCCTGCACATTATTCATCCCGCCGGCTTCCCGATAAGCCCGAAGATCCTGGCGCGGGCCGGGCTCGACTACGTCGAACACGCCGCCATCCGTGAGCACGTCAATTTCGCGAGTTTCCACCTCTGGCGCACGACGCAATCCAGGCGCCTTGTCCTGCTCACCACCAAGAGCGCGCACTCCGCCTATGACGTCCGCTATGCACCGGGCGACATTTTGATGCTCGGCAGGGAAAGCGCGGGCGTGCCCGACGCCGTCGCGGAGACCACAGAGCTGCGCGTGCGCATCCCCATGCTGCCCGAGCGACGTTCGCTCAATGTCGCCCTGGCCGGGGCGATGATCGTCGGCGAGGCCATGCGGCAGATCGACGGCTTTACTTCCCTCTCCTAACTCCCCTATTGCTCCTGCCATGACACTGCCAGCCGATATCGACACCAAGAAACTCACCGCCACCACCTGGTTCCGCGCCCTGCGCGACCGGATCTGTGCGTCCCTTGAAACCCTCGAAGCCGAGGTCAGCGGCCCCCATGCCGACATGGCGCCGGGCAAGTTCGAGCGCACCCCCTGGGATCGCGCTGCCGGCGGCGGCGGCGAAATGTCGATGCTCCATGGCCGGGTCTTCGAAAAGGCCGGCGTGCACATTTCCACGGTGCACGGCAATTTCTCCGACGATTTCGCCAAGCAGATGCCGGGCACCGAGGCGGGCACCGCCTTCTGGAGCTCGGGCATTTCGCTGATCATCCACCCCTGGAACCCCCATGTGCCGGCTGTGCACATGAACACGCGCATGATCGTCACCGGCAAGCAATGGTGGGGCGGCGGCGCCGATCTCACCCCCGTGCTCGACAATCGCCGCACCCAGGACGATCCCGATACGCTCGATTTCCACGCCGCCATGCGCGCCGCCTGCGAGGGCCGGCCGGGCGTCGACTACGACAAGTTCAAGGCCTGGTGCGACGACTATTTCTTCCTGCCGCACCGCAATGAGCACCGCGGCATTGGCGGCATTTTCTACGATCATTTCAATTCCGGCGACTGGGATGCCGATTTCGCCTTCACCCGGGCGGTTGGCGAAGCCTTCGACGACATCTATCCCCGCCTCGTGCGCCGCAATTTCGAAAAACCCTGGAGCGAGGCCGAGCGCGACGAGCAATTGGTGCGCCGCGGCCGCTATGTCGAATTCAATCTGCTCTATGATCGCGGCACCACCTTTGGCCTCAAGACCGGTGGCAATGTGAATTCCATTCTGTCCTCGATGCCCCCCGCGGTGCGCTGGCCCTGAGCCAGCCCTTGCCTCCTGCCCCTCCGCCAGCCAGATTGGCGGGCGAAAGGCCGGCAATGAACCTCTGCGATTTTTCCATTCGGGGCTATCGCTCCATCCGTTCCCTGCGCATGCCCGTGCGCCGGTTGACCGTGCTGACCGGCGCCAATGGCGTCGGCAAGACCAATCTCTATCGGGCGCTCGAACTGGTGCAGGCGGCAGCGACCGGTGACCTCGCCCTGTCGCTGGCGCGCGAAGGGGGGCTCGGCTCCGCCCTCTGGGCCGGCGCACGAAAAGCCAATGAACAGCCCCGGCTCGAAATAGACATCGGTCTCGAAGGCGCGCTCGAGGACAGCGCCGATAACGACGCAACGTTGCGCTACCGCATCGAGATCGGCTTCGGCGATTCCAAATATGGGGCCGTGTTTTCCGAAGAGCCGCAGATCAAGCGTGAAACCCTGACCATGCCCCTCGGCCGGCGCAATGTGACGCTGCTCGAACGCTCGGGCGCTGCGGCCTGGTATCGCGACGACAATGGACAGCGCCGCCAGGTCGACGACACAATCCTCGGCAGTGAAACCGCGCTTTCATCCCTTCGCGGCACGCTGCCGGAAGTCGATCTCGTCCGGCGCCTGCTCTCGTCCTGGCGCTTTTACCATAGTTTCCGCACCGACCCCGAAGGCCCGCCCCGCCGCCCTGCCCTTGCGGTCACCGCACCTCTGCTCGACGCCGATGGCGGCAATCTTGCGGCCGTCTTCGCCACCCTCGCCCATATTCGCGGCGACACCATCGATCTCAAAGCGGCCATCGACAACGCCTTTCCCGGCGCCCGCCTCGTCATCCCTCCGCCCGGGCGCGATGCGCGCTTTTCCATGGTCTTCCCGGAATTTCCCAACCGGCCCTTCGAGCAGCACGAACTCTCTGACGGGACGCTGCAGTTCCTCGCCCTGCTCGGCGCGCTGCTCTCTTATCGCCTACCCCCGCTCATTGCCCTTAACGAGCCGGAGGCAAGTCTTCACCCCGATCTGCTGCCGGCCCTGGCGCAGGCCATCGCCAAGGCCGCGACGCGCACGCAAATCTGGGTCGTCACCCATTCGCCCCTCCTGGCCGATGCCATTGCCAGTGAAACCGGCATTGCCCCGCGGGCGGTGATCCGGCGAGATGGCGGCAGCTGGATCGAGGGCCTCAGCGATATCGGCATCTTTGCCGACGAGGACGATTGAGACGCCGGAACCTTCAATTTCGGCCGGCGTTTCCTAAATTAGTCCTGTAATCCAAGCAAAGGAGACAAGGCATGAAACGCTTCGAATCCGGTACTCTGATCCCCGGCTCGACCTGGCGCGCGGAAGCCGAAACAGAGGCTGAAGTGGTACGCCGCGCCGTCGAAAACATGAAAAATTTCAACGGCGAAATTGAAGTGCGCCCGGATATGGTCGAGCGGATCAAGCAGCGCATTGTCGATGTCGACGCCAATGACGATACCCGACACTAGCCCTTTAAAGCTTCGTTAATGGGCCAGTCGGGCCAAGAGTTGCGCTTGGGTCAGGGTAAAACCGCTCTCGACCCAGAGTGCCTCGAGCCGGGCCAGTGCCGCTCCCAACTCTGGCCCGGCCCTGTATCCATAATCGATGAGATCCCTGCCTGAGACCGGGAAATGAGCTTCCGGCAGGCGGGCGATTTCGCGTGCGGTCTCGGCGAGGCGATCCCGGCTCCAATGGCCTCGCGCCGCCGCCAGCGCCAGCCCCTCCACCGAGATTTCCTTGTGCCGATGCACCGCCCAGGCCGTCTTGTCCTGAGCTATAAACCGTGCGGCGTCTTCGATCGCCTTGGCAGCATCCACCAGCGCATTGGAAAGCCGCCATCGCTCCTGAAGGGCTCTCCCATCGTCTCCGGCGATAAGTGCCAGGCGCGTGGCAGCATGCCGCCCACCCAGCATTTCATAGCGCAGCAGCGCCTTGACCGCATCGCGTTCGATGGCAATGAGGCCAATTTCGACCATCACCGCCACGGTGAGGGCGATGCGCGGCAGCCCCAGCATGCGCACCACTTCCTGTCCGACCCGCTCGGCGGAGATATGATCGAGCTTGCCCACCGCCGCCTGGCACGCCGCAAGGCCCGCGGGGTCGAGCTTTTCGTCGCCATGGCTCGCTGAAAAGCGGAAGAACCGATAGACCCGCAGCCCATCCTCGGCGATACGGCGCGCGGGATCGCCAATAAACCGCACCCGGGAATTGAGTGCATCGCCCGCCCCGCCCAGCGGATCGAAGAGCGTGCCATCGGGTCCGCAATAGAGCGCGTTAAAGGTAAAATCCCGCCGCGAGGCGTCCACCGCCCAATCGGTGCCGAAAGCGACCTCGGCGTGGCGCCCATCGGTCGTCACATCCTTGCGAAGGGTTGTGACCTCGATGGACACATCGTTCAGCCTCAGCGTCACCGTCCCGTGATCGATCCCGGTGGGATACACAGCGATGCCGGCCATTTTTGCCCGCTGCATCACCGTCACCGGCAGCAATTCGGTGGCCATGTCGATATCGGCCTCGGGCGCGAGCCGCCCCATCAGCGTATCGCGCACAATGCCGCCGACGGCCCGCGTCGTCCCGCTTGCCCCATCCAGGACGGAAAAAATCGCCTGCACTTCGGGTTTTGCCAGCCAGGGCGCGTTCTCGAGCTTCTTGGGGATCATGCCGAAATCTCGCCCAGTGCCAGTTCGCGAAACTGCCGCGTCAGGTTTGCCGTGATGCCCCAGATCTTGTGGCCATCATGGTCGATCTGCCAGCTCGTCAGCTCTTCACCCCCACGCTTGAGGCGAAGCCGCACATAGGCGTCGGCGTCGAGAATACGGTGCAAGGGCACCTCGAAGACCGAATGCACCTCTCCCGGATTGGGCACGAACGGCCCCGATGGCGTCACCTCGGCGACGACGGGGGTAATGAGATAATTCGTACCCGTATAATAGGTGGGCATATAGCCCAGCACGCGCACATCCGCCGGCGCCATGCCGACTTCCTCATTGGCCTCGCGCAGCGCCGCTTCAGCCGCACCGGCATCGGCCCCATCGATCTTGCCGCCCGGGAACGCCACCTGCCCGGAATGGGCGCGCAGATCGGGCGACCGCTCGGTGTAGAGAATCGTGTGCCCCTCGGGCCGCTTCACCAGCCCGATCAGCACCGCCGCCGGCACGGGCGGACGCTCGAACGGGCGGGGCGGTGCCCAGTCGGGCACCAGGCTGTCAGCTGAAGGCGCCACGGGGGCCGTGCTCAGCAGCCGCGCGATCAGGCGTTCGATGATGATGGAATCGGAGGACACGCGGTCTAGATCGACAAATTTGACATGGGCGGCGCCAGCTTAGGCCAGCGCCGCGTCATTGGCATCCCTTTTCGGGTGCTTCTGCGCGTTTACTTGCCGGCCTCGAACCCGGCGATCGCGCCCGAAAGCGTCTTGGCCAGGCTCTTGTCGTGCGAATAGAGCAGCACGCGGCTGGTGTCGACCGGACCGGGGAATTCGATAGCGCCGGGCGTGGTGATCTCCCACCCGAGAGGGCAATAATAGTCCTGATCGCCCACGAGCAGCACAAAATGCCCCTCGCCGCGTTCCAGCGCCCGGCGCGTCACTTCCAGCGCCAAGAGCTTGCCGGCGCCGCGCTTGCGGAAATTGGGGTGGGTCGCCAGCGGCCCGAGCAGATACCCCTTCATCCCGCCTACACTGATCGGGGTCATCCAGACCGAACCGGATGGCACGCCCTCGACTTCAGAGACGAGGCTCAGCGTCGGATCGATGGGAAACCGCTCGCGAATGCGAAACGCGGTCCGGGCAAACCGGCCGGGGCCAAAGGCAATGGCCTGCAAATCCTCGATGAACGCATCATCTTCGGGCGTGGCGGGACGAACGGTTGGCTGGCCAGAAGCAAGGGTAGCGACAGGCGTCGTCGCAGCAGACATGGTCATGGGACAAAAGATCCGGAAAGGTGCGCAGGGAAACGAGACGACCGCCGTCACGGGGTCGCATTTAACGACCGCCTAGGGTCGTCGGATCACCAGCAAAACCTTCACCATCCTGGACGCCTCCACGTCTGAATCCGCATTAGCACCAGCATGGATGCGCGTAAATGGGAATGTGTGGGTCATGCCGGAAATTCCTCGTCCGGGCCGCTCTGTGTCACAAATGCACAACGCATTGTTGCGTCCGCGCGGCCTTTTCTCTGGCGGTCATTCCGCCTACGTGAAGACCAACACGTGAACTCGCGCATTGGTTCGATAATGTGAACCGACAATGCCGACAGCAAGATGACCGAAAGGGACCCAAGGTGGGACAATTGATCGACGGAAAGTGGTCGGACCAGTGGTACGACACCAAAAAGAGCGGCGGGAAATTCGTGCGCTCCAATGCCGGCTTCCGCAATTGGATCACCCCTGACGGCAGCCCCGGCCCCAGTGGCGAAGGCGGCTTCCCCGCCGAAGCAGGCCGCTACCATCTCTATGTGTCCCTCGCCTGTCCCTGGGCGCACCGCACCCTCATCCTGCGCAAGCTCAAGGAACTGGACGATCTGATCTCGGTCTCCGTCGTCTCGCCCAAAATGCCGGACGAAACCGGCTGGAGCTTCGACAAGGCCTCCGGCTCGACCGGCGACGCCCTGTTCGGCAAGGATTTCCTCTGGCAGATCTACACCGAAGCCCAGCCCGACTATACCGGCCGCGTCACCGTGCCGGTGCTCTGGGACAAGAAGACCGGCAAGATCGTTTCCAACGAAAGCTCCGAAATCATCCGCATGTTCAACTCGGCCTTTAGCGAGCTGACCGGCAACACGGACGATTACTATCCCGAAGAGCTGCGGCCCCGGATCGACGAGATCAACGCCCGCGTTTATGACGACATCAACAATGGCGTCTACAAGGCGGGCTTCGCCACCGCCCAGGACGCCTATGACGAGGCGGTCTCAAAGCTCTTCGCCGCCCTTGACTGGGTCGAGGATATTCTGGGCGAAAGCGCCTATCTCACCGGCGACAGCATCACCGAGGCCGATTGGCGACTGTTCACCACGCTGGTGCGCTTCGACGCCGTCTATGTCGGCCACTTCAAGTGCAACCGCCGGCGCATCGCCGACTACAAGAACATCTCGCACTATCTGAAAGCGCTCTACGAGGTGCCCGGCGTCAAGGAAACGGTCGATCTCGACCACATCCGCACGCACTATTATTGGAGCCACCCCACCATCAACCCCACGCGCATCATCCCGATCGGCCCGGAACTGCCGTTTCTGGATTGAGTGCCTGAGGGCAAAAATCCCACCGGTCATCCCCGCGAAAGCGGGGACCCCCGTTTAACAGGGGTTCCCGCTTGCGCGGGAATGACATCGTGGACAACGACGCCAGTGAGCCCCTCTTCTCCTCCCCCTGCCAGGGGGAGGCCGGGTGGGGGTCTACTTGGCCACCATCGACAACCTCAATACCCCCAGACATCCCGCCTTGGCGCACCATCGAACACTTCGTCGATCCGTTGCGAGGTCGCCGGCGTCACCCCTTCGGGCAGCTTGGTGATCTCGAACCAACCATGCTCGGCGATCTCGTGGTCCTTCTTCCGCTCGAACACGAACTCATGGCTGCGCGCCACATAAAACAGCACATGGTCGCGGTTCGTGACCGGGCTGGTATTGTGGTAGATGCCGAAGAGCTCCATCGGCCCGGTCACCCGATAGCCGGTTTCCTCGAGCACTTCGCGCGCGCCGGACACTTCCGCCGTCTCCCCGGGCTCGATGCCGCCGCCGGGAAACTGCCAGCCGGGCACATAGGTGTGGCGGATCAGGAAAACCTTGTTGCCATCCACCAGCATCACGCGCGTGCCGATCGTCATGCGTCGCATCAACCCAACAATGTTGAGGAAGACCTTGGCGCGCACGCGCTGAAACCGATTCATCATGGGGCAGCACTCCTGCAATTGCCCCACGGGTAAACGCTCCAGCTGAAAAGTCGATAGCTGTTTTGCGACAAATAGGGTGGAGCCGATCCTCGGCACAAAGCGTTTCTGAGGCCCGGCTCACCATTCATTCACCCGAAAAGAAGCTGCCATGTGCAATTGACCGTTTTCATGTGGCGGGCCATCTGGCACAAACCCTTCCGATGATAACTCTCGCCCACATCTCCGATCTGCATCTGTCGCCCATGCCGGCGGTATCCGTCAGAAATCTTGTTGGGAAGCGCCTGACGGGCTTTCTCAATTGGAAGCTCAAGCGACACGGGGAGCTCAACAGCGAGACCCTGACCCGCCTCGTCACCCATATGCAGGCCCAGAACGCCGACTTTACCGCGGTCACCGGCGATCTCACCAATCTTGCCCTGCCCGACGAAGTGGCGCGGGCCGGCGATTGGCTGCGCGGCCTCGGCGAAAGCGACAAGATCGCCGTCTGCCCCGGCAATCACGACGCCTATGTGCCGGGCGCGCTGGAACTGGCCCGTGATCTCTGGGGCCCCTACCTCCAGGGCGAGACACTCGAAGGCGCGGCCTTCCCCTTCGTGCGCCGCGTTGGCGATGTCGCTATCGTTTCCTGTTCCAGCGCCGTGCCCACGCCTCCCTTCTTCGCCGTCGGTCGCTTTGAGGAAAAGCAGGCAGCCCGGCTCGAGCGCATGCTGAAACTTCTCGGCGATGCCGGCTATTTCCGCGTCGTGCTCATCCATCACCCGCCAAACGCCGAGCTCCAGCACCCCTCCTTCGGGCTCAAGGGCCACAGGCTCTTCCGCCAGGTGATTGCCAAGGAAGGGGCCGAGCTGGTCCTGCACGGACACACGCACCGCTCCTCGATCCACCATATCCCGGGCCTCAAGCACGAAGTGCCGGTGGTCGGCGTCGCCGCTGCCAGCGCCGCCCAGGGCGGCACCATCGACGATCCCGCCCGCTACAATCTCTTCCGCATCGAGCGCGAAGGCGATGGCTGGCACTGCACCATGCGCGAATTCGGCTTCCAGCGCCTCGGCCAGGACATCGTCATGCGCATGCAGATGCGAATTTATTGAGCGCGGTAGATTAGTCGTCCGCCGACAGCGGCCGGGGTATTTTGAGGATCATCCGTGGAACGGCGGGTGCGTTGCGCATGTCCACATACCGATCATGGACGAACCCCACCGACGTGTAGAAACCCAGTGCCAGCGGGTTGGCCAGAACGAAAATCTCGGTCTCTACCCACCGTGACGCCAATGTGGCCGCCGCCTCAACAAGTGACCTCCCAATGCCGCGTTTCCAGTGGCCGGGGTCGACGAACAGCGCGACGAGCTCGGTCTCGTCCCCGGACCGCGCGAGCACAGCGAAGCCGGCAATGCCCTCCTCCGCATCAATCGCCACTCTGACCTGATCGCCGGAGAACCATTCGGGGCGAAAGCTCTGGTCGACCAGTGCCGGATTTGCCGCCAGAACGCTGCGTACCGGCTCGGGATAGCCGGCGAGGGACGCCCGCCGCTGGAGATCGACGAGCACAGGAAAATCGTCGATCACGCCCGAACGTATGGCCGCGCCAGGATGAGATAACATCATTGGGTCCACGCTGAATTCCGGGGGGTAAAGCTTACCGTGGTGATGGCGCACTGCCAACAACAGGGGCGGAAACTGGCAGCCCTCGTTTTCGGACGACCGGGCAACAAACTCGTACGCCGGAGCATCGCTGGAGTTACCTCGAACTGATATTCCCGGATGAGAACGGCCCACTCCGCCGGTCACAATGCGGATTGATGTGCCGGATACGATCCCGTCTGGGAGGTCGAAAAATGCTTCGGACATCCATCGCCATTACCGCCCTGATCGCCAGCGTCGGGGGCACGGCGGCGCAGGGCGACGCGGTGATGGGCGAGACGGTTTTCAACGAAAGATGCGCAGGTTGCCATTCGCTCAGTGGTGAAAGCGACACTGCTCCTGCGCTCGACAACTTGATCGGCCGGCCCGCGGCGTCGCTCGAAGGCGTTCAATATTCGGACGGCATGATCGAAGCCGGTCAGGCTGGAGTCGTCTGGGACGTCGAAACGCTCACCAAATTCATCACCAAGCCGCGTACCGTGGTCAACGGGACCAGAATGGCCTTCACGGGGCTGTCCAAGCCCGAAGATGTGGCAAACGTCATCGCCTATCTCGCCACCTTTTCTTCGCCGCCCGCGCGCTAGCGCCTGACTGGCCGCGCAATGGCAAAAGGCGTGGGGGCGCTATGCAAGACCCCCACTCCCGCCGCAATGGCAAATCACCTATATGATGGTGCAAAGCCAGCGAGTTGCCCGTGACCGAGACCTTCCGCATCCTCCGCCCCTCCTTTGATCCCGCCAGCGGCGAGGCGCGCTTTCCCTATGCGCTGGGCGATCTCAGCTTCACCGAAGTCTTGACCCTGCCGAAGGTGACGGACAGTGCCGCGGCGGCCACACCCGCGTTCAAGAAACTGCTCGATCTCACCGCATTCGTCCTCGGCGTCAGCTATTTCAAGCTGCGCGCGCCGTTCCATATCGAAGCGCCCGAAATCGCCCTCAGCGAGGCCGAGCGCGCCTTCGTCATCGACATCTATGAAAATGGCCTCGGCGAATTTTATGCCCGCAACAATCTGGCGCGTTTCGGCCGCCTGACGCTCGACACCCCGACCGACATCGAGCCGCGAAGGCCCGCCCTGGATCTTCCCCCGCGCAGCCTCCTGCCGATTGGCGGGGGTAAGGATTCCCTCGTCAGCGTCGATCTCCTCAGCCATGTCGGGGTCGACTTCACCCCGTTCGCCGTCAATCCAAAGGGCCCCATCGTCACCTCCATCGACGCCATCGGCAAGGCGCCTCTATATGTGACCCGCACGCTGGACGCCGAGATGATCCGGCTGGGGAAAGAGCCGGGCTATTACAATGGCCATGTCCCCTCGACCGCCATCAATTCGATGATCGCCTCCCTCTGCGCCGTTCTGTTCGGTTATGACCAGATCGTGCTCTCCAATGAGCGTTCGGCCAGTGAGGGCAATGTCGTCTTCGACGGGCGCGAGACCAATCACCAGCATTCCAAATCCCTCGGCTTTGAACTCCTGATCGCCGGCATCCTCGCCGATGCCACTGGCGGCGCGCTCAAATACTTCTCCCTGCTGCGCCCCTATTCGGAGGCGCGCATCGCCTCGCTCTTCACCCAGGGCGGCAAGTTCGACCGCGTCTTTTCGAGCTGCAACCGCAATTTCCGCCTCAACGGCAATGACGGTCCGCTCTGGTGCGGCGAATGCCCGAAATGCCATTTCGTCTTCCTGATCTTCGCCCCCTTCATGGCCAAGGAGCGGCTCGTCTCGATCTTCGGCCAGGATCTGCTCGACAAGGCCGAAAACGAGCGCTCCTTCCGCGAACTGGCCGGTCTTGCCGGGCAGAAGCCCTGGGAGTGCGTCGGAGAAATCCTTGAGGCGGCAGCGTGTTTCTATACGCTCACCCGCCATGCCGACTGGCATCAGACGGCCGTCGTGAAGGCGATCAAGGCCGATCTTTTCGCCCAATATGGCGAGGAAAAGTTGCAACTGGCCATGGCAGAATGCCTGACCGACAGCCACGACCACCACCTTCCACCCGCTCTCGCCGCAAAGGTCGCAGCCTATGCGGTTTGAAGGTCCGGTCCTGCTCTATGGCGCGGGACGTGAAGCCCTGTCGACGCGCCGTTTCCTCGCCGAGCGGGCGCCCGGGCTGAAAGTCTACGTCACCGTCGATAGCGGCACGGCCGATCTTCCGGACACCGAATTTCTCCCGCCCGCCGATCTGCCCGCCGCCTTCGCTGACGAAAAGATCGCGCTCATCGTCAAGAGTCCTGGCGTCTCGCGCTACAAGCCCGTCTTTGCCGAGGCAGAGGCCGCCGGCATCCCCGTCACCTCCAATCTCAATCTCTGGGGCCGGGCCTATGGCGAAGGCCGCACCATCGTCGCCATCACCGGCACCAAGGGCAAGTCGACCACGGCCACGCTGGCCCACCTCATGCTCGATCGCTCGAGCATCGATGCGGGCCTCGCCGGCAATGTCGGCCTCGCCCCTCTCGATATCGCCGACAAGCATGCCGTAGTCGTGCTTGAACTCTCGAGCTACCAGACCGCCGACATGGATTTCCTGCCCGATCTTGCAGCGATCACCAATCTCTATCCCGAACATGTCGACTGGCACGGATCGGTCGATCGCTATTATGCCGACAAGCTTCACCTGGTCGATCGTGAGGGCAATCTCGCCGTGGCCCTCGGCGCGGCTGCCCGCGGCAATGCCCGAGTCGCCCACGCGGTCCGCGACCATCGCCGTCTGGTGAGCGAGCTCACGTCCGATCAGGAACTGGCCATCGAAAGCGCAGCCGCCCACTCCCGCCTGCGCGGCGCGCATAATCTGGACAATGCCCGGCTCGCGGCCCAGATCGCGCTGGCGGTCGGCGGCACCATGGAAGGCGTCCTCGCCGGCATCGCCGCCTTCCGGCCCCTGCCCCATCGCCTCGAAGAGCATGTCTTTGGCGCGGTGACAGTCGTTGACGATTCCATCTCCACCACGCCCGAGGCTACCAAGGCCGCGCTCGCTGCCTATCCCGGCCGCCGCATCGCGCTGATCGGCGGCGGGCACGAGCGCGAGCAGGACTATGCCGAACTGGCCACCCTGCTCCCCCGCCATGGCGTCACCACCCTCGTGACCCTGCCGGTCACCGGCGAGCGCCTCGCCTGCGCCGCCCGCGCGGTCGCCCAGTCGATCGCCGTTTTCGAAGCCGCCGATCTCGACGCAGCCATGGCCTGGCTTGCCACCCAGACCGATCGCTTCGACACCATCATTCTCTCGCCCGGCGCACCGTCCTACAACCAGTTCAAGAATTTCGAGGAACGCGGCACCCGCTTCATCGACCTCAGCCGCACTCTCTTCGGAAAGATCGCGCGATGAACGGAGCGGTTTACCTCGCCATCGCCATTGTCGGCGAGGTGATCGCCACCTCGTTTCTCCGCGCCTCGGCCGGCTTTACCCAGCTTGGCCCGACCATCGTGGTCGTGGTGGGCTATGCCATCACCTTCTACTTTTTCTCGCTGGCCCTGCAGACCATTCCGGTCGGCATCGGCTACGCCATCTGGTCCGGCGTCGGCATCATCCTGGTGTCGATCATCGCCTATTTCGCCTATGGCCAGACGCTCGACCTGCCGGCCCTGATCGGCATCGGCCTGATCCTCGCCGGCGTCCTGGTCATCAACCTTTTCAGCCAGTCCAGCTCGCACTGAACGAAAGCGCTTCCACGCCTGCCCCGGTAACGCGCCTAGAATGGCCCGGTCAGCGCCGCCGCCTGAACGCCTGCTGCCTCGAGGGATCGGCGCACCCGCGTGATGAACTGGCCATCCGCAATCCGCGCGCGCAGATGGGGCAGGATCCCATTCGCCCGAAAGCTGGGCACTTCCAGGACGCGCGGCAGGTAGAGATTGACGATTTCCCCGTCGCCCAGCCCCTGCGCCGCAAGGATCGCAAAGATCGGGCCGAGCTCCCGGTCGGACTGCGAATAGATCTCGGCATATTGCAACGCCGCTTCGTAGTCGGATTTGCTGAGCGCCTCCAGCGCCGGCACCGCCATATACCAGCGCGGCGGAGATGGCGCCCCCTCTATCGTGCGCCTGGCCATGGGCGCCGCCTCTTGCAGTCGCCCGATCAGCGCCAGGTGCCGAGCCCGCGCCGCCAGGGCATCCATGCTCGCTGGATTGAGCTGAAGCGAAGAGCCATAGGCCGCCTCGGCATTGTCGTGCTCCCCCATCAACTCGTAAAGCCGGGCGCGCTGTTCCCAGACAAAGGCATTGGTGGGGGCTCTGCGCAGGGCATCGGCCATCAGCTCCGAGGCGCGCGCCAATCGCTCCGCGCGCTCCGATGGCGGCGTGGCCCTGGCCAATTCGGCCGTCAGGCTGGCCACCGCCGCCAGAACCGGTCCGGTCTGCCGGTCGCGCTCGATCAGTTTTCCGAAGCAGGCCTGCGCCCGCTCCGCCGCCGAAAAGGCGCTGGTGTCCCGATAGATGTCGAACAGCATGCGGCAGAGATAGGCGTTTTCCTGCCCCTCGATCGAATATTGCGCCAGCAGTTCACGCGCGCGTCCATGCACCGGTCCGCGCATGCTTCCCAGCGCGGCCACCAGGTCCATGGAGACGTCGTCGAGCGCCCATCTGTCCCCGATCGCCGGGGCGGCCACCGACACGGCACGGCTCCAGACGACGCTGTCGCTGGAGCGGTCGGTCAGGCTGACACTATATTGCAACCCACCCGATTCCGCCGGATTCCGCCGCACCAGCCCGTTCAGGATGAAATCGCTCGGCACCGCTTCTGCATCCAGCGCGTCGGGAGAGCCAGCAAAGCGCACATTGACCGTGTCGAACGCCTCGAGATCGGTCACGACCTCCATGGCGAGGCCCGACGCGGCGAGCAGCTTTGCCGGTTCGCCCGTCAAATTCTGAAACTCGACAACGGTCAGCCGCGGCCTCTGCAATGCCCCGGCGGCCTGAGTGAGCGATTCCTGCCGCGGCCCCCATGTCGAAAGCGAAAATGCCAGCGCCGCAGCGCCCAGGGCGATCACCAGCAGCACGAACCATGAGACGGTGACGTGTCCTCGCGAGGCAAGCTCGATCGTCGGTGGAACCGGCGCCAATGCGACGCCCTGGTCCCCTCCCGACGCTATGGGAAATACGAATTCGGGGACATAGCGCCCCACTGGCAATTCGATTCGAACAGTGTCGTCGGCGCCGGGGCCTCCGTAATACTGCTCGAGCAGCCCGCGCAGCCGCCGCGCCTGAACGCGCACGATCGGGTCTGCCTGGGGATCGAAATCCGTCTGGCGCCCGAACACGTCGACGGCGATGGAATAAGCCTTGATCGACTGCTCCTCGCCATCGAGGCTTCGGCGCACGATATAGTCGAGAAACCGCGCCAGTTGCGGGGATCGGGCGATTTCCGGCCATGCCAGTATACGCTCGAGAGCGCTCTTGATCTCTTCCCGTCTGGCCGAGACCTCTGACAATGGCACCTCTGCAAGCATCGTTCGATAATGAGGGTTAACATGTAAAACGCAAGGCCGCTTACACTGATTTTACAGGGCGTTGCCTTTTTTGTGGGCAAGTCCGGCCCCATAGAGGCGGCGTCTCCGGCGACGACCCCGGCGATGTCCGAACGGCTCGGCCGCATCCGGACGATTTGACCAACCATTGCGTTCTGGATGGGCCGGCAGAGGCCAGGGCCGACCATCCGTTTTGTTCCTGTGTGTTGTCCCGTGCGGCGCGGGGTAAGAGGTACGCTTGTTGCTCGGTTTGGACATTTTGCCCGTCATCCACGTAATCGACGACGATGCGCATTCGGCCCGGCTCCTGCTGGGCACGCTGGCAAAATGCGGCGGCCCAGGTGCACTGCATCTGGGTGACGAAAACGAGGGGCTCGCGGCCCTCAGGCGTTGTTTTGACGATCCTGCCGCACATCGACCCGAATTGCTGGTTGTGGACATCAAGTCCCACAGCGGCGCCGTTCGGGATTTTACAAAGCGGCACGGCGATTGGTTGCGCCGCAATGGCGTCCAACTGGCCGTCATGGTCCCGCCCACCGACAGGTCGGGACGGGAAGAATATTACGAAGCCGGCGCCGATGCCGTCTTCTTTCGCCAGCCCGAACTCGACGCCTATCGGCGCGAAATGGCCGGCATCATCAGTTTCTGGGCGCGCACTCAGCGCCTGGATGCAGTTGGTATGTAACTCCTGCGTCCACAGGTTACATGCCTCGCGGAGAGCGGCGCTGCACGGCATAGGTCTCCTGACCTGGTCCCTGCATTCCCAAGTGCACTCTCCGCTCCCCTACCCAGGCGTCGGTCTGCACCACCGACACCTGAATGCGCCGGGTCACCTCCAAGAGACCGGCGCGGGTCAGCGGTTGCGTTTCCTCCCGATCGCAACCGTACGGGGGGAGAAGCAAATATCGGGTAGCGCGTTGTCCCTCTGCGCAGCCTGGTTGAATTGATTGCTTCTCCCCGCGGCCCCTCAGGGCTCTTTTCTTGCGGTCTCGGGCGCGGTGCGGCGCACCACCTGATGAGCGAAAAACCGCAGGCTGGCCATGACCATGACCGCCAGCAGCGCCGCCCCTCCCGCCACGTAATAATGCCCCAACGCCGTCGCAACGCCGACCGCGCCGGCCAGCCACATACCCGCCCCCGTGGTCAGGCCCTGTATGCCGCCGCCGCTCCGGAAGATCGCGCCTGCCCCCAAAAACGCTATCCCTGCCGTAACCGCTTCCACGGCGCGGATTGGATCGGCGCGGGTATCGCCTTGGGGGCCGATGGTGTGAAAGATCTCGAAGGCGAGAATGGTGAAAAGCGTGGCCGCCACCGATATCAGGATATGGGTGCGCAGGCCCGCCCCGGCTGAATGCGCCTCGCGCTCGAAGCCGATGATCGCACCGAAAATGCTCGCCAGCACGAGCCGGATGGCGATGATGTGTTGGGGCAGATAAGTATCGACCAAGCCGAAACTATTGCCGACTTCCATGAGCCGCACCCCGAGCAGGAACCTTTGCTGCCAAACTGCCCGTCGCCGCTTCTGGTTCCGCCAGGGCGGCAATATTCTCCCCGCTCACCGCCGGGCCGTTGGCCCGACGGCGGCTCTCAGGATCTGGTCACTCAGCCAAGCCGAATCTGCAGCTTGACGTCGCTTGGACGGGCCTCCACGGCGCGGTCGAATGCCTTGATCGAGTCCTCGAAGGCGAACGTTTCCGAGATCAGCGGCTTGAGATCGACCTTACCCGATGCGATGAGCGCGATGGCCCGGTCATATTGGTGGGCATAGCGGAACACGTTCTCGATCCGCACTTCCTTGGTCGATGCGGCCGCGATATCCACCTTCACTGGCTCCACAGGCAAGCCGACGATGACGATCGTCCCGCCGGGCCGGGGCAGATCCATGATCGTCTCCCATGCCTTTGGCGACCCCGAACACTCGAACACCACATCGGCGCCCCAGCCATCGGTCAGTCTGCCCACTTCCTCGGCAAGGTTCTTGTCGCGAATATTGACCGGGATGACGCCCTGATACTTTGCCGCAATGTCGAGCTTGGGCTGGGCCAGGTCGGCCACGATCACCCGCGCGCAGCCACCGGCCAGTGCGGCAATTGCCACCATCGTGCCGATGGGCCCTGCCCCCAGCACGATCGCCGTATCGCCGGGTTTGATCGCCGCCTTGCTCGCCGCCTGCATGCCCACCGCAAACGGCTCCACCATGGCGCCTTCGGCAAAGCTCACATTGTCCGGCAACTTGAATGTGTAATTGGCCGGATGCACCACTTCGGGCGTCAACACGCCATGTACCGGCGGTGTCGCCCAGAAGGTTACGGCGGGGTCGACATTGTAGAGGCCCAGCCGGCTGGCGCGGGAATTGGGATCGGGAATGCCCGGCTCCATGCAGACCCGGTCGCCCACCTTGAGATGGCTTACGCCCGCGCCCACTTCGGTGACCGTTCCGGCGGCCTCATGCCCCAGCACCATCGGCGCGTTGACCACAAACGGCCCGATCCGGCCATGGGTGTAGTAATGCACGTCCGATCCGCAGACCCCCACGGTGTGAATGGCAATCTTGACCATCCCAGGACCGACTTCGAGCGGCAGATCGATGTCGCGCAATGCCAACTCATGCTGGCGCTCCAGAACCAGTGCCCGAACCCGTGCCATGCTTGTCTCCTCCGAATGCAATATGAGCAAGGCCCATGGCTAGCCGATCGGCGCCATCCCTGCCAGTCCGCCCATCCTAGCGACTTGCCGTCCGCGTCGCACCAGGGCTCGCATCAAAACTGCAGACGGCCCGCCGCCAATTCCCCGTTAACCTCAAACCACGCCACCGGATCGAAATTCACGCTCTGCTAACGGGCGCACGCCATTTTTTCTGCATTGAGAGGGGTTTATCCAGTGCAGAAAAATACGTCCCGGTTTTCCGTCCGCTTTCTCATGCCCACCGTTGCGGCGGCGCTGGTGACGACCATTGCCCTGGCCCTCTCTCTCACATGGTCGGCGCAACGCATCGATGTGGACACCACCCAGCGGGAGCAGGTCCTGATCGAAAGGGCCATGGCCGAAGTCATCAGTCAGGTGGGATATGCCCAGGCGCATCTGGCCGTCTGGGACGAGGCCGTGCAAGCCTATGAGCGTGGCGACCGGCAATGGCTGGCCGATTATCTGGGTCTGGCCGCTTTTGAATATTACGGTCATTCCCGGACGATCATTCTCGATGGCAATCTCAAGCCTATCGTCGCCCTGCAGGAAGGCGGAGAGGTACCGCCCAAATCCTTCGGCGAACAACTCCCTCTTCTCGCGCCGCTGATCGAGAATATACGAAGCCGGGAGGGTCGCGCCAGGATATCGGCCTACTGCAAGGGCATGTCCTCGACCGTACCGTCGCAGATTGACGTGATGGTTTTTGAGGGAGAGCCCGCTATCGTCGGGGTCATGCCGATGCTTCCCTATAGCGACGGCACCAGCATGGAGCCGGGAACCGAACCGCTCTTCATCTCCGTCCTGCCGCTGGATCAGGAGATGGCCGACTATCTCGGCGATCAATATCTGTTGTCGTCCCCCATTTTCGCGCGGGAGCCCAAGCCGACCGGGGAATGGGCCCACAGCCCCATAATCGACCGCGATGGCAAGACCGTCACCTGGATCAATTGGCGGCCGCTCACGCCGGGCGCGCGGCTGGTCACCGAAACGCTTCCGACGCTATTGATCGGGCTGGGTATTGCCGGCGTCATCATTGGCTTCCTGCTGCGCAATCTGCGCCTGGCGCTCAAGCATCTGCGCGCCGAACGCGAGGAAGCAGACCATCGCGCGCTACACGATCCCCTGACGGGCCTTGGCAATCGGCGCCTTTTTGACGCCGAACTGGCCAGAAAAATGGCCGCGATATCGGCCGATGGTGGAAAGATTGCCCTGCTCGCGCTCGATCTCGATCGCTTCAAACAGGTGAACGACACGCTCGGCCATGACGCCGGGGACGCCCTGCTGGTCGAAGTGGCGCGCCGCATCGAGGCCAGGCTGCCCGCCGGCGGAACGCTTGCGCGCCTCGGCGGTGACGAATTTTCGATTATCCTGTCCGCCACATCCAGTGCCGCGGCACAGCTGGCAGGCGAAATCGTCTCATCTCTCGCCATGCCGTTCGACCTTGGCGGCCATCGCGCCACGATCGGCGTCAGCATCGGGCTTGCCATGGCCCCTGATATGGGGACTACCGGGACAAAACTGGTCTCGAACGCCGATGAGGCGCTCTACCGGGCAAAGAATGGCGGGCGGAACCGCTATTGCTTTTACGCGGACGCCCCGAGTGAAAAGACGCAGGCGGACGGGGCCGACCTTGATGCGGCCTTTCCATCACGCGCTCCCGCTCGCATCACTGTGACGGCTGCATGAGCGAGTAGATGACGAAGATTACGACGAATGCCACGACGATGCCGATGAGCGACGTCACCAGAACGCGCAAATTCATCTTGCGCGGGCTGGCCTGGCGCACTTCGGTCTTGGATTTGTGGGGGTCGTAAGTTTCCATGACGCTCTCCTTGGGCTTGTGTGATCCAACGTCTGCCGGCCACGCCGGTTCCGCAGGGACTTGACGCCGCGGCGGCCCCGGTCGACCCTCGCGAGGACTTTTCCTCCAGGACCATGCCCCGATGACAGCGCCCGAGACCCTGACCCGAATGATCAATGCCGGCCAGGGCAAGGAGCCTGCGGATCTGGTCATCCGCAATGTCGGCCTGCTCGATGTGATCACCGGCGCTGTCACCACCACCGATATCGCCATCGTCGCCGACCGCATTGTCGGCACCCACGCCCAGTATGAGGGCGCCGAAATCATCGACGGCACCGGCCGCTTTGCCGTCCCCGGCTTCATCGATACCCACCTCCACATCGAATCGTCCCTGGTCACCCCGCTCGAATTCGATCGCTGCGTCCTGCCCCACGGCGTCACCACCGTGCTCTGCGATCCCCATGAAATCGCCAATGTCCTCGGCGCCGAAGGCATCCGCTATTTCCTCGACAGCGCCGAGCGCACCATCATGGATGTGCGGGTCAATCTGTCCTCCTGCGTGCCGGCCACACCGTTCGAAACCGCCGGCGCCCAGCTCGAGATCGAAGACCTTCTGCCCTTCCGCAGCCATCCCAAGGCGCTGGGCCTTGCCGAAATGATGAATTTTCCCGGCGTGCTCAACGCCGACCCGGGCATTCTCGCCAAGCTGGTCGCCTATCAGGACGGCCATATCGACGGCCACGCGCCGCTCCTGCTCGGCCAGGGCCTCAATGGCTATCTCGCCGCCGGCATCCGCACCGACCATGAAGCCACCTCCGCCGCCGAGGCCCGCGAAAAGCTCGCCAAGGGCATGGCCATCCTTATCCGCGAGGGCTCGGTCTCAAAAGACCTCGTGGCGCTGGCCGAGATCCTCGACGAAAACACCTCGAGCTTCGTCGCCCTCTGCACCGACGACCGCAATCCCCTCGACATCGCCGAAGAGGGGCATCTCGATAGCTCCATCCGTCGCCTCATCGCCATGGGCCGCCCCCTGCACCACGTCTACCGCGCCGCCAGCCACTCCGCCGCCCGCATCTTTGGCCTCAGGGATCGCGGCCTCCTCGGCCCCGGCTGGCGCGCCGATATCGTGCTCGTCGATAGCCTTGAAGAGTGCCGCGTCTCCGACGTCATCGCCGCCGGACGCCATGTCACCCCCGACCTCTTCGACACCCGCGGACACGTCGAGCCAGTCGGCCTCACCTCGATGAAGGCAAAGCCCGTCACCGCCGAAGCCTTCATCACCGAGCCCAAACCCGGCCAGAACCGTGTGCCCGTCATCGGCGTCAAGCCCGGCCTCATCCTCACCTTCCGCGAGGAAGCCAGCCTCGCCACGACCGAGAAAGGCCTCCAGCCTGATCTCGATGCCGATGTCATCAAAGTCGCCGTCATCGAACGCCACGGCAAGAACGGCAATATCGGCCGCTCCTTCGTCAAGGGTTTTGGGCTCAAGCGCGGCGCCATCGCCTCCTCGGTCGGCCACGACAGCCACAACATCACAGTGGTCGGCGCCAACGACGACGACATGGCCGCAGCGGTCAACCGGCTCATCGAGCTTGGCGGCGGCTTCGTCGTCGCCAATGGCGGCGCCATCACCGCCGAGCTCGCCCTTCCCATCGCCGGCCTCATGAGCCCAAAATCCTTCGAGGATGTCGCCCACGATCTCCACCACCTCCGCGACGCGGCCAAGGCGCTCGACTGCGTCCTCCCCGAGCCGTTCCTTCAGGTGGCCTTCCTCGCCCTGCCGGTCATCCCCCACCTCAAGATGACCGACCGCGGCCTTTTCGACGTCGACAAATTCGACTTTGTGAGCTGATCAAATGAGCCTTTCCACGCTCTACCTGGCCTGGGTCGAAGATCTCCCGCCCCGCCTCAATGCCGTCAGGAAGACCCGTGGACTGAGCCTTACCATGGACGACGGCGTGGTCCTCAAGACCGATCACTACGCCCCGCGCGCCGGGGGGCCCCACCCCACCATCCTCATGCGCCTGCCCTATGGCCGGCGCGGCTTCGCCCCCATCGCCCAGGCCTATGCCGAGCGCGGTTTCCACGTCATCGTCCAGGCCTGCCGCGGCACCGAGCGCTCCGGGGGCGAATTCGACCCCTTCGCCAATGAGCGCGCCGATGGCCTAGCCACCCTCCGCTGGATCGAGCAGCAGGACTGGTTCGATGGCCGCCTTGGGCTCACCGGCCCCTCCTATCTCGGCTATGCCCAATGGGCGATCAGCGACGCCCTGCCCAAAATCTCCGCCATGGCGACGAAAGTCACTACCTCCAATTTCCGCCCCGTGGTCTTCCCCTCCGGCGCCTTCCACCTCAACCTCTGGCTCTCCTGGGTGCAGGTCATCGAGGGCCTGCGCAATCGCCCCCTCACCACCGCCGCCCGCATGTTCTCCGGCGATATCGAGCGCCGCACCGAGCGCGCCGCAGCCGTGCTGCCGCTCATCAATGCCGACAAGGCCGTCGTCGGCCACAAGATCGGCTTCTGGCGCCACTGGTTCGAGCACGCCATCGGCAATGACGCCTTCTGGGAAGAACTCGACCACAGCCATCGCCTCTCGAAAAACACCCCGCCGGTCCATTTCATCTCCGGCTGGTACGATTTCATGCTCGATCCCCTCCTGGCCGATTATCAGCGCCTCGTCGCCCTCGGCCACACCCCCTATCTCACCATCGGCACCTGGTTTCACATCGCCGAGGAGCTGCAGCGCGACAATCTCCGCGAGACCATTTTATGGATGCGCGCCAAGCTCATGGGCGACAGCTCCGGCCTCCGCCAAAAGCCAGTGCACCTCCACATTTCCGGCCGCAACAGCTGGCACGAATTCGACGCCTATCCGCCCGGGCCACCCGCCCTGCGCACGCTCCATCTCAGTGCTGACCGCAAACTGGCGCGGGTCCCCGCGAAAAAAGGCGCCGACACCTATCGCTATGATCCCAACGACCCCACCCCCAACCTCGGTGGCGCCATTTTCGCCTTCACCGGCGCCGGAGCCGTCGACAACGCTCCCCTCGAAGCCCGCCCGGATATCCTCGTCTATACCGGCCCGGAAATCCGCGACGAGGTCACCATTATCGGCCAGTGCCAGGTCACGCTCCACGCGCGGGCCAGCCTGCCCCATGTCGATTTCTTCGTCCGCCTCTGCGATGTCGACCCTGACGGAATATCGACCAATATCTGCGACGGCTTTGTCCGCGTCACCCCGGACACCCCGCGGGAGCCCGACGGGTCCTGGCGCCTCACCATCCCCCTTCACGCGACGTCCCATTCCTTCCGCGCCGGCCACAGATCGCGCCTTCTCATCGCTTCCGGCGCCCACCCCCGCTACGCCCGCAATCCCGGCACGGGGGAACACATCGCCACGGCCACAAAGCTTATCGCCAATGACGTCGAGATCCTGCATGCCGGAAGCCACATCGTGCTGCCGGTTTATGATATAATCTGATATTGACGCTCACCTTTTATTCACCTACTCCGACCGCATTGTCCGGAGCCGTGCGATGACCGAAAAAGACCTTCTCCAACCCACCGATGACGAGGCCCGCCGCTGGGCCAAGACCATCATCCGCACCGCCCGCCACGGTGCCATCGCCACGCTTGATCCCAAGACCGGCGCTCCCCAGGTCACCCGCGTCGGCGTCTCCACCGATTTCGATGGCGCCCCGATCCTGCTGATTTCCGGCCTCGCCGCCCATTTCCCGGCGCTCCGAGCCGATCCGCGCTGCTCCCTCCTGCTGGGCGAAACCGGCAAGGGCGACCCCCTCGCCCACGCGCGCATCACCATCTCGGCCGAGGCGAAAATCATTGAGCGCGCCAGCGCCGACCACCCGCGCCTTTACGCCCGCTACCTCGCCCACCAGCCCAAGGCAAAACTCTATGCCGACCTCGGCGATTTCCGCTTTGTCCGCCTCGAGCCCGTCAACGCCAGCTTCAATGGCGGCTTCGGCAAGGCCTTCGCCATGGTGGCCACCGACCTGCTCTCCAGCGCCGACCCCGCCCTTGCCGCCGCCGAAGCCAACGCCCTCGAGCACATGAACGAGGACCACGCCGAAGCAATCGACATCTATGCCCGCTTCTACGCCAAGGCCCCCGGCGGCAAATGGGTCCTCACCGGCACCGACGCCGAAGGTATCGACCTCGCCAATGGCGACGACACTCGCCGCATCTGGTTCGAGAAGACGCTCTCCGTCCCGCAGGACATGCACCTCACCCTCGTCCAAATGGCCCGCACTGCCCGCGTCGGCCTGATGGAAATTTAGGTCTTTGTGACCTCCTCACTAGGCTTCCCTCGGGCTTGACCCGAGGGCCACTCCGCGAGCCCCCTTACTGGAAACGTGCCCGCGAAGAGAGACCCTCGGGTCAAGCCCGAGGGAAGCTCCGCGCAAGAACGAAGGCAAAGACCGCAATGCCCGAGCGCCGCTCCAGGGCCATCCTCCGGAATAGCGCACCAGAACACCCCCACCCAACCTCCCCCTGATAGGGGGAGGAGCCCGTCAGTGCACTTTAATCCGTCCCGCTCCCCGATGCGTCCCTCCCCCTTTTCAGGGGGAGGTTAGGAGGGGGTACTTCCTCAGTCCTCGGCTCCGTCGCCGTCTCCACCCTCCCCCTTGAGGGGAGGGCAAGCAAAGCTTAGGCCGCAGGCCCTAGCGGCGCTCGGGAGGGGGTAGCCTTCGCACCATCCCCCCAAATACAAAAACCCCCGCTCACGCGGGGGTCTTCCAACTCAAAAACCAAAATGTCTACTTCTTGTCGCGGGCCTTGACCTTGCGGCGGGCGGCGTGGAGCAGCGGTTCGGTGTAGCCGCTCGGCTGGTCGACGCCCTTGAGCGCCAGATCGAGCGCGGCCTGGAAGGCCACCGACTGATAATTCTCGGCCATCGGCCGATAGATCGGGTCGCCGGCGTTCTGCTCATCGACCACCTTGGCCATGCGCTCGAACACCGAGGTCACCTCGTCGCGGCTGACGAGGCCGTGGCGCAGCCAGTTGGCAACGGCCTGGCTCGAAATGCGGCAGGTGGCGCGGTCTTCCATCAGGCCGACATTGTTGATGTCAGGCACCTTGGAACAGCCCACGCCCTGCTGCACCCAGCGGACGACATAGCCCAGAATGCCCTGCGCATTGTTCTCGAGCTCGCGCACGATCTCGTCGTGGCTGAGGGTCGAGGCGTCGAGCGCCGGCATGGAGAACAGTTCGCTGAGACCCGGCAGAGCCTGGTTGTGCCGACGGCGCTGGGCCTCGAACACATCGACCTGGTGATAGTGCAGCGCGTGGAGGATCGCGGCGGTCGGCGACGGCACCCAGGCGGTATTGGCGCCCGCGTTCGGATGGCCGATCTTGGACTCCATCATCGCAGCCATGTCGTCGGGACGCGCCCACATGCCCTTGCCGATCTGGGCCTTGCCCGAGAACCCGCAAGCCAGACCAATCAGAACGTTGCGGTCTTCGTAGGAAGCAATCCAGCGCTCGGCCTTGATCTCGTCCTTGCGCAGCACCGGGCCGGCTTCCATCGAGGTATGGATTTCGTCGCCGGTGCGGTCGAGGAAGCCCGTATTGATGAAGAACACGCGCTCACGCGCTTCATAGATGGCAGCCTTGAGGTTGGCCGAGGTGCGGCGCTCCTCGTCCATGATGCCGATCTTGATCGTATTGGGCGCAAGGCCCAGGAACTTTTCGACCGAGGCGAAGATGGCGCAGGCAAAGGCCACTTCCTCGGGGCCATGCATCTTGGGCTTGACCACATAGGTTGCGCCGGTCCGCGAATTGCCGCCCTTGTCATGCATCGCGCAGAGCGCGGTCACGGCGGCATCCATCAAGCCTTCGCCGATCGGCTTGCCATCGAGCAGCACCGCATCGGTGGTCATCAGGTGACCAACATTGCGCACCAGCAGCAGCGAGCGGCCCTTGAGCACCAGCTCATTGCCGCGAATGTCCTTATAGGTCCGGTCGGCACTGAGCTTGCGGGTAACCTGCTTGCCGCCCTTTTCGAACGTGTCCTCAAGGGTCCCGTTCATCAGGCCAAGCCAATTGCGATAAACGCCGACCTTGTCTTCGGCATCGACGGCCGCGACCGAATCTTCACAATCCTGGATCGTGGTCAGCGCGGCCTCGACAACGACGTCGCTAAGGCCGGCAGCGTGCTTGGAGCCGATAGCGGTTTCCGGAGCGATCACCAGGATCACATGCAAGCCATTGTGCTTGAGCACGATCTCGCCGGATTTTTCCGTGCCGGCATAGCCGACAAATGCGTCGGGATCGCGCAGGCCGGTGCGACCGATAGACGTGTCGACGAACAGCATCTTCACATCGCCTTCCTGGACGATGTGATAGCCTGTTGCATCCTTGTGGCTGCCGCCTGCCAGAGGGAAGCTGGCATCGAGGAATTCGGCCGCCTTGGCCACAACGGCGGCGGCGCGTGCCTCGTTAAAACCCCTGCCCGGCGCCAGATCGCCATCGCGGCTGATCGCGTCGGTGCCATAGAGCGCATCGTAAAGGCTGCCGAAACGGGCATTGGCCGCGTTCAGCGCATAGCGGGCATTGGAAACCGGCACCACCAGCTGGGGGCCGCAAATGCTGGAAATTTCCGGGTCGAGGTTTTCGGTCTCGATGGAGAAGTCAGCGGGCTCGTCGACGAGATAGCCGATCTCGCGCAGGAACGCCTGATAGGCGTCTTCCTTGCCGGCCACGGCGCCATTGGCGCGATGCCAGTCATCGATCTTGCCCTGGATATCGTCGCGCTTGGCCAGCAGGCGCTCATTGGTCGGGACATGTTCTTTGGCCAGGGCCGCCAGTCCGTTCCAGAACTGGTCTGCACTCACGGCCAGCCCGGGAAGGGCTTCCTTTTCGACGAAATCCACCAGCAGCGGATGAACAGAAAGGCCGGATTTCGTTGGGTAGTCGCTCATACCATATGCCTTTTGATAACAGCTTGGCGACAGCTTTAGGCCATCGCAGCTTGTGTCACAACCCGCCTAAAGTTGACTTCGCCTTTGCGCCAGCAACATAGACTTCGGCTATTGCCCGATCGTCGCCCATCGTCTGGAGCAGGAACAATTCTTCGACGAGCGTTTCCACTGTTGCCATGCGCATCCGCATGGCCGGGGTCGCCCGCGCATCGAGCACGATGAGATCGGCGTCGCTGCCCGGGGCGATGGTTCCGATCCTGTCGGCCAGCCCCAGCGCCTCGGCATTGCCGCGCGTCGACTGGTGGAAACTGGCCAGCGGGTTCCAGCGATGCCCGCGCAATTGCTGGATCTTGAACCCCTCATCCATGGTGCGGAGCATGGAAAAGCTGGTGCCCCCGCCGATATCAGTGGCGAGCCCGATCCGCACCCCGGCCTTGCTCAGCCGGTCAAGATCGAACAGGCCCGAGCCGAGGAAAAGATTGGACGTCGGGCAGAACACCGCCACCGATCCGGTCTCAGCCAACACCGCGGTCTCGCGATGGTTGAGATGGATGCAGTGTCCCAGCAGCGTCTTGGGCCCTAAAAGCCCATGATCCTCGTAGATGCCGGTATAGTCCTTGGCCGCCGGATAGAGCTCCATGGAATAGGCGATCTCGGCGTCGTTTTCCCCGAGATGGGTCTGCACATAGCAATCAGGGTGCTCAGCCACCAAGGCCCGGCTCATCTCGAGCTGCTCGGGCGTCGAGGTAATGGCAAAGCGCGGCGAAATGGCGTAGTGCGCCCGACCCCGCCCATGCCAACGCGCGATCAGCGCCTTAGTGTCGTCATAGCCGGACTGGGCACTGTCGCAGAGCGCCTCGGGCGCATTGCGATCCATCATCACCTTGCCGCCGACGACAAGCATATTGCGCCGCTGCGCCTCGGCAAAATAGGCATCCACCGAGCGCGGATGGCTCGAGCAATAGGCCACCGCCGTGGTCGTGCCGTGGCGGATCAGATTGTCGTAAAAATCCACCGCCACCGCATCGGCATGGCCCTGCTGGGAGAATTTCTGCTCCTCGATGAAGGTATAGGTATTGAGCCACTCGAGCAGCGAGCCGGCATAAGCCGCCAGCATCTGGCTCTGCACATAGTGCAGGTGCAGATCGATGAACCCAGGCAGGATCAGGTTCGGCCGGTGGTCGATGACAATGGCATCGCTCTTGTCGGCGGCCTCAAACTCCCCCACCGACACGATGCTGCCATCCGCCATGGTGACGGCGCCGTCCTCGAGATAGAGATAGCTCTTGCTATCCTCGATCCCCTGCGGCGCACGGACAAAGCTCAGTACCCGACCGCGCAGAATTGTGCGGGTCATGACCCCGACCCCTCGCGGAACCACTCAACCAGCAGCGCGCGCTCCGCATCGGTCATGGCGGTGACATTGCCCGGCGGCATGGCGTGCGAATAACCGGCCTGGATCGCAATCTCATGGGCATGGTTGGCGATATCAGCGTCGTTGTCGAGAATGACATGCTTGGGCGCCTGGTAGACGCCCTCCCAGCTCGGCTCAGCCGTGTGGCACATGGCGCAGCGTGTCTGCACCGCAAGGCTCGCCGCCTCGAAATGCTCGGCCGCCATGAAACGTTCGGCGCTAGCCGACACCAGTGCCTCCCCGCTCTCGCCGATCTTCGGCGCCGTCGAGAGCCAGGCGATGATGAGGAAGAGGATCACCGCGACCGCCCAGGTCCAGTGCGGATTGCCCTTCCTTGCGTGGCGGGTGTTGAAATAGTGCCGGATGACCACGCCGACGAGGAAGATCAGCGAAGCGATCACCCAGTTCCACTGCGTGGCGAAGGCCAGCGGATAGTGGCTCGAGAGCATGAAAAAGATAACGGGCAGCGTCAGGTAGTTGTTATGGAGGCTCCGCTGCTTGGCGATCTTGCCATATTTGGCGTCCGGCACGCGCCCCGCCTTGAGATCACCCACCACGATCTTCTGGTTGGGAATGATAATCATGGCAACGTTCGCCGTCATGATGGTCGCGGTAAACGCGCCCATATGCAGCATCGCCGCGCGGCCGGTGAAAAGCTGCGTATAGCCCCAGCTCATCGCCACGAGGATCGCGAACAACACCAGCATCAGCCCCGTGGTCGATTGGCCAATGGGTGATTTGCAAAGCGCGTCATAAAGCAGCCAGCCCAAGACGATCGAGCCCGCCGAGAGCAGGATCGCCACCCAATTGGGCACGTCGAGCACATTGCGATCGATGAGGAAAAGGTCCGCGCCCACATAATAGAGCAGCGCCAGAAGCATCGCGCCCGATAGCCAGGTCGCGTAGCTTTCCCATTTGAACCAGGTCAGGTGCTCGGGCAAAAATTCCGGCGCCACGAGATATTTCTGGATGTGATAAAAGCCCCCGCCATGCACCTGCCATTCCTCGCCATGGGCGAGCGGCGGCAGGCTCGGCGTCTTGCGCAGGCCAAGGTCGAGCGCAATGAAGTAAAAGGATGAGCCGATCCAGGCGATGGCCGTCACCACATGCAGCCAGCGCACTGCAAACATCGACCATTCATAGAAAATAGCTAGATCGCCCATTTCGGCTCCCCTTCAAGGTTGAGGGCGGGGATGAACCCGCCCCCCTTTTGTCGTGAGGTCGTGGATGAAAAGGCCGCTTAGGCCTTCACGCCCTCGACATACCAGTCCATGGCCCAGAGGCCTGCGTCATCGATGGTCTGGCCGGCCGGCACGCGCTCGGTGCCGGTGTTGTCGACGATCGGGCCGGTGAACGGATTGACCGAACCATCGACGATACCGGCCTTGACGGCTTCGGCAGCGGCGACGACGTCGGCCGGGATCTTCTCGTTATAGGGCCCGATGACCACTTCGCCCGCGGCAATGCCCGGCCAGCTGTCGTCGGAAACCCAGGTACCGGCCTGCACATCCTTGATCACCTGGATATAGTGCGGTGCCCAGACGTCGATGATCGCGGAGAGGTGCGACTTGGGCGCGAAGGCGCTCATGTCGGCGCCCTGGCCGAAACCACCGATGATGCCGCGCTCTTCGGCAACCTGGAGAGCCGCCGGGCCGTCCGTGTGCTGCACGATGATGTCGGCGCCCTGGTCGATGAGGGCGCGGGCCGCGTCGGCTTCCTTGGCCGGGTCGTGCCAGCTCGAGAGCCAGACCACGTTCACGGTGATTTCCGGGTTGATCTTGCGGGCAGCGAGCGTGAAGGCGTTGATGCCCATCACCACTTCGGGGATCGGGAACGAGCCGATATAGCCGATATTCTTGGTCTGGCTGAGATGACCGGCCAGCGTCCCCATGACGGCGCGACCTTCGTGGAAGCGGGCGTTATAGGTGCCGACATTTTCCGAGCGCTGGTAGCCGGTGGCGTGCTCGAAGATCACGTCGGGGAATTCGCGGGCGACCTTGATCACATAGTCGCCGAAGCCGAAGCTGGTGGCGAAGATGATCTTGTTGCCCTGCTGGGCCAGTTCGCGCAGCACGCGTTCGCAGTCCGGGCCTTCCGGCACGCTTTCCACGAAGGTGATTTCGATCGCATCGCCGAATTCTTCCTCGAGCGCCTGTGCGGCAACCCAGTGGCCATAGGTCCAGCCATTGTCGTCCTTGGGGCCGACATTGACGAAACCGATCTTGAGCGGGCCGTCCTGGCCGAGGGCGAGCTGGCTCGCAATCGTGAGCATGAAGCCGGCGGCTCCAAGCTTGAGCGCCGTACGGCGGGTTAGAATAGTCATGCTGTCTTCTCCTTGACTGACATCTCTAGGCTTATTGTTATTATTGGCCGGGCATAAAAGGCTTGCCCAGGCAGGCCGGCGCGGCCGAGTTTCCGGAGCGCCGCAGCGAGATCAGCACGAGAACGATGATCGTCGCCAGATAGGGTAGAGCCGCCCAGAATTCGGACGGGAAGAGGCCCATGCTGCCCGAAGCCTTGGTGTAGACCTCGATGGTCATCACCAGCCCGAAGAGATAGGCGCCGGCGAGAAGCCGGAAGGGTCGCCAGGCGGCGAACACCACGAGAGCCAGAGCAATCCAACCCCGGCCCGCCGTCAGCCGCTCGGCCCATTGTGGGGTGAGCAACAGCGGAAAGCAGCTCCCGGCGATCCCTGCCATGGCGCCGCCGAACGCGACGGCGGCATAGCGCACCTTGATCACCGAATAGCCGATGGAATGGGCCGAAAAATCATTCTCGCCCACGGCCCGCAAGATCAGCCCTGCCCGGCTCTTGTTGAGAAACCACCAGACCGCCACCACCATGAACAGCGAGAAGAACACCAGCGGGCTGTGATCGAACACCACGCGCCAGAACGGGTGGTTTTCCAGCTCGTCGGGAAACACCGAGTCAAAGATGGCAATCGGCTTGCCGGTATAAGCCTGCCCGAACAGGGCGGAAAACCCCGTGCCGAAAATGGTCAGGGCGAGGCCCGTCGCCACCTGGCTGGCCGACAGGGTCAGCGTCAGGAAAGCGAAGATCATCGAGGCGGCGGTGGCCGCCAGGGCTGCGCAGAGGATCGCCAGCCAGTGATTGCCGGTCGTATAGGTGACGGCAAAGGCGACGACCGCGCCGATCAGCATCATCCCCTCGACACCGAGATTGAGCACGCCGCTCTTTTCGACCACAAGCTCACCGAGGCCGGCGATGAGGATCGGCGTCGAGGCCCCAACCAGCGTGATGATGATCGGGATCAGCAAATCCGGGTTCATCGCGCCACCTCCAATTCGCGCCGTGTCCCCAACCGCACGCGGTAGCGCACCAAGACGTCGCTGGCGAGCAGGAAGAACAGCATCATGGCCTGGAAAATGCCGACCGCGGCAACGGGCAGCTTGATCGTGGTCTGCGCCACTTCCCCGCCCACCACGGCAACTGCCATGGCGAGACCGGCGAAGATGATGCCGATCGGATGCAGTCGCCCGAGAAAGGCGACGATAATGGCGGTAAAGCCGTAATTGGTCGGGAAAGACGGCACCATGCGTCCGAAGGGTCCAGCCGCTTCGAGCACGCCGGCAAGTCCGGCCAGGGCGCCGCTTGTCAGCAGCGCCAGCCAGATGGTCTTGTTGACCGAGAACCCGCCATAGCGCGCTGCGCTCGGCGCCGCGCCCACCACCTTGATCTGGTAGCCGAGAACCGACCGGCTCATGAAGAACCATGCGGCAATGGCCACCACGATGGCGATCGGCGCGCCGAGATGAACGATCGTCCCCGGCACGATGCGCGGCAGCATCTGGTCGGCGGTGAACATCCGCGTTTGCGGAAAGCCGAACCCCATCGGGTCCTTCCAGGGCCCGATGACGAGATAATTGAGCAACTGGATGGCGACATAGGTCAGCATCAGGCTGGTGAGGATTTCGTTGACCTGCAGCCTGGTCTTGAGAAAGGCAGGCACGACTGCCCAGGCCATGCCGCCCAGCATGCCCGCGACGATCATCAGCGGCAGGATCCACGGGCCGCTGAAATCGCGCGTCAGCAGCGCAACGCCCGTGGCCGCGAGGCCTCCGAGCACATATTGCCCCTCGGCGCCGATGTTCCACACATTGGCCCGATAGCCGATGGAAAGCCCCACAGCGATGATGATCAGCGGCGCCGATTTGACGGCCAGATCCTGCCATTTGAGAGGATTGAGCAGCGGCGTGAGAAAAATTTCCCGCACCGCGCCGATGCCGTCATAGCCGATCAGCGAGAAGACAATGGCGCCCACTATGGCTGTTGCCAGCACTGCCCCTATCGGGGTCAGGTAGAGCATTGCCTTGCTGGGCTCAGGCCTTTTTTCAAGCCGGAACTGCGTCAATTTCTTCCATCCCCCCATGCACCCCACCCATCAGCAGGCCGATCTCCTCGACGGTGAAATCCCCCGCCGGCCTTACCGGGCTCAGACGCCCCATATTGATAACGGCAAGCGTATCGCACAGCGCCCGCAGCTCATCGAGGTCCTGGCTGATGACCACGATGGCCGATCCCGACGCCGCCAGATCCACCAGAGCCTGGTGGATGGCCGCCGCCGCCCCCGCGTCCACGCCCCAGGTCGGCTGGCTCACCACCAGCACCGATGGCCTTTGCAGGATCTCCCGCCCCATGATGTATTTCTGCAAATTCCCGCCCGAGAGCGACCCGGCCAGCGAGGCCGGCCCCAGCGCCTTGACGGCAAAATCGGCGATGACCTTGCCGGTATAGAGCTTGGCGACGCTGGACTTGATCATCCCCGCGCCGACCATGCCCATCCGGTCGCGCGCCGTCAGCACCGAATTCTCGGACAGCGAGAAATCGCCCACGGCCGCATGGCCATTGCGCTCCTCCGGCACGGCGCAAAGCCCTTGCCGGCGCCGCTCCGTCGGCTCCATCTGCCCGATGCCGCGTCCATCGAGCGTGATGGCGTCGCGGTTCTCGCTGCGGATTTCCCCTGAAAGCGCGTCGAGCAGCGCGTTCTGTCCATTGCCGGCCACCCCGGCAATGCCGAGGATCTCCCCGGCCCGCACCGAAAAACTGGCGCCGTCTACGGGCACGTCGAAATGCCCGCCCTTCACCGTCGACAGTCTGGTGACCACCAGCTTGGCGTCGCCAAAACTGCGCCCTGCCGGCTTGACGATGTCTCTGAGATTGCTGCCGATCATCTTTTCGGCCATCGATCGGCTGGTCTCGACCCTGGGGTCGCACGTGTCCACCAGTTTGCCGCCGCGCAGGATCGTCGCATTGTCGCACAGCGCCTTGATCTCGTGCAGCTTGTGCGAAATGTAGAGGATCGAGCACCCCTCCGACGCCAGCTGGCGCAGCACGGTGAACAGCTGCTCCACCTCCTGCGGCGTCAAGACCGAAGTCGGCTCGTCCATGATCAGGAGTTTGGGGTTGAGCAGCAGCGCCCGCACGATTTCGATGCGCTGGCGTTCGCCCACCGACAGCGTCGCCACGGTGCGGTGCGGATCGAGCAGCAGCCCATAGGTCTGCATCACCTCCCGGATCTGCGCCTCGAGTTCACGCGCCGGGATTTTCGCATCCATGCCCAGCGCGATGTTTTCCAGAACCGTCATCGCCTCGAACAGCGAGAAATGCTGGAATACCATGCCGACGCCGAGCTTTCGCGCGGCCTTGGGATTGGTGACGACGACGCTCTCGCCATTCCAGCGGATTTCGCCCGCATCGGGCTGCATGATGCCGTAGATCATCTTGACGAGGGTGGATTTTCCCGCGCCGTTTTCCCCCAGCAGCGCATGGATTTCCCCCGGCTTGACCGAGAATGACACATTGTCATTGGCCAGAACGCCAGGAAATCTCTTGGTAATTCCGATCAGTTCAAGCCGATTGGGCATATCAATGTCCACTCGTCACCCCCCTTGTCATGGGGGTGAGCGTTCGCCCGTTCGTAGCTTCCCGTCCCCCAATCTGAACCATAATTTCGGCTGCCGCCAGCACCGCAATAACAGATGGGCGTTTATCCCCAAGCCCTTGCGCACCGATCGGCAGCACAAGTCGCTCAAGCGCCTCTCTTTTTCCGCCCTGTTCGAGGAACCAGCTGGCAAATTTCGCGCGCTTGGTTTTCGAGCCCACCATGCCGACATAAGCACAGTCGGCCCGCCCCAAGGCCTCAAAAGCGATAAGAAAATCAAGCGCATGGTCGTGGGTCATGATGACGAAGGCGCTTCCCGCCGGCGCCGCCCGCACCACCGCCTCGGGCATGGCCACGCGCCGGAAGGCGATGCCGGGCGCAAGCAGATCGAGCTCCTCCTGCCGCGTATCGATCACCTCCGAGCGCACCGGCAAAATCGAGAGCATCTGCGCCAGCGCCCGTCCGACATGCCCCGCGCCGAACACATAGACATGCGGTTCGGCGTTTTCCTCGGTCGCCACGCGCCCCGCCAGCTCCCGCCGAATCGCCGCGTCGGCATAGCGCAGCCCCACGTTCACCCGCCCGCCGCAGCATTGGCCGATTTCCGGCCCCAGCGGCACATCCATCGCCTCCTCGGCCCGCCCCTCGGCGATCAGCCGGCGCGCATGGTCGATGACCATATATTCGAGCGCCCCGCCCCCGATCGTCCCGAAAATCGCCCCCATGCCCACCAGCATGAACGTCCCCTCCGCCCGCGGCGAAGACCCCCGCACCTGCATCAGCTCGCAGGCAATCACATCCCGATTGGCAGCAAGGAAGCTTTCGAGGGCGGAGGAATTCATCTCCTGCGTCCCCCCACCCTTGATCCCTCCCCACGGAGGGGGAGGGAGACGACTGAAGCTGAGGTGGTCACGCTGGTCCAGCCATCACCGGCCAAGCTTCCCTCCCCCTTGTGGGGAGGGAACGAGGGTGGGGGTGATGTCATCGGGCCCAAATTCCTCACCCCCGCGCCTCGCGCTTGATCCGTTCGACGCCCATCAACACGCGCTCCGGCGTCACCGGCGTATCGAGCCGCGGGGCCGTGCGATAGTCCCCCACGCTCGCCACCGCCATGCCGAGCGCCTCGACGACGCTCATCGCCAGCATGAACGGCGGCTCGCCCACGGCCTTG